>JALORL010000320.1 GCA_025458915.1 Hydrogenophaga sp.
TCGCTGGTCTTGAAGCGCGCCATGGTCACCAGCAGCTTGCAGCCCACCTTGTTGAGCGCGTATTCCACCTCGCTGGTGCGGTAGGCCGGGTTGATGTTGACCAGCACCAGGCCCGCCTTGGCGGTGGCCAGCTGCATCAGCACCCATTCGGCGTTGTTGTGCGACCAGATGCCCACGCGGTCGCCGGGCTGCAGGTCCTGGCGCAGCAGCGCGCTGGCCAGCCGGTTGGCCTGCGCCTGCAGTTGGCGGTAGCTGAAGCGCAGGCCCTGGTGCACGCTGACCAGAGCTTCGTGGTCGGGCTGGCGGGCCACCACCGCATCGAAATGCGCGCCGATGGTGACTTCGATGAGGGGAACGTCGGTGGCACCGGCGGCCAGGCTTTGCGACAGCAGCCGGGCGGCAGACTCTGGGTTCATGAAAAGCGTCTCCTGCGGAACGGGCAAGGACCGGCGCATGGGCCCTGCGCCGGCCAGGGTGCAAGCATAGGAGCCCCCACCCGCCGGTGGTTGCCAGCATGGTTGCAAATCGTGCCATGGCTGGGCACACTGCCGGGCATGCCCAGCGCCCAGCCTCCCCCCCTGTCCGCACCCGGCCACCCGGCAACCGCCGTCACGCCCATGGCCTTTGTACGCGCCATGGTGCTGGCCTACCGGCAGCGCGGCATGGACCCGGCGCATGCGCTGGCCCTGGCACAGATTGCGCCAGACCAGCTGCGCCGCCCGAACGCACGCATTACGGCCACGCAGATGGAGCGCATTTCCGACGCCGCGATGCGCGAGCTCGACGACGAAGGCCTTGGCTGCTTCGGCCGCCGCCTGCCCTGGGGCAGCTACGGCATGCTGGCCCGCGCGTCGCTGAGTGCGCCCCACCTGGGCCTGGCCGTGGCCCGCTGGTGCCGACACCACAGCCTGCTGACGGAGGACATCACCGTGCGCCTGAGCGAGGCCGACGGCACCGCCACCATCGCGGTGGAGGAGGCGCGCGACCTGGGCGACTTCCGCGAGCTGGCCCTCGTATCGGTGCTGCGCAACATCCACGGCCTGGCCTGCTGGTTCGTGGATTCGCGCATTCCGCTGCAGAGTGCACAGCTGCCCTACCCGGCGCCGCTGCACGTGGACGCCTACGCCGTGCTGTTCGACGGCCCCACCGCCTTCAACACCGGCCCGGCCGCCATCCGCTTCGACGCCCGCTACCTGTCGCTGCCGATCCGCCGCGACGAAGCCGCCATGAAGCAGATGCTGCAGCGCGCCCTGCCGCTCACCGTGCGCGCCTACCGCCGCGACCGCCTGCTGGTGCAGCGCGTGCGCCAGGCCCTGGCCAGCCAGCCGCTGGACACCCACAACGCCACCGACCTGGCCGCGCTGCTCAATGTGTCCGCGCGCACGCTGCACCGGCAACTCAAGGAAGAAGGCGCCACGCTACAAGCGCTGAAAGACGAGGTGCGTCTGCAGCGCGCCAGCGAACTGCTGCTGCGCTCGAACCGGCCCATCAAGCAGGTGGCCGAAGCGGCCGGGTTTCAGAACGACAAAAGCTTTTCGCGCGCCTTCCTGGCCTGGACCGGCCAGACGCCGAACGCCTTCCGGCAACAGCGCTGAAGCCCGATGGGCTCTGCGGTTGCTCGTGCCGCGCCATGGCTTGCAGCCCGCGCAGCGCGTCCACCTGCGGCGGGAACGCCCCACCGCAAGGGAGTTGCAATTGCCCCTAATCCATTTCCAAATTTCTCGCTGCGCCTGAGAAACAAACCGATACACCGCACAGGTCAATGTCGAAGAAACACGGGGCCCAGCAGAAATATTTCGTTATGTCCAATAGGCAATTTTCTTTTGAAATCAAACATCTGCAACCACCCAGCCAGGCACCCACCGGGAAAACCCGAACGCGCAAAGAACGGCTTGCCCGTAATCATCCCGTGGTCCTGTCGGAAGAAGCACCTCTGTCCGGGATACCCAACAACGCAACAGGAGACACGATGACCCAAGTTCACGAAGACGCTCAACCCTCGGCCAGCAAGACGCCCGAAGTCAACCGCCGCCGCTTCTTTGGCAAGGCCGCCACTGCCGTCGCGGCAACGCCCCTGATCGGCGCGCCCATGATTGCCGTGGCGCAGGCGCCCGTGGTGTTCAAGATGCAGGGTTCCTGGGGCCCGAACGAAATCTTCAGCGAGATGGCGCAGCAGTACGTCAACCGCGTGAACGAGATGTCCGGCGGCCGTCTGAAAATCGAATACCTGCCGGCGGGTGCCGTGGTCAAGGCGTTCGAGATCATCGATGCCGTGAGCAAGGGTGTTCTGGACGGTGGTCACCACGTGTCAGGCTACTGGTACGGCAAGTCCAAGGTGGCCTCCCTGTTCGGTACCGGCCCCGTCACGGGCGCCACCCCGGAAATCGGCCTGAGCTGGATCCACGCCGGTGGTGGTCAGCAACTGTGGGACAAGCTCGTGGCCAAGATGGGCCTGAACGTGGTGGGCTTCTTCTCGTTCCCCATGCCCGCGCAGCCACTGGGCTGGTTCAAGGCAGCTCCACCCAAGACCGCTGCCGCGCTCAAGGGCTTCAAGTACCGCACCATCGGTCTGGCGGCCGACCTGATGCAGGAAATGGGCATGGCCGTTGCCCAGCTGCCCGGCGGTGAAATCGTTCCCGCCATGCAGCGCGG
>JALORL010000321.1 GCA_025458915.1 Hydrogenophaga sp.
TCGACAGGCTTGGCCAGAACGGAGATGGGTGCGATCCGAACGGAGATGGGCGCAATGCGAACGGAGGTAACGGCGCCGGAGCGAAACGCCCCCATCCAGAGACACCGAGGAGCTGGTTTCGCCAGTCCGACGGTGTCGCCCCCTTGAGGGGGTGACGCCGAAGGCGGCGCGGGGGTGAACCCCTACCTGATGAACACCTTCGGCAAGGTGTCCGCATCCGTCTCCACCGACGCCACCCGGCCCTGTTCGTTGAACACCACGGTGAATGGCGAGAAGCTCCACAGCCAGAAGCGCCAGCGCGGCGCGTCCAGGCTGGGGTTTTCGCTGGTGACGGGGTAGCCCACGGCCATGGCCACCTGCTCGCGCGTCATGCCTGGCGTGACCTTGGCACTCTCGATCGCCTGGCGGATCTTCGGGTTGGCCTTGGCCACCTCCAGCCGCGGGTCGGTGGTGACGATGTAGCGCTGGGCGAAGGCCTCCCGGCTAAGGTCGCGGCTGTAGTCGTTGCCCAGCCACTGCCGCTTGCCGTCCATCTCCACTTCCACCCGGTTGCGGCCAAAGCCCTTGAAGGTCAGCGGCGTTCCATAGGGAATGAGGCGCTTGCCGCTTTCTTCGTAGTTGATGTCGCTGATCCAGCTGCCGTCGGTGCGCATGTTGCAGCACAGGAATCCCTGTTCCGGCACCTGTTGCGCGTGTGCTGCTGCGCTCCAGGCAGAAAGGCAAAGTCCGAGTGCGGCCGACAGCAATAAACGCTTCTTCATGGTGAAGTTCCTCCGGGGGGTGTTGGCATGGTGGGCGGCGGGTTCTGCGGGCCCTCCGGCCGCCGCCACTGTGGCGGGATGCTAACAAAGCGCCCTGCGGTCCACCACTGGCCACAAGTCCGGTGTCCGCCGACGGCGGCCCGCTTCGTCAGGCGGCGAGACCGGGGATGTTCAGACCGTCCTTCGGAATCGGACGCGGCCGTCCTTCCTTGTCGATGGCCACGTAGGTCAGGCTGGCCTCGGTCACCTTCACATACTGGCCCTGCGAAGAAAACCGCTCGGCAAACACTTCCACCTGCACCGTGATGGAGGTGTTGCCCACCCGGGTCACGTGGGAGAAGAAGCTCAGGATGTCGCCCACCCGCACCGGCTGCTTGAAGATGAACTGGTTCACCGCCACCGTGGCCATGCGCCCGCGCACATAGCGCGCCGGCAGCACCGCACCGGCCAGGTCGACCTGGGCCATGACCCAGCCGCCAAAGATGTCGCCGTTGCCGTTGGTGTCGGCAGGCATGGGGATCACCTTGAGCACCAGTTCCCGGTCGAGGGGAAGGTCGGATTGGGGGCGGGGGCTGGATTCGCTGGACATGGTCACAATCTGGAAACAACAGCTGCCATTCTCGTTCATGCGTCCCACTTCCGCTTCCCAGCCGCTGCCCACCGGCGCGCAACAGTCCCCCGACAACATCCGCCCCGGTCGTTCCGACTGGGCCACCCTGCAGCGCCTGCTGCCCTACCTGTGGCGCTACAAGTGGCGCGTGGTGTTTGCGCTGGGCTTCATGGTGGCGGCCAAGATGGCCAACGTCAGCGTGCCGCTGTTGCTCAAGGAGTTGGTGGACGCCATGAGCATCCAGCCCGGCAGCGTGGAATCCATGCTGGTGGTGCCACTGGGCCTGCTGCTGGCCTACGGCGGCTTGCGCCTGTCCACCAGCCTGTTCACCGAGCTGCGCGAACTGGTGTTCGCCAAAGCCACCGAGGGCGCCACGCGCAGCATCGCGCTGGAGGTGTTCGGTCACCTGCATGCGCTGAGCCTGCGCTTCCATCTGGAGCGCCAGACCGGCGGCATGACGCGCGACATCGAACGCGGCACGCGCGGCGTGCAGTCGCTCATTTCGTACTCGCTCTACAGCATCGTGCCCACGCTGATCGAGGTGACCATGGTGCTGGCGCTCCTGGGTACGAAGTTCGACATGGGCTATGTGTGGATCACGCTGGTGGCGCTCGTGCTGTACGTGACCTTCACCGTGGTGGTCACCGAATGGCGCACCAAGTTCCGGCGCGAGATGAACGAACTGGAGTCCGTCAGCCAGACGCGCGCCATCGACTCGCTGCTGAACTACGAGACCGTCAAATACTTCAACAACGAAGCCTTTGAGGCGCGCCGCTACGACGAATCGCTGGAGAAGCTGCGCCGCGCCCGCATCAAGAGCCAGACCACGCTGTCCATGCTCAACACCGGCCAGCAGCTGGTGATTGCCGTGGCGCTGGTGCTGATGCTGTGGCGCGCCACGCAGGGCGTGGTCGACGGCAGCATGACCCTGGGCGACCTGGTCATGGTCAACGCCTTCATGATCCAGCTCTACATTCCGCTCGGCTTTCTCGGTGTGCTGTACCGCGAGATCAAGCAGAGCCTCACCGACCTCGACAAGATGTTCGTGCTGCTGGAGAAGGAGCGCGAGATTGCCGACGCCCCCGGCGCCAAGGACCTGGTGCTGGACGGTCCACCCGCCGTGCGCTTCGAGAACGTGCGTTTTGCCTACGAGCCCGCGCGCGAGATCCTGCATGGCGTGAGTTTCGAGATCCCGTCCGGCAAGACCGTGGCCGTGGTCGGGCCATCCGGCTCGGGGAAATCCACGCTGGCCCGCCTGCTGTA
>JALORL010000066.1 GCA_025458915.1 Hydrogenophaga sp.
AGGGCCTGAACGCACACCCCGATACCCACCCCGACCCGCTCGGCCAGCGCCTCGCCCAGCCTCTGCAGCGGTGCATCCCATGCAGGCATCACTCCTGCGGCTGCTTGCCCGCCCGCATCGCGCGCCGGCGCGACATGGCATCGGCCCGCATCTGCGCCCGCTCGGCCGCTTCGCCAGCCGCTTCGGCCGTGTCGCGCGGCTTGTCGTCCAGGTGGGCGGCCAGGGCGGAGAGCGTGGGAAAGCGGAAGATGTCGGTGATGCTGAGCTTCGTGGTGTTCAGGGCCTGCTTGATTTCCCGGTGCGCCTGCACCGCCAGCAGCGAGTGGCCGCCCAGCGCGAAGAAGTTGTCCTTGGCACCCACCTGCGGCACGCCCAGCACGCGCGCCCACACCTCGGCAATCGTGCGCTCGACAGCGTTTTCCGGCGCCACGAACACCTCGGTGCGCTCGCGCAGCGTGGTCTGCGAGGGCGCGGGCAGCGCCTTGCGGTCGACCTTGCGGTTGGGGGTGAGCGGGAATTCGTCGACCGCCATGACGTGCGCCGGCACCATGTGCTCGGGCAGGCGGGTGGTGGCCCAGTCGCGCAGCGGCTCGGTGGACACGCCAGGGTCGGTGCGCAGGTAGGCCACCAGGCGCACGTTGCCGGGCTGGTCCTCGCGCGCCACCACCACCGCCTGGCGCACGCCCGGGGCGGATTCCAGCACGGCTTCGATTTCACCGAGTTCGATGCGGTAGCCGCGGATCTTCACCTGGAAGTCGGCGCGACCCAGGAAGTCGATGCGGCCGTCCGGCCGCCAGCGGGCCAGGTCACCGGTGCGGTACATGCGCGCGCCGCCCGGGGCGGCGTGCTCGGGCCGCACGAAGGGGTCGGCGGGGAAGCGCTCGGCCGTGAGGTCGGGCCGCTGCCAGTAGCCGCGCGTGACGCCGTCGCCACCGATGTAGAGCTCGCCCGGCACGCCCACCGGCACCGGTTGCTGCTGGTCGTCGAGCACGTACATCTGGGTGTTGGCAATCGGCCGGCCGATGTTGACCACCGCTTCGGCGGCGCTTGCCGTTTCGGTCGACGACCAGATGGTGGTTTCGGTGGGGCCGTACATGTTCTCGATGGTCGCCTTGGTCACCTGGCCCAATTCGGCCACCAGGGTGCCGGGCAGGGCCTCGCCACCGATCATCATCAGTTCCACCCGGGCTAGCGCGGCCTTGGCCTCGTCGTTCATGGCGATCATGCGCGCCATGCTGGGCGTGCACTGCAGGTGCGTGACGCCGTGGCGGAGGATCTGCGCCGCAATCGAGAAGTCGTCATCGGCCACGGAGGTGGGCGCGTTGGTCCTGCGCAGCACCTCGGCCAGGGGGTACAGGCCCTCCATGACCAGGTCCACCGGAATGCCGTAGTCGATCAGGCAGGCCACCTCGCCCACGCCGATGCGCTTGAGTTCTTCGACGCGGGCGATGCAGTCGTCGACCGTGCCGAACAAGCCGGAGTCCTCGAAATAGCGGATGAAGGCGAAGTCCAGGATGGCTTCCATTTCTTCGTCGTTCAACGACCGCAGGTCCAGCTCGAACGGGTTGCTCACGCCGGCCGGCTTCTTGAACGCCGGGAAGGCCCAGGCGTACTGCTTGATGAGCCCAGCCGCACTGCGCAGATAGTCCTTCATCGGGCCGCGTGCCACTTCGCGCGCCTGTTCTCGGTCGCGCGCCACGTAGGTGTGCAGCATCAGCGTGACGGTGAAGTTCGCCGGGTCGTGGCCCGCGTCGCGCAGCGCCTGGTGGTAGATCCTGATCTTACCGCCCACCTCGTCCACCGTCTGGCCCAGCAGGTGGGTGAGCACGTTGGCGCCGATGGCGCCGGCCTCTTTCCAGGTTTCGGGGTTGCCGGCGGTGGTGACCCACACCGGCAGTTCCTTGGACACCGGGCGCGGCTGGGTGACCACGTTGAACGGTTCGCCACTGGCCGTGGGGAACGGCACCGCCTCGCCGCGCCAGAGCTTGCGCAGCTGGTCGATGGTCTCGAACATCGCCTTCTTGTTGTGGGGCGGCGTGTTCTGCGGCCGCAGCACGAAATCGTCGGGCTGCCAGCCGGAGGCAATGGCCAGCGCCGCGCGGCCATTGGTGAGGTTGTCGATCACCGCCCACTCTTCGGCGATGCGCGCCGGGTGGTGCAGCGGCCCCACGCAGCTGCCCGCGCGAACACCGATGTTTTTGGTGACGGCCGCCACCGCGGCTCCGGTGACCGATGGATTGGGGTAGGGGCCTCCGAAGGCGTGGAAGTGGCGCTCGGGTGTCCACACCGCACAGAAACCGTGCTGGTCGGCGAACTTGGCGCCTTCGAGCAGCAGCTCGTATTTCTTGGGGCCGGCGCCGTCGTCGTTGCCCCAGTAGTAGAGGCTGAAGTCCATCTTCTGCGCCGAGATCGGCACCGAGCCGCCGGAGACCAGGGTGCGGTTCTCGTCGCTGGAAAGCACCAGCTTGAAGCCGCGCGCCAGCGTGTAGAACAGCTCCAGCACCGAGATGTCGAACGACAGGCTGGTGACGGCGAGCCACACGCCCGGCGGGTCGTGGCGGATGCGGTCGTCCATGCCGCGGAAGAAGTTGGCCACGTTGCGGTGCTCGACCATCACGCCCTTGGGGCGGCCGGTGGAGCCCGAGGTGTAGATCATGTAGACGATGTCGCTGGGCGCTACGCCGCTGTCCAGGTTGGTGTCGGGCTGGCTGGCGATCTGTGCGTCTTCGTCGATCACCAGCACCTGGGCCTGGTGCGCCGGCAGGCTGGCCACCAGCGCAGCCGCGGCCACGATCACCGGCGCGCCACTGTCCTCAATGTAGAGCGCCACGCGGTCGGCCGGGTAGGCCGGGTCCAGCGGCACGTAAGCGCCCCCGGCCTTCTGGATGGCCAGCGCGCCAACCAGCAGTTCCAGCGAGCGTGGCGTGTACAGGCCCACCAGCGTGCCGGGTTTGACGCCCATGCCGCGCAGGCGGTGCGCCACGCGGTTGGCCCGCGCGTTGAGTTCGGCATAGGTCAGGGCGGTGCCTTCGAACACCACGGCGGTGGCCTGCGGCGTGCGTTGCACCTGGGCCTCGAAGAACTGGTGCACGCAGGTGTTGCGTTCGTAGTCGCAGCGGGTGTTGTTCCAGCCGTAGAGCACCTGCTCGCGCTCGGCCGTGCTCAGGATGGGCAGACGTCCCAGCGGCGTGGCAGCAGCGGCCGGGTCGGCCAGCGCGTCCAGCACGCTCTGCAGGCGCTGGCGCAGCTGGGTGGCGGCGTCGTCCGGCAGGCGGGTGGCGTCGTGCCAGAGCGTGAGGCTTCCACCGGCCCCGGCTTCCACGGTGACGGCGCTGCCGTCCACCGCGCCGCCACCGAGCGACAGGGCCACCTGCGGCACCGCCAGACCGTGAATGGCCGGGTCGCGCGCCACCAGGTCGAGGGCGAACGCCGGGTGCTCCCGCGCTGGTGCCAGCGCGGCGGTGAAATGGTCGCAGAAGTCGGCAAACGGAAAGTCGCTGGGCGCCTCCATCCGCAGGGGCACCCAGTGCGACAGATAACCCGGCGCCCGGGGCGCAGCTGGGTCGTGCAGCGCGAGGTCGAACGCGGCCTTGCCACTCACCCGGGCCACGCCCGCCGCCACGGCCGCCAGCAAGCGGTCACCGCTCAGAGCGGCAGACGTACCCAGGCTGGTCTGACGCCATTGCGCTGGTCCCTGGGCCGGCGTGACCGATGGCAGGTCGATGGCTTCCGGCGTTTGCAGCCGCTTGCGCCACTGGGCTTCGCCAGCCACCACGCGCGCCAGGGCGTCGGTCAGGGCCTGGGCATCGGCCGGCGAGAGCAGCGGCAAGCGGTCTCCGGTTCTGGCGACGGTCGACGGACACACCGCCTGCCCGAATGCCTCGCGCAGGCCGGTAAGTCGCACCGGCACGGTGGCTGTGCCCACCACGAGGCCACCGGGCGTGGCATCCAGCACTTCGCCGGGCGCTGCAGTGGCACCGGTTTCGGCCACGGCACCACCCACCAGCAGCACACGCCCATCCACTTCCAGCTTGGGACAGCACAGCGGGTTCCAGTAGCTGCCGTGGTCCAGCGCCCCCACCAGCGCCACCAGCCGGTCGGCGGGTTGCGCAAAGTCCAGCCGCGCGACGGCGGCGGGCCGGTCCAGGCGGGCGTGGTAACTGCGCTGGCTGAGGTCCTGCGGCCTGCGCTTCAGGCCAGCACCACGCAGGTCGCCCAGCAGCTCGGCAAAGCTGTCCATGGCAGCTTCGTAGCAGCGCGTGTTGAGCGTGAGGGCGGTCTCGCTCGGCGCCATGTCGAACAGCCGCTGCTGCACGATGTCGCCCTCGTCAATGCCGCCTTCGATCAGGTGCCAGGTGACGCCATGCTGCTTTTCCTGTTCCAGGATGGCCCACACCGGCGCGTTCAGGCCGGCATGGCGCGGCAGCGGGCCGTCGTGGAAATTGATGGCGCCGCGCTTGGCCTGGTCCAGCACCGCCTGCGGAATCACCGACAGGTTGGCAATGCTGAACAGCCAGTCGAATTCCAGCCCGGCCAGACGCTGCGCCAGCTCGGTACCGGGCGCTTCGACGCGCAACTGGTGCTGGTGCGCCCAGGCACGGATGTCGGCGTTGCGCGTGATCACCGCGGCGATGCGGTCACCGCCCTGCAGCAAGCGCTCCGCGCACTGGATCAGCAGGGACTCGTTGCCCATCACCACACAGGAAAAGCCGCTCATGGATCGCTCCGGTATCGGGGAAAGAAAATCAGGTGGAGCCGGCGGGCCGACCGCCCACCAGCTTGCGCTGCCAGAGGCAGCGCAGTGCATGCGACACCAGGTCGCGCAAGAACCGATCGGGCCCGTCGCCGCGGCGCTTGCCCAGCGCCTGGCGCGCCAGCAGGATCATCGCGCCCGCCACGTAAGCCAGCGTGGCCAGTGCCGCATAGACCGCACCGTGGTTCTTGGTGAAGTACCACAGGCGCGAGTCGAACCAGTAGCCCGGCATGCGCCTCCAGGTTTTCATGCCGGTGGACACCGAGCCGATGTGCATGATGCGGCTGTCCTTCACATAGCGGGAGCCCCATCCGGCGCGGCGCGCGCGCAGACAGAGGTCGGTTTCCTCGAAGTAGAGGAAATACCGCTCGTCGAACAGGCCGATGGCATCCAGCGTCTGACGTCGGACCAGCAGGCTGGCCCCGGCGAGCCAGTCCACCTCGGTGGACTGCGCCGGCTCCGGCATGGCCACCACATGCCTGCGCAGCAGCCGCGAGATCGGGCCGGTGCACGCACCGGTTTCAAACTCGCTCAGGATGGAGGGAAACCGGAAGGCCGTGTTGTGGTGAGCGCCATCCTGGCCGAAGGTGTAACCGCCCGCAAAACCACATTGCGGATGGGCCAGCAGGTCATCCAGCAAGCGGCGCACCGAACCGGGTTCGGGGAAGGCGTCGGAGTTGAGCAGGTAGAAAAAGTCGGGCTGCGACCCGTCGGGCAGGCCCAACCGCATGGCGATGTTGTTGCCAGCGCCGAAACCTCCGTTGCGGTCGGAGGCCACGACCCGCACCCGGTCGGCAGGCCAGCCGCGCGCCTGCACCACGTCGCGGATCTTCTCGTAGGAACCGTCGCCCGAGTGGTTGTCCACCACGGTGATGGCGCCGGGGATGTCGGCCATTTCGCGTACCGCAGCTTCCAGCGCCCGAATGGCCATGTCGGCGGTGCGGAAGTTCAGCAGCACGGTGAGCACAGTGGGTGGGGTGCTCATGGCGCGGCCTTTTCTTTTGCAGGTGATTCCGCCTGGTCGATGCAGGCCTTGATGTGGCTGGCGAGAACGCGCACGTTCGGCTCCAGCACCATGGAATCGTGGTTGCCGGGAACCTCGATCACGCGCAGGGCCGGCATGTATCGTGTCCATGCGTTGTCGTCGAACACGTATTCGCGTTCTTTGCTGACCCAGTTGCCACCTGTGACCTTCCAGTGGCGGTCCAGCGGCGGGCGGAACAGCACGGCCGGGCCATCCCAGGACTTGAGCGCATACAGCGGCAACGCGGCGCGGAAGGCGGCCTCGATCTCGGCGTTGTGCAGCTGGTGCGCGCTGGCCGTCGGCGCGGCACCCCCCTGGCGCCGCTGCATTTCCCAGGCGATGCGCCGCTGCACCCATTGCTTCAGGAAGCCCAGCCCGCCCTGACGCAGATCGGCCAGCTTCATCAGCAGCTTGTCGGCGCGCGTGAGGCTGGGACGCATGGGCAGGGGCGTGTCCAGCAGCACCAGCAGCGACACTTTTTCACCCGCCGCTTCCAGCTGGCGCGCGATCTCGTAGGCGGTGATGCCGCCACCCGAGAACCCGCCGAGCAGGTAGGGGCCATGCGGCTGCACCTGGCGCATCTCGGCGATGTAGTCGGTGGCGGCTTCCACCAGGGTGGCATGCGGTTTCTGGTCGCCATACAGGCCGCGCGCCTGCAGGCCGTAGAACGGCCGGCCCACGCCGATGAGGCGCGCCAGGTGGCGCAGGTTGAGCACGTTGCCGAACATGCCGGCCACCAGGAAGAACGGGGTGCGCTCGCCACCCTCTCCGTCGTGCATGGCCACCAGGTGGGCAAACCGGCGCTTGGGCGCGGAACTGGCAGGCGTGCTGCCGCAGGCGTTGGTTCCATCGGCATCGGTGTCCCCGATGCGTTCGCGGATCATGGCCGCGCACAGCGCGATGGTGGGGGCTTCGAACAGCACGGAAATCGGGAACTCGACCCGGTAGGCCTTCTTCACCATGGCAAACAGCCGCACCGCAATCAGCGAATGGCCACCGAGGTCGAAGAAGCTGTCTTGCACGCCCACCTGGTCCACGCCCAGCAGCTCTTCCCAGAAGCCCACCAGCGTGCGCTCGACATCGTTGCGGGGCTCCACATAGTCGCTGTCCAGGTCCGGACGCTGGAATTTCTGGCCAGAGCCTGCGTCGGCCACATGGGCCTGTGCGGCCTGCCGCACCAGCGCATCCAGCGACATGGACGACACCGCCACCTGCGGCAGGCCGGTGGCCAGGGCACGGCCGAACGCATCGGCCCCTTCCGCGGGCCGGATGCCCTGGGAAATGTTGTGCTGCAACTGTTCCTCGGCGGCCGACAGGCGCGCCTGCGCATCGGCCGGACCAGCATCGTCGAACACCAGTTCGCGCGCGTCGAGGCGCGCACTGGCAGCCGCAAGGCCGCCCTCCTGCAGGCGCTTGATGGAGAAGCCCAACACCTCCACGCACACCTCGCCCTGGGCGTCGCACAGGGTGACGTCGAATACCGCAAACGGCGCGTCCGCACGGTTGTCCTGGGCGTTGCGGACCCAGCTCCAGAGCTCGGCCGGCAGCGCGCGGTGCACCCGCACCTCGCGGTAGGACACCGGCACCCACAGGTGGTCGGGGGCGTAGCCCGCAATCAGGCCCATGGCCCAGCCGGTGGCCAGGTCCAGAAGGGCGGGGTGGAGCTGGTAGCCCTCGGCGAGGTCGGCGTGGAAGGCGGCGGGCAACGCGAGACGGGCCAGGCCTTCGCCTTGGCCGTACGCCACCGACTGCAACACGCGCCAGCGCGGGCCGAAGTTCAGGTGCTGTTCCTGCGGCGAGCGCAGACCGGCGGGGTCTTCGGCGCGCTGGTTCGGACAGCGTGCCAGCACGGCGGCGGTGTCCACCGCAGCGGCAGGCGGCAGTGCACCCGGCACCAGCGTGGCCTGGGCGTTGAGCTGGTAGGCGGGTCGGCCATCGAAACGCACATCGCTGCGCACGTCCAGCGCATAGCCTTCGTCGCTGCGCGCGAGCTTCACGCGCACCGAACGGGTCTGGTCATCGTTGACCTCCAGCGGGCGGAAGAAGTACAGGTCGCGGATGGCAAATGGTCCGGTCTCGCCGTTGCCGCGCAGGGCCTGGGCGGCGAGTTCGAGGTAACCGGTGCCGGGCAGCAGCGCCTGGTTGGAGGCCGTGCGGTGGCCGTCCAGGATCCAGCGCTGTTCGGTGCGCCACTCGGCGGTGAACAGGCGGTGGCCGGCAGCGTCGAAGGTGGCTTCGTCCAGCAGCGGGCTGCCGGCCGGGTGGCGCGGCGCCGGGGCGGCCTCGCCCAGGCGGCTGGCCATGGCTTTGGCGGCCATGCCGACCTCGTTCCAGATGCCCCAGTCGATCGCCAGCACGCGGGTGCGGCCACCCACGCGGCTGTGCGCGTAGGCGTTGAGGTACTCGTTGGCCGCCACATAGTCCACCTGGCCCGCCGGGGCGGTGATGGTGCTGGTGGAGGAGAACAGCACCATCTGGTCGATGCTGCCGTCGGGGAAGAGTTCGTGCAGGATCTGAACACCGTGCACCTTGGGCGCAAACACCTCTTCCACCGCACCGGAGGTTTTGGTGAGCAGCGGGCCGTCGTCGACCACGCCGGCGGCGTGCACCACCAGGTGGATGCGGCCAAAGCGTTCGCGCGCCTGCTCCGCAGCGGCCTGCATGTCCTTCACGTTGCACACGTCGGCAGCGAGCACCAGCACCTCGGCCCCCAGCGCCTGCAGGCGGCGCACGGCCTGGATGCGCTGCGCATCACCACCGCCGGGCTGGCCCTGGCGCAGCAGGACGTCCCAGTTCTCCGGCGCGGGCAGCGCCTGGCGGGTCAGCAGCACCAGGCGTGCGCGCTTCTCGCGCGCCAGCCGCTCGGCCACGGTCAGGCCAATGCCGCCCAGGCCACCGGTGATGAAACACACCGGAGTGTCGGGCAGCGGGGCGAGGGTTGCGGCTTCGGGCAGCAGCAGCGGCGCAAAGCCCAGCTCAAAGCGCTTGTCGCCGCGCAGGGCGGCCACGCGGTTGCCCGGGGTGGCAAACAGGTCTTCCAGAACGCGCTCGGCCAGCGCGTTGAGCGCCTCGGGCTGAGCCTTGGCGCGCCAGCCCTTGTCCGGCACCGGCAGGGCCAGATCCAGCACCGTGCAGGTCAGGCCAGGCAGTTCGCGCGGCGCCACCCGTGCCGGGCCCAGCACCGTGGCCTTTTCCGGGTAGGGAAGCGCTTCCCCGCGGACGCGGGCTGCGCCCGTGCTCAGCACGGTGAGATGCAACGGCTTGGGAAGGTTTTCCTCCGCCAGCGCCTGGGCCAGGAACAACAGGCTGAAAAAGCCTTGCTCGATGTTGCGGTGGAAAAAACTGCTGCCCGGGCGGAAGCGTTCTTCGCGGGTGACCAGCCAGGCGTGCACGATCTGCTGTGGCGGGTGGCCGGTGGCCATGAGTTCGCGCACCAGCTCGTCGTAGCCTTCGCGGCCGCGCTCGGGCGACAGCAGGAATTCGTGTTCGCTGACGCGTGCGAACACGTCGCCGGAACGCACCACGCTCACGCGGTGGCCGGCGTTGCGCAGGCGCAGCACCAACGCCTCGGCCAGGCCGGCGTCGTCCAGGAACACCAGCCAGCTCTGCGGCGGTGTGCCAGCCAGGTCTTGAGCGACATCGAAGTCCACGTCGGCCTGGCGCGGGCGCCAGCGCGGCTGGTAGCCCCACTGGGCCACCTCGTCGGTGCGCAGCAGCTGCACCGCCTCAGGCGCTGCCTGGCGCGCTTCGCCGGGTTCGATGAAGTAGGGCTTGCGCTGGAAGGCGTAGGTGGGCAGCGGCACGCGGTGGCGCCTGGCTTCGCCCCAGATGGGTTCCCAGTCGACCTTCACACCGGTGGCCCAGAGGCGACCCAGCGTGCCGAGGAACCACACGTCGTCAGGCACCACATGCTCGGCGTGGCGCAGCGCGTTGATGACCTGGTTCGACGGCACGCCATTGGCCTGTGCCAGCGAACCCAGCGCCTTGCCCGGCCCCACCTCCAGGTACACGCGCTGGCCAATCCGCTTCAGCGTGGCCATGCAGTCGGCAAAAAACACCGTGTTGCGCAGATGGCCCACCCAGTACAGCGGGTCGGTGGCCTGCGCGGCGCTCAAGGGCTGGCCGTTGCGGTTGGAGATGATGGGCAGCTTGGGCGCGTTCAGGCGGATGCTGCGCAGGTAGGCCTCGAAACGGCCCAGGATCGGCTCCAGCATGCGCGAGTGCGC
>JALORL010000067.1 GCA_025458915.1 Hydrogenophaga sp.
CCAGCTCAGCGCCGCCATCGACGACGCCTGGGTGGCCGACATGGACAAGCGCGGCTTCAAGGGCAAGGCCCTGCTGGACAGCGCCAAGGCCTTGATCGCGAAGCACGGTCGAGGCTGAGCCCGCGCGTGCGAGGCCGGAAGGCCCTGCACGGCTAGCGAAGGCCCGAACGCGATTTCACGCGTGAGGTCTGTTGGGCGTTGACTGCCCAGCCCAAGAGCGCCTGTCCGGGCGCCGTCCAAGGGTTGCCCCTTGCTACCGAGCCGCATCCATCGTTCCCCAGGGTCGCTGCGATGATTTTTTGGTGCGCACGGCCCGCAGGCTGCGGGGTTGAATACACGCCGATGATTTTCCTGACGCGTCCTCCCGGCAAACCCCGTCGGCATGCCGTGCCCCCGGTTGGCGAGGTGGCTGCCACGCAGGCCATCCGTTTTCAGCGCTGGCGACCGCCCCTGCGGCACCAGCTTGCCCGACGGCGCTCATCCCGGTGCGTGTCCGTGCGCGCTCGCGCACTGCCGCACTGAGCAAGGGCTACCGCCCGACCCACGCCCACCGCAGGCCCAACCAAGCCTGGCGACCCACCGACTGGTAGGACCGCGCCGGTTCGTAGTCTTCGTCGGTGGCGTTGAGCAGGCGCGCATCCAGCCACACCCTCGGGCTGACTTCCCATTGCGCCTTGAGGTCGAACGTCGTGTAGGCGTCGAGCACGGCGACGCCTTCGGGTCGGCTTCCCACATGCAGCGCCGTGGCGCCCAGATTCCACCCGCCAGCGACGTATGTCAGGCTGAGCTGGGCTTGCCGGTTTGCCCGCCGGGCCAGGCGCTGGCCGGTGAGTTCGTCTTTCGCAGACAGGACGTCGACGACGGCGCGGGCTTCCCATGCGCCCTGTCGCCGGCTGGCCGTCAGCGCCAGGCCCTGAAGCCGGGCACGCCCGATGTTGGCTGCACAGCCGAAGGCATAGGACGGGTCGGCCGGGCATTGCGCCGCGTCGGCCTGGTATCCGATCAGGTTGCGGGCGCGGTTCCTGAAGGCCGTGGCCGCGAACTGCGTGCCCACCCAACGCCCGTCGACGCCCACCTCGACGCTGCGCGAGCGCTCGGGCCGGATGCCCAACACGCCATAGCCCGGGAAGAACAGGTCGTTAGCGCTCGGCGCCCTGAAGGAATTGCCCACCAGGGCACGCGCGCGCCACCCGGCGCTCAATGGCATCGACACACCGATGCGCCCGGTGTTCACCCCGCCATAGACCGTGTTGTCGTCGTGCCGGAAATCGGCCTGCACGTCCAGCCCGCGCCACGACCCGCTGTACGCAGACACATAGCCCCGATTGCGTTGGTCGAAGGCGGCCGGGTACGCGCTGGACTCGGCACGCTCGGCCACATCTGCCAGCGCCAGCACCCAGCGGTGGCCCGGCCCGATGCGCCAGGCCGCTTCGACGTCGACCTGGGTGCGCTCGGTGAGGTAGCGGTCGGTGGTCGACCCCCCCGATAACAGCTCGCCGCGCTGCGACGCCAGGCGCACCGTCGTGGTCCACGCGTCGTTCCAGCGCGCGGTCCAGTGGCCCGCGGCCAGCCGGCTGTGTTGCCGGTTCTTGAAGTCCGGCGCGCTGTTGGGGGCGAAGTCGGGAGGCAGGAACTCGGTGGAGTCGAACCGCGATGTCAGCCGGCTGTCCAACGCGCTCAGCCCCAGGCGTTGCCCCTCGACCGGCGTCCAGCCCACGCGGGCCTGCGCCGTGCGCCGGTCGAAGCCGTCGTCATCGGGGTTGTAGTTGCCGAAGGGATCCCCGGGCCGCAGGGCCGACAGCCCCTCCATGCGCTCGCGCGAGGTACCCGCGGACAGGTCCCAGTCGCCCACGACGGCACTGCCGTTGACGGAGGCCTCGAGCGCGCCATAGCCGCCGACGGCAACGCGCGCCGAGACGTTCGGCTTGCCCGTCGCTCGGCGGGTGAACACCTGGATGACGCCGCCAGAGCCGTCGGCACCGTAGAGGCTGGAAGCCGGTCCGCGCAGCACCTCGATGCGCTCGATGGCCGCCAGGCTGAGCGCCTCCAGCTCGGGCGTGCCCAGCGTGGCCGAGCCCACCCGCACGCCGTCGATCAGCAGCAGCGTGTTCGCCGAGCCCCCGCCACGGATGAAGAGGCCGGCGTTGGCACCCGGCCCCCCGTTGCGCGACAGCTGCAGGCCGGCCTCGCGCCGCAGCAGGTCCTCCAGCGAATCGGCGGTCGAGGCGCGGATGCGCTGCTCGTCGATGACGACCACGTCCGCCGCGACGCGCTCCAGCGCCATTGGGCTGCGCGTGGCGGTCACCACGACCACCTGGCTGGGTTCGGTGGGTGCAGCCATCAGGCCTTGCACGGGCACGAAGGCCGCGGCCACCAAGCCAATCGCAGCGGCCGACGGGTTCAACTTGAATGTCATGGTGTATCGCCTGGCGCGGGCGCATCGGGGCCCGCGAAAGGGAGAGGGTTGGGGGCAGCCCACACGAGCGGTTGGTTCTCGCTATGGGCGTCGGACTCAGCCCTTCGAGAAGTAGGGGGCCAAGGCGGCGGCGAAGTGGCCCGGACCGCAAGTCCTCATGGCCATGAAGACCGCGACCTTTATTTCCTCGGCCCGGGCGGGATCAAGGCCGGCGCTGAGCCTCCGCATGTGGTCCACGATGACGGCGTTTTCATAGTTCAGGGCCACCAGGATGTAGGCGATGAAGAAACGGGCCTCGGGGGTGTTGTAGCGGGGAGAGGTGAGCCGATGGCTCAGGTGAAGGCGCACCATGCTGTCGAGGGAGCAGCTGTCAGCATCCCTCAGCACTTCTGCGAAGTGCTCGTCGGTCTTCTTGAAGTAGTCGCCTTGCTTCGCGACGGCAACCGGGTCATCGGGCGCGACGAACAGCAGGTGATGATCGAACGACAGGTCGTTGTAGCGCCCGTCGAGGAAGTAGCCCCGCTGCACGGGGTCGGCCGAGTGCCGCAACGGGGCCAGAAGCTCAGCCAGCTTGCCGGTGTAGGCGTCGAACAGTTCGTCGCAAGTTGTTGCCTTGCCGCCCACCAGCAAGTCCGAGCCGCTGGCGCGATCGGCATTGCCTGTGGCGAAGTCCACCCGGAGATCGCGGCAGCGGTCGATCGCCACGCCCATTTCGGTCGCGAGCTTGGGCGACTGCACGACCTCGGCGACGCGCCACAGGTTCGAGGCGCTGGCAGGCCGAGCACTCTGGGCAACGCCAGCGAGGCTGGCCGTCGCCGCCGGCGCTGGGGCTGCCACCACCGGCGCGACGGCGGGCTGCTCCTGCCACGACCCCAGCAGAATCGCCCCAACCACCAGCGCCAGCGCTGCAGCGCCCAGCGCCATCCGGCGCACCCCTGTGGACATCCCCATCTCCCATCTGGGTCCAGCCCGCTGCACTCAGCAGGGCGCGGCCGGCCGGTAGCGCGCGTGAGGGGTGCCCCCGACGGAATCCCAACCGACATGAATTGACGTCGATGTGTTGATGTGGGTGCCGTTCACCCAGCGCGACTGGGGGTGCCTCAGATTCGTGCGAAACGTGTTGGTTCTCGAGACCGAGGCATATTCATCGTCGTAGACCATCAGGTTTCTGCGAGGGGGGGTGACATGGGTGGCGGTGACCTGGGCTTGCCCGGTCGCATGGGTGTGTCCAGCCCACGCCTTCTCGAGGAGGTACTCAGCGCCGGCGCCCACGGCCGCGCCGATTGCTACCGACAGCCCGAAAGTGACCAATTCGGGGGCGGCAGCGGTCATCAGCGCAGCCGCCGTAAGGTCGACGAGGGCTCCAGCGGCCGCGCCCACGGCACAACTACTGATCACGCGCAAGCCCTTCAGCCACCACGTCCGTTGCTGGGCATAAGAGTCGCTGAGGAAGGCGAAAGCGCCGCCGACGGCGCAGCCTGCACCGGCCGCGCGGGTCGCAACCTTGCCCCAGGTGACCTTGCTCATGAAGCGCTGCCAGAGCGGCACACTCGCTACCCCATTCAGGGTCCGCTGTTCGACCTCGAACGTGACGTACCCGACGTTCCCGTTCGTTCTCACCCAATCCGCGGCCTGACTGGCCCCCGCCATGCCAAACAACATGGACAACGCAATCAGCGAACGAAGAATCAAGCCCCGGATATTCATTTCATCACCTCTCTCCTGGCACCCTGCGGCGCCTTGGTGGGCCACGGCGGTACGGTGGCCATCACTTACCCCGGCAAGCCGCAACACGCAACCGCCGGACCCATTTAAGCGGTGCGGATGTTAGGTCTGCGGCGATGGACACCACAAGGACACTTCGTGCGCGCACCCTGCGAAATCGGAAATCCCGTGGCACGGACTTTCCCCAGGTGCGATCGCGTCTGCCGCGCCGGCCCCAACGGTTTTTGCGTATGGCCCCGCGTGACCGCGTGCCTACAGTGGAAGCGTCCCACTGCTTCCTGCTGACGTCCCCATGCTTGATGTCCACGCGACTGCCCACGACCCTGCCGAGGCCGCGCAGAAGGCCTTGACCGAACGCCTGGCCAAGCTGACGGCGCGCGCCCTGGCAACGCCCGCGAGCGCTGTCGACGAGATAGCGGCGCTCGCCGACGAGGCGCAGGCGCAAGGCTGGGCCGCGCTGCAGGTCGAAGCGCTGCGCCGCGCGGCCGGGCTGGCCAGTATGGGCGCTGACCTCGACCTGGCACGAGCCGCCGCGCTGTTGGCCCAGGGCCTGCGCAGCGCGCGGCGCCACCGGCTCGACAGCGCGGCAGCCATCCTGCAGGCAGAGCAGGCGCGGTGCCTGCGGCTGGGCGGCGACATGGCGGCTGCGGCCACGCAGCTGGCTGCGTTGGTCGACGGCCCCGACTGGGACCGCCTGTCGCCAGGCGCACGCGCCCTGGCCATGCAGGAGCTCGCCTGCACCTTTCACGCCGCGGGGCTGGCGGCGCTGGGTGACAAGGCCTTCGAGCAGGCGGCCGCGACGGCGGCCGAGGTACCCGGCGGCCTGTGGAGCATCCTGGCGCTGCAGCACCTGAGCCTGCTGGACGCCTACGCACGCACGCTGCCGCTGATGGCCGACGCGCTCACCGGCCCCGCCCCCGAGCAGGAGTTGGCGGCCCCGGAC
Source organism: Hydrogenophaga sp. (assembly GCA_025458915.1). Classification (GTDB taxonomy): domain Bacteria; phylum Pseudomonadota; class Gammaproteobacteria; order Burkholderiales; family Burkholderiaceae_C; genus Hydrogenophaga. The sequence goes on from JALORL010000067.1 coordinate 5,085, forward strand.
CTGCTGTGCCGCATGCAGCGGCTGGAGCAGCAGCTGCTGCATGCGGCGCAGCGTTGCGACCCGGGTAGCTTCCTGCGCCAGCAGGCGCAGGCGCGGGTGGACGCCTGCCCGCTGATGCGCCAGGCTCTCCAGGGCGATGCCACGGCGGTGGCGCAGACCATGGTACTGGCGCGACCGCTCGACTCGCAGCCGCGCAACTGGTGGACGATGGCGCGCCACGCGGTGATCGGCCTGCTGTCGGTTGGGCGTGCCGTCGAGGCGCTGCAGCTCATCGAGCAGGGGCGGCGGCTCGGGCGCCGCCTGGCGCCCGGCTCAGCGCTGCTGCAGGACCGGGAGCAGCTGCTGTACCTGAAGTTCAAGGCGCTGCAACAGCTGGGTGACGCTGCGCGCGCGCTGACCGCCTACAAGACCTATGCGCGACTGGCCGCAGCACGCGCGGCACAGGTGCCCACGCAGCGGCTGGCAGTGCCGCAGCGGATGCGCGAACCACCCGATGCCGCTCCCATTCCCAGTCTGAGCGTGGGCCTGCAGCCGCCGTACCTGCGCAAAGCCGTTGCGCTGTTGTCAGCACAACCTGCGCATCCGTGGTCGGTGGCGTCACTGGCAAAGGCGGTGGGCGTTACCGACCGCTGCCTGCGCATGGCCTTCACTGCCCACCTGGGCCTGGGGCCGGCCGCCTACATCCTGCGGGAGCGACTGGATGCGCTGCGCGCCGCCTTGCTGGACGCGCGCCGCGCGCGGCAGCCGGCCTCGGTGCAGGCCCACGCCCAGACCCTGGGCCTGCGCAACGACAGCCGCATGGTGGCGCAGTACCGGCAGCGCTTTGGCGAGCGGCCCGCGGACACCCTGCGCGGCTAGTCGCCGTGGGCCGCCCCGGTGCGGCGCGGCCCAAGCGACTGCGCCGCGGTGGCGGTGTCCGCAACTGCCCGCTCAAGCGTCTGCGCCGGGGTCTCGCCGAAACGCTTCCTGTACTGCGCCGCCAGTCGCCCGGCGTGGCTGTATCCGAAGGCGGCAGCCAGCGCGGCCACGCCGACTTTGCCCCTTCCGGCGTCGAGCAGTCCGGCCCGAAATGCCAGCAGCCGCAGTTCGCCCAGGCCAGCCAGTGCCGTGGTGCCGAGATGACGGCGGAACGACCCGTTCAGAACGCGGGGCGACACGCCGGCTTTGGCGGCCAGTGACGCCACACCGACTGGCCAGCCCGTGCCGGAGCGGAGTGGGTCCAGCAGCTGCTGCAGCTGTGGCCCGGAAAGGCCCGCCGATGAGCCGGAGGGGGCGCCGCGCTCGGGGGTGATGCCCAGGTGGCCGGGCCTGGGCAACAGGCCCTGTACTGACTTGCGCTGGCGCTGACAAGCCAGCGCGCTGTAGCGCGCAAAGGCGGTCAGCGCCTCCTGGGGGCGCTGCAGGTGCAGCAAGCTGCAGCTAAGCAAGTACCAGGCCTCTTCGCGCTCCAGTGCGGGGCGGTGCGAGGCCCGCCCCGCCGACACTTTCTCCAGCGCCCGCACTGCAGCCTCCCACTGGCCGAGCCGGCACAGCAGCAGCGCCCGCGCCGGCAGGGGTGTGCTGAGAGGGACGTCGGCAATCACGTGAGCCGGGGCAGGCCCAGTGGGCTCCGAAGGCCCGGCAAAGGTCGCGTTCAGCTGGAGCCATGCCGGCCCGAGCGCGTTCGCCAACTGGGCGCACAGGGCAGCGGCCTCGACCCGGTCTTGCCGGCGGCCATCCAGGTCGGGCGTGATGCGATCGGCATAGAGCGGGTGCCCGAGCCGGGCCACCGACAGGGCCACCCAATAGGCACGGGCCTGCGTCCAACGCTGCAGTAGGCCGCGGCCGCACAGCGCGGCGTGGCCCAGGGCCGCCCGCAAGGCCTCGTGCGCCAACGTCCAGCGGCCCGCCTGTGCATAGGTGGTGCCCAGCCCCACCCAGGCCCTCACGACCAGGCTGTCGCAGCCTCCGTCGGAAACACTGCGCGCCAGCAGTTCGTTCCACAGGTTGGCGGCCTCAATGGGCTGCGCCTCCCGCAGTGCCCGAGTTGCCCGGCGGTGCAGTTCGGCCCCGCGGACCGGCCGGCCATCGCCCTTGGGCACACGGGGCCTGGTGAAGGTTTGGGCGTGAACGCGAGCATGGCCAGCCATGGGTGCCGAGTTTGCAGACACGGCCCAAGGTTGCCCAGGGTGCGGTTGCGTCCGTGGCTGATCGCTTTCCCGAAGGGCCAGCAGCGCTGACGCCTCAGCCCCTCAGCTGAGCTGGCGCGAAGCAGCCGTCGCTGCGGGGGTGTACGTGGTCTCACGGACGACAAGTGCGCTCGGGAGGGCCAAGCTGATCATCGGTAAGACCTACAAGACACCGCCCGAGAGCAGAAGAGGCCCACAGCCCCGCTTCGAGGTGGATGCCGACAACGAGTCAAGGAGCGGGCGTTGCTGTCATCGTTTCTGCACGAATTCGAGGAGCACCTGCTCCAGAGCGCAAGCTTGGCCCCGGGCACGGCCAAGGCTCATGCGGCCTACGCCGCGTCGCTGGAGCGGTGGCTCGCCAGCCGCGGTGTGGCGCTGCTGGCCGCCAGCGCTGCCGATCTGCGGGCCTACAGGCAGTCTTTGCGAAAGAGCAGCGCAGGGGCCTGGAAGCGGCGGCTGCGTGCGCTTTTCCGCCTATACGGCTGGGCCCTGGCCCGCGGCATGTGCCGATCCAATCCGACGGCCGGGCTGCTGATGGCTCCGCCAGAGGCGATGGCGCCTCCGGGGCCGGCGGGCGATGAGGCCGCGCTGGAGCGTCTGCTGTCACCCCCGCGCAGCCACGTGCCCACTCTTTGGCGCGACCACGCGCTGCTGGCCTTGATGCATGAGTGCGGCTTCTCGATCAGCGAAGTGCTCCAACTGCGCCTGGCCCCCGCGGGCGGGCCGGCCGCCGGCCCGGAACGGCGCGTCTGGCAGACCCGCAGTGCCCAGGTCGGGCTGGTGCTGCGGCGCGACCTCTCGGCGGTGGTGGTTTGCGACCCGAACCGCTCCGAACGCGAGGTCATCACGCTAGGCGCCCAGGCGCGCGACGCCCTGCTCGGCTACCTGCCTGCCGCGCGCCTGAGCCTGTTGGCGGGGCACGGGAGCGCCTATGTCTTCGTCGCCAGCGCATCGCGTCGGCCCAAGGTGCCCGAGACCGCCTCGGGTGATGGCCCCGAAAACAGCGTGCCGCCCCTCGCACGCCAAGTGGCCTGGCGGCGCCTGGAGCAACGTGCGCGGCAGTCCGGCCTGCAAGCCACCAGGCCGACCGATCTCGCGCGGCGGCTGAGCGAGCATTGGCTGAGCACGCGGGTCGGCACGCTGAGCGGTGCCGTGGAAACGCCAGATCCTCCTGCCGCCCCCGAAACACCGACACCGTCCTGGCGCAGGGTGAGCCGCTTGATGCGCGGAACCCCAGCCCTTTGACAGGCGGTGCGGCAGGCGCCTCGTCGGCATCAGGGTCGACCCTGCGTCCGGCATCACCCCTACAGCTGCCTCTGGAACACCTGCCCCGCGTGCTCACGTAGCGCGTGGAACTTGATCTTCGGCCAGTTCTCCTGCATGGCGCGCAGTTCGCCGGCGTACCCGAGCAGCACGGCGGGCGCGTCGAGCGCGTCGAGCGCCACGCGGTGGGCGTTGTCGTCGATGAAGCGTTGCAGCTCCTTGGGCTCGTCACAGGTCACCCAGCGCGCCAGGTTGTAGCACGCCGGCATGATGCGCGCCCTGCAGCCGTACTCGTGTTCGAGCCGGCGCGCCACCACCTCGAACTGCAGCTGCCCCACCGCGCCCAGCGCCCAGCAGCAGCACGCTGCCGGCCACGGGCCTGAAGACCTGGATCGCGTCTTCTTCGCCCAGCTGCGTGAGGCCGGCGCGCAGCTGCTTGGTCTTCAGCGGATCGGTCACCTCAAGCGAGCGGAACATCTCGGGCGCGAAGAACGGCAGCCCGGTGAACTGGAGCACCTCGCCTTCGCTGAGCGTGTCGCCCAGCTGCAGCACGCCGTGGTTGGGGATGCCGATGATGTCGGAGGATTGGCTTCTCAGACGCCCCTTTTCCTTCCCCATGGCACCCCGAAGAAGACAGAACCGGGGCGGAACACAGCGCCCGAAACGCTTGAACCTGTCTTTGGATGCGGGCGAGCCCGCACGAGCAAGGCCGGAAGGGCTTGCGCGGCTGGCGAAGGCCAAGCGGCGATTTCACGCGTGAGGGCTGAGCCCGACCGCCGCTCCACGCGCCGCAGCCCGCCCCACCCAGGCGGCGCCGCGCACGCCCGAGGCATCGCCGTGCACGGCCGGCAGCAGGCGTGTCTTCACCGCACCCTCGGTTACAGCGGCGCCTGCGGCAAACACCCATCGTGCCCACAGCGCCGGCACCTCGGTGTACAGCTGCGGCATCAAGGACAGGCCACCGCCCAGCACGATGACATCGGGGTCGATCAGATTGATGACGCTGGCCAGCGCGCGCGCCAGGCGGCGGCTGTGGCGGGCCAGGGTTTCGCTGCAGGCTTCATCGCTCTGAGCCGCCCCCTGCGCGATGGCCACGGCGTCCAGCGTGCCGCCGTGGCGCAGCGCGTGGTCGCGCGCCAGGCCCGGGCCCGAGAGCAGCGTTTCGATGCAGCCGCTGCGGCCGCAGTAGCAGGCCCAGTTCGGGTCTTGCCCGGCTTCGGCCCAGGGCAGGGGGTTGTGCCCCCATTCGCCGGCCAGGCCGTTGGGGCCTTGCAGCACCTGCCCTTGCACGGCAATGCCGGCACCTGTGCCGGTGCCCAGGATGGCGGCAAACACCACCGGCGCGCCGGCGCCTGCGCCATCGGTGGCTTCTGACAGCGCCAGGCAGTTGGCGTCGTTCATCAGCACCACCGGCTGGCCCAGGGCGGCCTCCAGGTCGGCCTGCAGCGGGCGGCCGTTCAGGCAGGTGGA
>JALORL010000068.1 GCA_025458915.1 Hydrogenophaga sp.
GCGCGGTACAGGTAGCTGGAACCATCGACCAGCAGCAGGGTGGGGGCGGTTGGGGCAGGTTGGGCGGTGTCGGACATGGGGTGGATTGTGGAGGACTTCTGCCGCCCGGAGTGCCAGCGCCACCACCGGCCGGCCGGGTGGGTGCATCCGCCCCTGTGGCTCCCCAGCAGGTCCCGGCCTGCCTACAATGCGGCATGAACGCTCCAATCCGCCCCCTCCTGCTCGCCCTGCCTTTGCTGGTTCTGCTGCCCCTGGCCGCCGCGCAGGCCCAAGCGCCTGCCGAACCGCTCCCGGCGGACGCCGCGGCTGCGCCTGCAGCCAGCGCCGGGGACCGCATCGAGCGCATCACCCACGAAGACAGCCTTTCGCGCATCAACGAGCTGCGTGTGGGGGGGCAGACGCAGAGCATCGAGGTGCAGCCCAAGAACGGCGCGCCGGCCTACCAGATCACCACCGAGCCGGGCGTGGCCCCCAGCGTCAGGGACGTGGCCGGCCAGCGCACCGGCACCAGCGGGCGCAGCAGCTGGCGCATTCTGAGCTTCTGACCCGGGTCCATTCATGGCTGTCTACACCGAGGTGGCATTTGCCGAAGCCGCCGCTTTGCTGCATGCCCTGGAACTGGGCGACCTGACCGAGTTGCAGGGCATCCAGGGCGGCATCGAGAACACCAACTACTTTGTCACCAGCGAGCACAACGGCGCCACGCTGCAACACGTGCTGACCGTGTTCGAGCGGCTGAGCTTCGAGCAACTGCCGTTCTACCTGCAGCTCATGAAGCACCTGGCGCGCAAAGGCATTCCGGTGCCCGATCCGGCGGCCACGCCAGCGGGCGAGATCCTGCACCGCATCCAGGGCAAACCGGCGGCGGTGGTGGACCGGCTGCGCGGCCGCAGCGAACTGTGCCCCGCGGTGGCGCATTGCGAGGCGGTGGGTGGCATGCTGGCGCGCATGCATCTGGCCGGACGCGACTTTGCCTTGCAGCAGCCCAATCTGCGCGGCCTGACCTGGTGGAACGAAACCGTGCCAGTGGTACTGCCCTTCCTGCAGCCGGAACAGGCCACCTTGATCCGCTCGGAACTGGCCTACCAGAACCATGTGGCTGCGTCGTCGGCCTACGCTGCCCTGCCGCGTGGTCCCATCCATGCCGACCTGTTCCGCGACAACGTGATGTTCGAAGCGGGCGCGCTCACCGGCTTCTTCGACTTCTACTTTGCCGGTTGCGACACCTTCCTGTTCGACATTGCCGTGTGCCTGAATGACTGGTGCGTGCACCTGGCGGAGGGTTCACCCGACAACAGCCGCACCCAGGCCTTTCTGCAGGCCTATGAGGCCGTGCGGCCCCTGGAAGCGGCCGAGCGCCAGCTGCTGCCGGCCCTGCTGCGGGCCGGTGCGCTGCGGTTCTGGATATCCCGCCTGTGGGACCTGCACCTGCCCCGCGAGGCCGCCATGCTGCAGCCGCACGACCCCAGCCACTTCGAACGTGTATTGCGCCACCGCCTGCCACTGGCTTCTGCCACCGACTCCTGCATGACCGCCGACTGCGCCGCCTGAAGGCCTGGCAGCCCGTTGCACACCCCTTCATGAAACTGCACATCGTTCCCGCCAGCACCGGCTTCACCTGGGTCAAGCTGGGTGTTCAGACCTTTTTCCGCCAGCCTCTGGCCATGACCGGCTTGTTCTTCATGTTCATGGCCACGGTGTCGGTGCTGTCGGTGATTCCGCTCTTCGGCACAGCCATTTCGCTGGTGCTGGTGCCCGCCGCCACCCTTGGACTCATGGCCGCCACAAGGGAAGCGTCGCACGGGCGGTTTCCCATGCCGGTCACGCTGATCACCGCGTTCCGTGCCGGCCCGGCGCGCGCAAGGCCCATGCTCATGCTGGGCGGCATGTACGCTGCTGCCCTGTTGCTGGTGGTTGCCGCTGCCAGCCTGCTCAGTGGCACCGCTGCGCCACTGGAGTTGCCCGAAGGCACCGAAGCCACGCCTGAAATGGCCGTGCAAGCCATGCTGGGCAACCTCGGTTTCTGGTTCGGGCTGGCGCTGTACCTGCCCACGATCATGGCCTTCTGGCACGCTCCTGCACTGGTGCACTGGCACGGCGTGAGCCCGGGCAAGAGCCTCTTTTTCAGCCTCATGGCGTGCTGGGGCAACCGCTCGGCCATGTTGTTCTACCTGCTGGGATGGACCGGCGTGATGATGGTCATGGCGCTGTTCCTGGGGGTGGTGGGGGTGTTGCTGGGCGGTGGACAGGCCATGGGCATCGTGGTGTACCCGGCGGTGCTGTTCATTGCGTCCATGTTTCACACCTCGATCTTTTTCACCTTCCGCGACAGTTTCGTCACGGACGCTGACCCCGGCCTCCCGACACAATCCTGAGCAGGAGAATCCGCATGACCACACACCAGATCCTGGGCCGCACCGAAGACGAACTGCTGTGGTTCACGCGCCGGCAATCCCTGAAGGCCGCTGCAGCCTGGGTGGCCCTGGGCGGGCTGCCGGCGGCGTTGGCCCAGCAGCGCACCAATGTGGTCGAGTTCGTGGGCGACATCCTGCTCAACGGTGGGCGCATGCTGCCGGGTCAGCTCGTGCAGACCGGCGACGAGGTCGTGACCGGGCCGGCGTCGCGCCTGGTGTTCGTGATCGGCAACGCCGCATTCCACGTCAGGCAGAACTCGCGCCTGCGGGTCGAGCGTGGCAGCAGCCTGAACACCGTGAGCCTGCTGCGCCTGATCAGTGGTGCGGTGGGCAGCGTGTTCGGGCCCTCGCGCAGCCGCGCCATCGTCACACCCACACTCACCGCCGGCATCCGCGGGACCGGCGTGTACACCGAAGTCATGCCCGACGGCCGCAGCTACTTCTGCAACTGCTACGGCGTGGTGGACCTCGCTGCCGGCAGCACCCGTCTCGTGTCGGACGCGCGCTACCACCAGTCCTTCTGGGCGGCGCCGGAAGCCCAGCAGGGCCGCTACATCAGCGTGGCCGACCCCTACAACCACACCGACGAAGAGCTGGAGTTCCTGGCCCGGCTGGTGGACCAGCGCACCGCCTGGCAGGTGGCCGGCCGCAAGGGGGTGATGGACGGCAGGGGTTTCCTGGACCCGCAGCCACCGGAAGCACACCCGGCAGCGCCACGCTGACCACGCGCCCGTTCCACGAACGCAATCACAAAAGGCCTGGAGGAATCCTCCAGGCCTTTTTTGTTCAGCCTTTCCCTCTCCCCGCGTGGAGCTGGGAGCGGCCTTCAGGGCCAGTCTTTAAGGCCCTGCGCTTGCGCCGTCACAGACCGATCACGCCGCCGTCCTTGCGGGTGATCACGATGGTGGCCGAACGCGGACGGCCCTGGGGTCCGTAGCCCTGGTTGCCGGGCCAGCCGCTTTCCAGCGCGAAGCTGCTGCCACTGCCCAGCGCCGGCGTGTTCTCACCGGGGTGCTGGATGTTCACGAACATGGCCTTGCCGTCGGCGGTTTCGGTCACGCCGGTGATCTCGCAGCCAGGCGGGCCCACCAGGAAGCGGCGCAGGCGCGATTCGCCCAGCAGCGCACCCATGAACGTCTCCTGCGTACCGGTTGCCGAGCCGATGCGGTTCTGCGCGGTCACCGGTCCACCGTCGCCGACCTCGCCGGGAATGGCGGCCAGCATCATGCAGTTGCTCTCGTCCGTCATGGCGCCATCGTCGGTCTGGATCCAACAGATGCCACTGGTGGGGCTGAACCAGAGGCCGTCGGGTGACGAGAACGCATTGCTCTCGGTGAGCTGCGACAGATTCGCGTCGCCAGCGTCTTCTTCCGCACCGAACAGGAAGATGTCCCAGGTGAATTGGACGGCCGACGCCTGCGAGCCCTCTTCGCGGAAGCGGATGATGTGGCCGTTCGGGTTGCCGCTGCCGCGGCGGCCGTCCACATCCTGATAGGCGCGCGGGTTGGCCGCATCGGTGGTGGTGGGCGAGCGCAGCGACGCCGCGTTGTTGGTCAGGGTGACGTACACCTCGCCGTTCTTTGGATTCACCGCGCCCCACTCCGGGCGGTCCATCGGCGTGGCGCCCACGGCATCGGCGGCAAAGCGGGCGTTCACCAGCACATCGGCCTGGTTGGCGAAGGTGTAGGCGGCGTATCCGCGGATGCGCGGGTCGTCAATGGTGAGCTCCAGCCATTCGCCCGAGCCGTCCGCGTTGAACCTGGCCGCGTACAGGCGGCCTTCGTTGAGGTACTTGTCGCCGGCAGCCATGCCGCGGCCCATGTCGGACGGTGTCCACTTGGCGGTGCTGACGAACTTGTAGATGTATTCGTTGCGCGAATCGCAGCCCATGTAGAAAGCCAGCGGCTTGCCCGGCTGCGGAATGCTGCACACCGCGCCTTCGTGCGCGAAGCGGCCCATGGCCACGCGCTTGGCGGGGATGGCCTTCGGGTCCAGCGGGTCGATCTCGACGTTGTAGCCGAAGGTGTTGGGCTCGTTGCGGAAGTCCTCGGCAGCGCTGGCGCCCACGGCGGAAATGTTCCAGCGCGCAAAGCGGTCGTCGGTGGCGGACGGGGAGTACCAGCCCTGGGAAGACGCGCTGGTGGCCGCTTCGGCAATCGGTGTGCGGGCCACGCCATAGCGGGCACGGGCGGTCTGGGTGCGGGCGTCCACCGGGTTGGAGCCCTTGGGCATCTGGAAGTAGAAGGCCCAGTTCTCCTCGCAACCCAGATACGTGCCCCATGGGGTCTTGCCGTGACCACAGTTGTTGAGCGTGCCACGGCTGGTGGCGCCGGTGGGGTCGAAGCGGGTGAACATGAAGGCCTTGATGTCAGCCAGGTGCGCCGCCGGACCGGCAATGCGCATGGGGCTCTGGCCGGTCAGGCGGCGGTTGTAGCTGGAGCCGAGGACATAGGTCCAGCCCTTGCCCTTGCGCTCCAGCTCCACCACCGAAACGCCGTGGTGGTTGATTTCCTTCAGCACTTCCTGCTCGGGCCGAACGCCGAGGTCCCAGCCGCCGAACTGGCTGAACTTCTTGCCGTTCACGCCGTTGGTGGTCTGGCCGCGGGGGTGGAAGAAGTGCGCGTCGGCCGAGCTTTCGTGGTTCACGCACAGCAGCGCGCGGCCGGTTTCGCGGTCGCTGTAGCGGCCCTTGCGGTCCACATAGAAGAGGTCCATGCCGTCGTGGTGGTCGCCCACGCGGCGGGACCAGTCGTCGGTTTCGGTACCGGCGTTGCTGTAGGGTGCGACGGTCTTGTCCAGGCGGTCGCCGGTGGCATGCAGCACCTGGTAGGTGTAGCCGGCAGGCAGCACCACGTTGTCGAGCAGGCTTTTGCCCACAGAGTCGAAACCCAGGGTCGTGTCGTCGTTGCCTTCACCGCCACCACAGGCGGCCAGGAAGGGCACGGTGGACAGCGCAGCCAGGCCCACGCCGCCGCGCAGCAGGTTGCGGCGCATGGGGCTCTGCAGCCCGCGTTCGAGTACGTCCTGGAAGTGCGGGTTGCCGGAAGTGTTGCAGACGATGTCGTCGTCGTGATGGGACATGGAGAAACTCCTGCGTGGGGTCGGGTGAAGGGGTGGCGGGTCAATCGGTGACAGGCGTGTGACCGTTGGGCCGGTGGACCAAAGTGGCCTGGGTCCGGCGTGAGAATCGTCACGTTTTTGCATGACCGGTCTGTGAACCGATCGTGACAACGGCGTGAAGGTACGCGGAACAGCGCCGCTGCAAAAAAAGGAGCACGCCACGCCTCAGCGCAGGCGCACCAGGTCCGGCACGGTCAGTTGCGCGGGGCGGTAGGAACGTGCCATCACGTCCAGAAACACGGTCTCCACCTGCGCCGCAATCTGCGGCCAGCCGAGCTGTGCCACCTGCGCCCGGGCCGGCTCGCGCGCGGCGGCCAGGGCCTGCGGCTGCTGCGCCAGTGCGGCGGCCTGTGCGGCATAGGCGGCGGTGTCGGTGCCTTGCACCTGCCAACCGTTGTGGCCGTGCACCACCCAGTCGCTGGCGGCGGCGGTGTTGAAGGCCAGCACCGGCAGGCCGCTGGCCAGCGCTTCGAGCGTCACGTTGCCGAAAGTCTCCGTCAGGCTGGGGAACAGCAGCAGATCCGCCGAGGCATAACAGCCCGCCAGTTCAAAGTGGCCGAGCGAACCGGTGAACACGGCCTGCGGGCAACGCTGCTGCAGCACTTCGCGCAGCGGGCCATGACCGGCGAACACCAGCTTCACGCCGGGGTGGTGCTGGCGCATGGCGTCGAAGGCGGCCACGGCAGCGTCCAGGTTCTTCTCCTGCGCCAGGCGGCCCACCACCAGCAGCACCAGGCTCTGGTCGTCTGCGCCCCATTTTGCGCGCAAGGCTTCGCTGCGGCGGGCGGGGTGGAACAGCGCGGTGTCCACGCCGCGCGCCACCACGCGCAGGTTCTGGAAACCACCGCCCAGCAACTCGGCGCACAGCGCGCGTGTGGGCACCATGGTGCAGTGGCTGAGGTTGTGGAACTTGCGCAGGTAGGCCACGATGGGCTTGCGCAACCAGCCCATGCCGTAGTGCTGGCTGTACGCGTGGAAGTTGGTGCGGAAGTCGGTGGACACCGGCAGGCGCAGCCGCAACGCGGCCTGCAGCGCAGACCAGCCCAGCGGGCCTTCGGTGGCAATGTGCACCAGGTCGGGCCGGTTCAGCGCCCAGGCGGACAGCAGCGCTTTCTTGGCGGGCAGGCCCATCTTGAGCTGCGGGTAGCGCGGAATCGGCATGCCGCGCAGCAGCACCTCTTCGATGCCCTCTTCCTGCGGTGCGGCAGGCGGCTGGTCCTGGCGCGGGCGCACCAGTTGAATCTGGTGGTTGCGGTCGCACAGACCCTGCACCAGCCGCGCCAGCGTGATCGCCACGCCGTTCACTTCGGGCGGCCAGGTCTCGGTCACCACCGCGAGCCGCAGCGAAGGCCGCCCGGCGGGAAAGTCCTGCACCACGATGTTGTGTGAAGCCACGGCCTGCATGCGCGCATCTTCATGGCGCTGCGCAACAGATTGATGACAACGCGCGCCTGTGTGGCGACAACGTGCACGCTGCATGACAGGCGCGTTCTGTCATGCCCCTTTCATGTTGGCTGCAGACCATGTGGCGCACCCGGCCGGTGGATGCTGGCAGGGAGCATTCGGCCAATTGCCACAGGAGAAGATGTGAACACTCGCATGAACGACTTTCTGAAGAGCCTGGAAACGCAGCGCTGGGACGACCACCGCTACTACCACCACAGCCGCATCAACCAGACGCTGCACCTCATCAGCGCCATCAGCTTCGTGGTGGCCTATGCGCTGCTGTGGACCGACCCGGTGCTGGCCGCGCTGATCGCGTGGCTGGTGTCCATGACCAGCCGCCAGGCCGGCCACTTCTTCTTCGAGCCCAAGGGCTACGACGTGGTGAACCAGGCCACGCACGAACACAAGGAAGACATCAAGGTGGGCTACAACCTGCGCCGCAAGGTGGTGCTGATGGCGCTGTGGGCCGGCACGCCCCTGCTGGTGTGGGCCGTGCCCGGCGTGTTCGGTCTGTTCGAGCCCGCTGCAGACGCGGAAGCCTTCATTCGCCAGGTGGGCGCGCTGTGGCTGGCGCTGGGCGTGGGTGGCCTGCTGTTCCGAACCGTGCACCTGTTCTTCCTGCAGGACGTGCAGACCGGCCTGGTGTGGATGACCAAGATCCTCACCGACCCGTTCCACGACATCAAGCTCTACCACAAGGCGCCGCTGTACCTGCTGCGCGGTCAACTCATTGACCCTGGGGTCGGCCACCGCGCCTGAGCGCAAGGACCCATCGCGGGAGGCGCTCAGGGGCAGCGCCCCCGCAGCGCCGCCCAGGTTTCCTGCAGCACCTGCTTGCGGATCGTTTTGTGGGTTTGCCCGCCCTGCCACCACCAGCCATCGGCCTGCATCTGCTGGCCGGCGGCCACGAAGCGTTGCAGCACTTCTTCAAACTCGGCATCGCTGACATGCAAGCCAAAGATCAGGCGCCCGGTACCCACCCAGCTCAGTGCCAAGCCTTGCCAGCGCAGGAGGTACTGGTACATCCAGTGGTAGCGGCCGGGCTGCGTGTAGTTGAGCGTCCACACGCTCTGCAGGTTGGCAGCGCGCACCGGCAGGCCGTGTTCGGCCATCGTGGCGTTGAAGCGATCGGCGCGGGCGTTCCAGCGCGCGTCCTGACCTTGGTACAACGCCTGCACTTCGGGGGCTTTCAGGCGGCGAAGGAAGGCGCACATGCCGCCCAGCACATACGGGTGGGCGTTGAAGGTGCCGCGGGCAAAGCACACGTCGGCCGGGCGTTCGGGGCGGTAGCGCTGCATCAGCTCGCGCCGGCCGCACACCACGCCCACCGGGTAACCGCCGGCCAGCGTCTTGCCGTAGGTGACCATGTCGGCGCGCACGCCGAAGTATTCCTGCGCGCCACCGGGCGCCAGGCGGAAGCCCAGGAACACCTCGTCGAAGATCAGCACGATGCCGCGTTCGCTGCATACCGCGCGCAGTTGCTTCAACCAAGCGGTGTAGGCGGCGCGGTCGTAGCCGGCGCTGCGGCTGCCGTCCACCAGGGTGGAGTCGCCGGGCGCGTTGCGGTTGGGGTGCAGGGCCTGCAGGGGGTTCACCAGCACGCAGGCAATGTCGCGCCGGGTGCGCAGCACTTGCAGACTGCGTTCGTCCATGTCCTTGAGGGTGTAGGTTTCGCGCGGCGGCATCGGGTTGCCCGGGCCGGGCTGCACGTCTTCCCACCAGCCGTGGTACGCGCCGCAAAAGCGCACCAGATGCTTGCGGCGCGTGTGGTAGCGCGCCAGGCGCACCGCCTGCATCACCGCTTCGGTGCCCGACATGTGGAACGACACCTGGTCCAGCCCCGAGATCTCCTTCAGGCGGCTCACCACCTCGGTCACGCACGGGTGATAGGCGCCCAGCACCGGGCCCAGGGCTTCGCCCAGGCGCGCGCCCTCGGACATGGTGGCCTTGTAGAAGTCCACGCCGAACACGTTCACGCCGTACGAACCGGTGAGGTCGATGAAGCGGTTGCCGTCCAGGTCGGTCACGCTGCCGCCTTCGGCCGACGCCACCACCGCGCCCACCTTCAGCCGTTCGCGCAGGTAGGGGCTGAATGGATAGGGCACGCGGTAGGCGCTGGTGAACTGCAAATCCGCCAGCCCTTCGCGCACCTCGGCGGTGGCGGCCAGTGTGCGCGCGTAGCGCTGCGCATAGCCCTGCACCAGCCGCTCGAAGCCCGCGCGGCGCTGCTGCACCACCGCTTCGGGCGCGCCGTCGGCGCCGAAGAACCGCGCCTCGTTGAATGCATAGCCGGGCAGCAGCCGCGCCAGGCGTTTGGCCATGAGCGAATGGCCGGCCAGCGAGCGGTGCTTGGCGCGCGAAAGCTGCACGCGCCGCTGCAGGCGAGGCCACAGCAGCGCCAACGCACCGGCGGGCAATACGTACGACAGGACAGGCATGGGCAATGGCTCCGCAATGAATCTGCAACGAGCCTGCAACCACAGGCCCTGCCCTTTTCTATTTCAGCCACATGACATCACCGTGAACCACCGCCCAAACGACAACATCACCAACGCCCGCATGAACAACACCCGCACCAACAACACCACACCTCCGCGCCAACCCACCGGCCTGCGCGGCGCGCTGCAACGCCTGGCGCTGAACGAAGACATCAACTTCCTGCTCACGAACCGGGTGCCGCGCATCGCGCTCACGCGCTTCATGGGCTGGTGGAGCCGCCTGGAAAACCCCTGGGTGGTGCGCCTGTCCATGAAGGTGTGGACCGCCTTCACCGATCTGGACCTGAGCGATGCGCGCAAGACGCACTTCACCAGCCTGCACGACTGCTTCACCCGCGAACTGCGGCCCGGTGCGCGGCCGGTGGACGCCCGGCCCGATGTGTTCACCAGCCCGAGCGACGGCATCGTGGGCGCGCACGGCGCCATTGAATCCACAGGCGCCGGCCCGGCCGGCCCGGGTCAGCCGCAGCT
>JALORL010000322.1 GCA_025458915.1 Hydrogenophaga sp.
TCGGTGGCGTTTGCCAAGGCGTTTGGCGTGAGCGACCTGGTGATCGGCCTGACCATCGTGGCTGCAGGCACCTCCATGCCCGAAGTGGCCACCTCCATCACCGCGGCGCTCAAGGGCGAACGCGACATTGCGGTGGGCAACGTGGTGGGCAGCAACACCTTCAACATCCTGGGCTGCGTGGGCCTGAGCGGTCTGGTGTCGGGCGCGGCCGGCCTCACGCTGGCGCCGTCGCTGCTGAATTTCGACATCTGGGTCATGCTGGCTGTGGCACTGGCCTGCCTGCCCATCTTCATCACCGGCCGCGAGATCGCGCGCTGGGAAGGCGCCGTGTTTCTGGGCTACTACGTCGCGTACGTGGCCTACCTCATCCTGGCGGCCCAGCAGCACGCGGCCCTGGAGGCCTTCTCCAGCACCATGCTGGGCTTCGTGGTGCCGCTGACCATCATCACGCTGGTGGTCGCCTGGTTGCGCAAACCTGGCGAGAAGGTGCATGGCGCATGATCCGGGCGGAGCCATGACGGTGGAACTCGCCCGCACCTTTGCCCGCGCTGCCGAGGCCCTGCGGCCGGGGGCAGTGCCCGGCGGTGCCAGCCAACGGGAACACCCCAGCACCTTGCAGGACCTGCTGCAACTGCATGGCGAATCCTCCACCGCGGTGATTCTGCTCATCATGGCCGCAGCGTGTGTGATGCCGGTGGGTGGTGTGGGCACGCTGCTCAGTGTGGCCATGGTGGGGCTGGCCTGGCGCTGGGCACGCATGCTCGACACCTGCAACCTGCCGGAGCGCCTGGGCCGGGTGCGCCTGAGCGAGCGGGTGGCCTACCGGGCGCTGTGCGGCTTCAGCTGGGTGTACCGCACGGCCGACCGCCTGTTGCGTCCGAGGTGGACCGCCCTGGTGCACGACGCCACCCGGCCCTGGTGGGCCTGCTGGATCGTGCTGATGGCAGGCCTGATCTTCCTGCCGATCCCACTGGGCAATGTGCTGCCCAGCCTGAGCCTGGTGATGCTCAGCCTGGGGTTCATGTTCCGCGACGGCCTGCTGCTCGTTCTGTCGAAGCTGGTGGGCCTGGGGGCGGTCGGCTTTGCCGTGGCCTTTGGCCACTTGCTGGTGGACGGCTTTCACCGTGCCCTGGCGTGGGCCCAGACGTACTGGCCGATGTGACCGCAGCCGTCCCGCGGCGGGGCGCTCAATCGCCGGCGTGAATCTGTGCAAAGCGCCTGTGCGTTTCGCGCCGCATTTCGCGGCGGATTTCGGCAGCCTTGTGGCGGCGGCGTTCGTCGGTGGTGGCGGGCACCAGCGGCGGAACGCTGGCGGGTTTGCCACCGTCGTCGACTGCCACCATGGTGAAGAAGCAGCTGTTCACGTGCCGCACCGATTGCGCGCGAATGTCCTCGGCCACCACCTTGATGCCCACTTCCATGGACGAATTGCCGGTGTGGTTGATGCTGGCGAGAAAGCTCACCAGCTCGCCCACGTGAATGGGCTGGCGGAACATCACCTGGTCCACGCTGAGCGTGACCACATAGCGGCCGGCGTAGCGGCTGGCGCAGGCATAGGCCACCTGGTCCAGAAGCTTGAGGATGGAGCCACCGTGCACCTTGCCGGAGAAATTCGCCATGTCGGGCGTCATGAGCACGGTCATCGTGAGTTGGTGGGCGGGCAGGGGCATGGCGGGTTGGCGCGGGCGGGTTGAATAAGAGCGGGAGCCCGAAGTATGCGGGAAGTCGCGCAGGTGACAGTCGGATGCGGGCCCCAGCGATGCCCCGCGCTCGGCGGCGACACCCGCCCATGCGCGCCCGCTTGAGAATGTGTGCATGACCGCGCCGCACCTGGTCCACTGGCCACCGAACCTGCCCCACCAGCTCACGCTGCCCGACACCAGCCTGTTCTACAACGCCGAGGTGTCGGCCCGGCGCTACCCCCACAAGCCCTTCCTGCTGTACTACGGCGAAGCGCTGAGCTTCAAGCGTTTCCACGACGAGGCCACCCGCCTGGCCGGCTTCCTGCAGACGGTCTGCGGCGTGCGGGCCGGCGACCGCGTGCTGCTGTACCTGCAAAACAGCCCGCAATGGGTGCTGGGCTACTACGCCATCCTGCGTGCCAACGCGGTGGTGGTGCCGGTGAACCCGATGAACCTGGGCGAAGAACTCGCCCACTGCGTGAGCGACAGCGGCGCCACCGTGGCCGTGGTGGCACAGGACCTGCTGCCCAACGCATTGCCGCTGCACCGGCCGGCCGGCGGTGAACCGCCCGCGCTGCAGCACCTGCTGGTGGCCACCTACAGCGATTACCTGGGCCAGCCCGAAGGCCTGCGCCTGCCCGACTTCGTGACCGCCCCGCGCCAGCCGTTGCAAGGCGCGGGCCTGCATGGCTGGGCCGATGCGCTGGCCGCGAACCACACGCCCGGCCCGCACAACGCCGGGCCCGACGACCTGTGTGTGATGCCCTACACCTCCGGCACCACCGGACACCCCAAAGGCTGCATGCACACCCACCGCAGCGCCATGTGCACGGCCATCGGTGGCATGCACTGGTTTGCCCGCACGCAGGACGCGGTGATGCTCTCGGTGCTGCCGCTGTTCCACGTCACCGGCATGACCGGAGACGGCGGCCGAGCTCATGCAGCGCCACCGCGTGACCAGCTGGCAGGCGATTGCCACCATGGTGGTGGACTTCCTGGCCAACCCGCGCATTGGCGAATATGACCTCTCGGCGCTCAACGGCATCCGTGGTGGCGGCGCGGCCATGCCCGAAGCGGTGGCGAAAAAGCTCAAGGCGCTCACCGGCCTCGACTATGTGGAGGGCTACGGCATGTCCGAAACCATGGCCGCCACCCACATCAATCCGCCGCACCGGCCCAAGCCGCAGTGCCTGGGCATTCCGGTGTTCGGCGTGGACGCGCGCGTGCTCGACCCGGTCACGCTGCAGGAGGTGCCCCAAGGCGAAACCGGTGAAGTGGTGGTGCATGCACCGCAGGTCATGCAGGGTTATTGGCGCAACCCGAAGGCCACGGCCGACGCGTTCATCGAACTCGACGGCCGGCGCTTTCTGCGCACCGGCGATCTGGCGCGGGTGGACGAAGACGGCTACTTCTTCATGACCGACCGCTTGAAGCGCATGATCAATGCCAGCGGTTTCAAGGTCTGGCCGGCCGAGGTGGAGGCGCTGCTGTACGGCCACCCGGCCATTCACGAGGTGTGCGTGATCGGCGCGCGGGACGACAAACGCGGTGAAACCGTGAAGGCGGTGGTGGTCCTCAAGCCCGAGCACCGGGGCAGGGCAAGCGAGCAGGACATCGTGGAATGGGCCCGCGCCCACATGGCCGTCTACAAGTGCCCGCGGCTGGTGACCTTCGTGGACCAGCTGCCGAAATCGGGCACCGGCAAGATCCTGTGGCGCGCGCTGCAGGAGCGCCAGGCCGAGGCAGACGCGCGCGTCCACCAGCCCTGAAGCGCGG
>JALORL010000069.1 GCA_025458915.1 Hydrogenophaga sp.
AGCAGGCCCACCTCGGTGTGGGAAGTGATCCGGCTGTCTTGCACCAGCGCCTGGGTGGCCGAGGCCTGAAGCCGCCACGACTGGCCATAGACATTGAGGAACTGGTTCACCGGCGCCACGCCGGTGGGCGGCTCGGTGGCCGCGGCGATCCCGGCAGCGGTGTCGAAGAAAGGCTTGTCTTCGCCGTCCAGGGTCAGCCTGATGTGGATCTGGTGCGCCCGCGGTCCCAGGTTGGCCAGAACCTCGTCCAGCAGCAAGGGCGCGAACACCCAGCCCACCAGGACCCGCTGGCGTTCGTCCGGCGACAGCGGGACGGCCCCGTCGGGGTAGACCGGCAGCAGCATCAACAGCCCCTGGTCGGGGCGGTCGTCGGTCTGCACCAGGGTGATGGGGGCGGAAATGCGCGCCTGCGCTGCACGGGCGGCCAGGAGCGCCGCCTCGCGCCGGTTGACCTCGGAGGCGATGTCCAGCCCCTGCGCGGCCTCGTTGCTGCCGATCGGATAGAGGTGCTCGATGATGAAGCGGTCGAGCGGGTGCGGTTCGATCTCCCGGATCCGGAAGTCGGGCCGACCGTCCAGACGCACGTTGTCCAGGAAGTCGGCTTCCTGGCTGCGGGGCACTGCCCGGATGAAGCCGAAGCCGCGCGCGCCGGGGAACTCGCTCGGGTGGTCGCGGCTGTCGATGTAGGCCTGGAACTGCTCGCGCGTGAGGCGCGCACCGCCAGCCGCCGCCACCGCGCCGCGGGCGCCGAGCAGCCCGGACTCGTACAGGCCGAAGCGGTTGTGGATGAACTCCACGGTTTCGGCCGTGACCTCGATGAGCCGCTGGTCCAGCAGGGCCCGGTTGCTGCGCTCGACGGACGAAGCCAGCCAGCCGCTGGCCAACAGGCCGGCGCACCACAGCAGGAGCACGCCGCTGCGAAGGGGATCGACGGATAGTTTCAAGGTGGGCTGCTCCGCGCACCGGGTGCGTTGGGGATTCCTCTCCTGACGACGGGCTCCGGCGCGGGAGGCGGCCTGCGCAGGCGCAGGCCGGCCAGGCAGCGGGCTTGGGCCACTCTAGCAGCGCCGCCGGTCTGTCGAACGTGACAAAAGCAGGGGAAGAACCGGTCTGTTGCCAGCCGGTGGAGGACGGCGACCGGACGGTATCAACCGGCAGTGCCGTCCGGCAACAGGGGCAGCCTCAGCTCGGCGCGCAGGCCGCCGGCCGGCGCGGTGTCCAGCCGCAGCCCGCCACCGTACAGCTCGAGCAGTTCCACCACGATGGCCAGTCCGAGGCCGGAGCCGGGCTGGCTTTCGTCCAGCCGGGTGCCGCGCTGCAGGGCGGCTTCGCGCGCGGCCGGGGCAATGCCCGGGCCGTCGTCATCGATCTGCAGCACCAGCGCACCGCCATCGCGGTGCCAGCCCAGATCGACCCGGTGCCTGGCCCAGCGGCAGGCGTTGTCCAGCAGGTTGCCCACCACCTCCTGCAGGTCGTGCGCATCCATCCGCACCACCGCGGCACCACCGGCGTGGACCTGCAGCTCCAGGCCGGGGTGCAGCGTGCGCAGGGTGCGCACCAGCGGTGGCATGAGCGCGTCCAGCGCGGCGCGGCTGCGGCCACCGTGGGCGGTGGCGGCTGCGCGCGCGCGCACCAGGTGCAGGTCGATCTGCCGCTGCATGCGCTCCAGTTCCGCCTGCAGCACCGCCGGGTCCGGCGGGCTGCTCTGGCGGGCCAGATTGCCCAGAACCGACAGCGGCGTCTTCAGTGCATGCGCCAGGTTGCCGGCCTGGGCCTGGGCGCGCGCCACCATGGCCTGGTTGTCCTGCAGCACCCGGTTGAGGTCGTCGACCAGCGGCTGCACCTCGTGCGGAAACCGGCCTTCCAGCCGTTCGCGTTCGCCGCTGCGCAGGCGCTTGAGCGCAGCCTGCAGCTGCTGCAGGGGCACCAGGCCCAGGCGCACCTGCAGCGTCACCGCCAGCAGCAGCACGGCCGCCAGCAGCAGCAGCGACAGGGCCAGGTTGCGTGCGAACGATGCGCCAGCCTGCTCCAGATGGCTGGCGTCGGCGGCCACGGCGAACACCACACTCTCCTCCAGGGCGGGCAGTTGCACGCGCCGCATCCAGATGGCCAGCGGCCCGCCACCCGGACCGGGGTGGGACAAGCGCGCCAGCGCGCCCACCGCCAGGTCGGCCGGTGGTGCAAAGCCGGGTTCGTGGTCCCACCACGAGCGCGAGCGCAGCGGTTCCGCACCCGGTCGGAACACCACCCAGTACAGGCCACCAGCGGGCTGGCGGAACTGCGGGTCGGCCGGTTCGCGCTGCAGCACGAGCGTGGGCGTGCCGCCAGCGGTTGGCGCTGCCGCACCGCCGGCGGCCGGGGCTGCGGCCGTGTCGACCGCGGCGGCTGCGATCAGCGCGTCGAGGTGGCGCTGCATGCGCTGCGCCAGATCCACCTCCACATAGCTGCGGAACAGGCCGTTGAGTCCGAATGCCGCCACCACCAGCCCGGCCACGATGAGCGCGCTGGCGGCCCACCACAGCCGCGCCTGCAGCGAGCAGCGCGCCCAGTGCCAGGCGCCGCCGCCTGCGGTGGAGGCTGACGAACCGCCGGGGGCGATGCGCAGCGCCATCAGGGCGCTCCGACGCGAAAGCCCATGCCGCGCACGGTGGTGATGAAGCCCTCGGGCAGCTTGCGCCGCAGGCGGGCGATGAACACATCGATGGTGTTGCTGTCGCGTTCGCTGTCCTGGTCGTACAGCCGCTCGGCCAGCTCGGTGCGCGAGAGCACCGTGCCCGTGCGGTGCATGAGCGCGTTGAGCAGCCGGTATTCGTGCCCGGTGAGATCCACCGGGCGGCCGTCCACCTGCAGGCTGCAGGCGCGTGTGTCCAGCGCCACCGGCCCCACGGTGATGACCGGGTTGGCCTGTCCGGCCGAGCGGCGCAGCAGCGCGCGCAGGCGCGCCAGCAGTTCTTCCATCTGGAACGGCTTGGCCAGGTAGTCGTCGGCACCGGCGTCGATGCCGTGCACCTTGTCCTGCCAGGAGCCGCGCGCGGTGAGGATCAGCACCGGCATCTGCAGTCCCTGGGCGCGCCAGTGGCGCAGCACGCTCAGGCCGTCGCGCCCGGGCAGGCCGAGGTCGAGCACGACGGCGTCGGGCGCGGTGGTGCTGCCCAGGTGCTCGGCGTTGGTGCCCTGGTCGGCCAGGTCCACCGCGTAGCCGGCGGCCTGCAGCGCGTCGCCGAGCTGCACCAGCAGGCGGGGGTCGTCTTCGGCCACGAGGATGCGCATCGGAGGATCTGTGGGAACAGGGGTTGGCGGGCGCAGCGGCCATGGGCCGCCGCCGAGACTCAAGGGTAAGGCCTGCCCTGGCGCCCGAACACCGTTTCCAGCCGGTGCCCCTCCACCTCCAGCAGCCCACCGCTGGCGGCGTCGTAGACCAGCTCCAGCTTGCGTCCGTCTTCGAGCAGCAGCTCCAGTTCGTAGCGCAGCCCTTGCTTTTCGCGGTCCAGCTCGACCTCGATCAGGCGGCCACCAAAGTGGCGCTCGGCGTGGTCGCTGAAATGCGCCAGCGGCAGGATCTGGCCGCTGCGCACCGCATCCGCCAGAGCGCCGCGGCCCTCTTGCGCTGCCACCGCGCCAGCCAGCAGGGCGCAGCCCAGCGCGGCGCCGATCGGGGCAGGCCGAACGCGCCAGCGGCGAAAAAACGGGTTCAGGCGGGCAGACATGTGGCGAGCATCCCACAGCCGGCATGAACGGTTCATGAACACGCCGTTCATGGAGCGTTCAAGGCGGCGTCGGCACACTGCGAAGCCATGGAAGGCCTGCCACCCGGCAGATCTCCCGATCCCGGCCAGGCGCCCAGGCGTTCCGGTCACCACCGCGTTCACCGCACTTTTTTCAGGAGTTCACCATGCGTCACACCCCCAACGCTTCCCGCACCACCCGCCTGCAGGCGACGGCTCTGGCCGGCCTCATCGCCCTGGGCGCTGGCAGTGCGCTCGCCCAGGCCGCAGCGCCCGCCGTCCCCGGCGGGACCGCCATGAACTTCGGCCAGGTCACAGAGGCTGTGACCAAGCTCGGCTACCAGGACATCCGCGAGATCGAGCGCAAGAGCGACAAGCTCTACGAGGTCGAAGCGCGCGATGCTGCCGGCGCCAAGGTCGAACTGACCGTGGATGCCCGCACGGGGGAAATCCTCAAGACCGAGACCAAGGGCCGCAGCCGCTAAGCCGCACCGGGCGCCGCCAGCGTGCGGTGCCCCCGCCCGGGGTGCGTTGCGCTTATTGCTTGCGCTGCACGAACAGGTTGCGCTTGGCGTCTTCGGGGTAGGCAAAGGTCACGCGGCCGTTGCGCACCACGCCCATGACGAGCATGTTCTCGGTCACCGCATCCTTGCTGGTGGTGTCGAATGGCTTGTCGTAGGTGGCCACCACCCCGTAGTACACCTTGCGCAGGTCTTCGAGCTGGGCCTTGATGGCCGGGCCGCTGAGGCGGCCGTCGCGGATGCCGAAGATGGCGTACATCAGCAGGTAGGTGGCGTCGTAGCCCTGCGCCGATGCCATGGGCACGGCCATGCGGCTTTCGTTGAACATGCGCCGGTAGGCACTGAGGAAGGCCACGCGCCGTTCGTTGCTGGGCTCCGCAATGAAGGTCTGCACGGTGAAGGTGCCTTCGGCGGCCGGCCCGGCGGTTTCGATGAAGTTGGGGAACGACAGGGTCCACGGTCCCACCAGCGGCGCGCTCAGGCCAGCGGCCACGCGGGCGCGGGCGATGACCGCGTTCTCCGGCCCCACGGTGTAGGCGATCACCACGTTGGCCCCGGCGTCGCGCGCCTTTTCCATGTCGGCCCGGAGGTCCTTCACGCCCAGCGGAAAGCTCGTGATGTGCACCGGCTTGAGGTTGGCCGCGGCCAGCGCCTTGATCACGTCGTTCTTGCCCGACTCGCCATACGGCGTGGCATCGGCAAAGATGGCCACGCGGTTGAGCCCCTTGCGCAGCACGTCCTTCACCATGAAGGGTGCCTTGATCTCTTCGCTGGGCGAGATGCGGAAGATGTAGCTCGCTGCCGGCTCCACCTGCTTGGTGACCGGTGAGCCTGCCGCGCAAGGCACGATCAAGGGACTCTGGTTGGCCTGGAACACCGGGATGGCCTTGAGCGCCACCCCCGTGTTGCAGAAGCCCAGGGTGGAGATGACCTTGTCGGTCTTGATGAGCTCCTCGCTCAGCTTGGCCGCCAGTTCGGGGTCGCCCTTGTCGTCCTTGACCACCAGTTCCAGCGGTCGACCCAGATAGCCACCCACGGCGTTGATCTCAGACACGGCAATGTTGATGCCGTTGAGCATGGCGTTGCCGAAGTCGGCAGAGCCGCCGCTCATGGGGCCGACCACGCCGACTTTCAGGGGTGCGGGGTTCTGGGCCTGGACACTGGCGCCGAACAGGGCGGCCACCGACAGCAGGCAGACGGGCAATGCGCGGCGCGGGTTGCGCAGCAGGGATGTGAACATGGTGGGTCTCCGTGGCAGGTTCTTGCGCCTGTTGGGCGAAAGGTAACAAATGGTCGCATTTGTACCGGTGCTTGGCTATCGGCGCTAACCCTTTGCTGCTATCAAAACCGGCCTTGGCGTGCGATCTGCCACGCCCCAGCCTGGTGCGGCCGGCCCGCACCGGCGCATCCGAGACGGCGAACCGCAGATGCCCGCCGCCTTGCCCATGCGGCGCGCCTCAGCGCAGCAGTGCCTTCTTCAGCTCGTCGTGTCGGGAGGCCGGGCTCTCCACCCGCAGGGAGGACTCCAGTTCGCGCAGGTGCTTCTCCATCAGCTCTGCCGCGCGGTCTGCATCGCGGCTTGCCAGCCGTTCAATCAGCGCGTCGTGCTGGTGGTGCCAGCAACCCAGCCCATTCGGATTGGCATACAGCTGGGTGACCAGACTGGTGCGCGCCACCAGCCCTTCCACCTGCCGTTCCAGCTCCAGGCTGTGGGAGAGCCGTGCGAGGATGATGTGGAACTCCCCGCTGAGCCGCACAGCCATGTGCTGGTCTCCCAGCCGCCGCGCCCGGTTTTCGGCGTCCAGATTCTGTTTGAGCAGCTTGAGCCCGTCGGGGCGCACCACCGCGCAGAGCTTTCGAACCACGGCGGTCTCCACGATCAGGCGCAGTTCGTAGATCTCGCGGGCTTCCTGGAAGCTGGGTGCGGCCACCCAGGCGCCGGCATTGCGGCGGATCTGCACCAGGCGTTGCTCGGCCAGACGCCACAACGCCTTGTCGATGTGCCGCCTGGAGCACGACAGCACCTGCGCGAGCGTGGTCTCCGTCAGCCTGGCGCCGGCGCTCAGGCGCTGGTCGACGATGGCTGCGTACAGCTCGCGGTAGGCATCTTCAGCGCTGTGCATGTTTCATGGGCCTGTGTCCGGGAAACGGGTCCCGCATGGGGTGCAATTGTGCCCGTGCAGCACCGGCAGCCCGGGTGATCCGGCGCAATTGCGCCAAGTGATTGCGCGAAAAACGCCCGTAACCTGTTGATTCATCGTCTTTTCTGGCTTGCTGGGTACGCTCATTGCATCCCCGGTGAACGCTCCGCCCGGAGCCTTCGCAACCCGATCGAAAGGATCAAGCCATGTTTGCCCCGACCTCTCTGCGCCGCTGGGTGGCCTGCACGTTCAGCGCCCTAGCGTTGTCCTTCATGGGCGCGGCCAGCGCCCAGACCGCCGTGAAGTTCTCGCTCAACTTCAAGCCCGACGGTTCGAACGCGGCCTGGTTCCTGGCCCAGGAAAAAGGCTACTTCCGGGATGCGGGCCTGCAGGTCACGCTCGATGCCTCGAACGGCACCGGAGACGTGCTCTCGCGCCTGGGCAACAACTCCTACGATTTCGGCTTTGCCGACATCGGCGCGCTCATGGAATTCGCCGCGCGCAATCCGCAACAAGCGCCGGTGGCGGTGCTGGCGATCTACGCCAACAGCCCCTTGTCCATCGTGGCGCTGCGCAAGAGCGGCATCAGCGGTCCGAAGGATCTGACCGGAAGGAAGCTGGGCGGCCCGGCGACCGATGGGGCCTACCGCATGCTGCCCGCCTTCGCCAGGGCCACCGGGCTCGACACCGCGCAACTGCGCACCGAAAACATCGACATCCGGGTGCGCGAAACGCTGCTGTTCCGCGGTGATCTGGACGCCATCGCCGGCTTCGATTCCAGCATCTGGTTCAACCTCAAGGCCATGGGGGTGAAGCAGGAAGACGTGGTGTTCATGCGCTACGCCGATCAGGGCCTGGACCTCTATGGCAACGCGCTCATGGTGTCGCGCAAGATGCTGGAGACCAACCCCGAAGCGGTGCGTGCCTTCGTGCGCGCCACGGCCCTGGGGTGGCGCGACGCACTGGCCAACCCCGCCGAGGCCATCGAGGCGGTTGCCAGGCGCGACCCGTTGATCAACAAGGCCATCGAGATCGAAAAGCTGCAATGGCTGCTGCAGAACCAGGTGCGCTCGCCCCTGTCGGAGCGCGACGGACTGGGCGCGGTGGATCTTGCCCGTCTGGAGCGCCAGATCGAGACGGTCAGCACGGTCTTCGGCCTGCCCACCAAACCCGCCGTTGCAGCCATCTACGACGCCCGCTTCCTGCCACCTGTTGCCGACCGGCGCTTGCCGTGAACGCCGTGGGGGACGCATTTGACTGGGTGATCCACGGCGGCGAAGTGTTCACCGAAGGGGCGCTGCAGCGCTGCGATGTGGGCATCCGCGGTGGCCGGATCGCCGCGCTGGCCGAGCGCATCGACGGGGGGCTGCAGCGGTTCGATGCCGCCGGGCGCTGGCTGTTGCCCGGCGGGGTGGACGCGCACGTGCACATCGACCAGCCGCCCAACCCGGGCAGCGCTGCGCGGGGCGCGGAAATGGCGGACAACTTCGAAAGCGGAACGCGCTCCGCCGCGTTCGGCGGCACCACGACCGTGCTCTCCTTCGCGCCCCAGTTCAAGGGCCGTTCGCTGCAATCCGCGCTGGACGAATACCACGCGCGCGCGCACGGCAACGCCTACGTCGACCACGGCGTTCATGCCATCGTCTCGGACCCGACGCCGGATGTTCTGGAGCGCGAGCTGCCCGGCCTGGCCCAACAAGGCTGCACGTCGGTGAAGATCTATCTCACCTACGAAGCCCTCCGGCTGTCCGACCGCCAGGTGCTCGATGTGCTCGACGCCTGTCGCCAGGCAGGCTTGCTCACCATGGTGCATGCCGAGAACCTCGACTGCATCCTGTGGCTGACCGAGCGCCTGGAGCGGGCCGGGCTGACCCATCCCCGCTACCACGAGGTCTCGCGGCCGATGCTGGTCGAGCGGGAAGCGACCTACCGGGCCATCGCGCTGGCCGAACTGGTGGAGACCCCGATCCTGATCGTGCACGTCGGGGCCGGCGAAGCCATCGAGGTGATTGCCCAGGCCAGGCAGCGCGGCCTGCCCATCCATGCCGAAACCTGCCCCCAGTACCTGTTCCTGTCGTCGGACGACCTGCACGGCGACGAAGGTGCCAAGTGCATGTGCAGCCCGCCACCGCGGGCGAAGGAAAACGCGCCGTCCGTCTGGGCCGGCCTGAACCAGCGTTCGCTTTCGCTGGTGTCTTCCGACCACGCGCCCTACCGCTTCGACGAAACCGGCAAGCTCAAGTACGGGCCCAGGGCGTCCTTCAGGTTCATTGCCAACGGGATTCCGGGCCTCGAGACGCGGATGCCCCTGATGTTTTCCGAAGGCGTGGTGGCCGGCCGGCTGTCGCTTGCCGATTTTGTTGAACTCTGCTGCACCGCCCCCGCACAGCTCTACGGCCTGCATCCCCGGAAAGGGGAAATCGCCCTCGGGGCCGATGCCGATCTGGTGGCCTGGGACCCCGCCCACCAGGTCCGGCTCACCAACGCCATGCTGCACCACAACGTGGACTACACGCCTTATGCCGGCATGGACATCACCGGCTGGCCGATGCAGGTCTGGGTGCGGGGCGTGCTCACCTGCGACGCCGGACGCCTGGTGGTGCCCCGTGGGGGTGGACAGTTCCTCCAGCGCGAACGCAGCGCCGCCGTGCCCCACCCGGATGCATTGCCCCGACGGAAGTGGGAGCCATGAGCCACCGGGACCACAGGAACATGCCGCGCCCGCTCGCGGAACTGGGTCCGGCTGAACTGCGGGCGGCCATCCGCCAGGGCTACCAGGGCACCACATCGGGTCTGGCCCGCGGTCATGTCCAGTGCAATCTGGTGGTGCTGCCCGCTGCGCATGCGGCCGGTTTCGTGGACTTCTGCAGGGCCAACCCCGCTGCACTGCCGCTGGTGGGCGTGGGGCAACCGGGCAACCCCCATTTCCCCGAGCTGGCGATCGGCGGCGACATCCGCTCCGACCTCGGTGGCTACATCCGCGTGGCGCGGGGTCAGCCCCCTGCCAGTTTGAGCGATCTGCGGGCGCACTGGTCTGCGGATGCGGTGGCCGTGCTGCTCGGTTGCTGGTTTACCGCGGAGTCCGTGCTGGCGGCCGAAGGCATCCGCCTGAGACACATGGAGCAGGGCATTCAGGGCGGGCTGTTCCGAACCCGGCGGGCCTGCGTCCGTGCCGGCGGGTTCGAAGGGCCGCTGGTGGTGTCGATGCGGCCTTTTCTGGACAAGGATGTCCCCAAGGTGGTGGCGTTGACGCGGCCTCTGCATCTTGCGCACGGGGAGCCCATTCACCAGGGCCATCCGGCAGAACTGGGCATCCAGGATCTCGGTCGGCCCGACTGGGGGGAACCGCTTCCCCCCGAGCCCGGTGAGGTGCCGTTGTACTGGGGCTGCGGTCTCACGGCGAACGAGGCCCTGGCACGCGCCGACCTGCCCTGGTTTGTGACCCACCAGCCCGGCCGCATGTGGGTGACCGACCTGAAAGCCTGAACCGAACCAGCGCAATCGAGTCGCTGCGGCAGGAGGTGTCCGCCGCAAGGATGCGAAGGCCCTGCTGCGCCAGATCGAATGGCCGCAGACGGTGCGGGTAGCTGCTGCCTCACCCCCACACCGCATCCAGGGCCCCCCAGGCCGCCTCGATCACCGGCTCGCCCGCCCGTTCTGCCAGGCACACAAAACTCAGTTCGCAGTCCAGCGACACCTG
>JALORL010000070.1 GCA_025458915.1 Hydrogenophaga sp.
TTGCTGAGCAGTTCGCGCAGCTCGGTACCGGGGTTGACGAAGGACGAGCCCGGCAGGTGCAGGCCCATGATTTCCATCAGCATCTGGTTGCTGTTGGCGGTGCCGTAGAAGGTGCAGGTGCCGGGCGAGTGGTAGGCCTGTGCCTCGCTTTCCAGCAGGGCTTCGCGGCCCACAAGACCTTGCGCGTACTGCTGGCGCACCTTGGCCTTGGCGTCGTTCGACAGGCCGCTGGTCATGGGGCCGGCGGGCACGAACACCGTGCTCAGGTGGCCGAACTGCAGCGCGCCCATGAACAGGCCGGGCACGATCTTGTCGCACACGCCGAGCATGAGCGCGGCGTCGAACACGTTGTGCGACAGGCCCACGCAGGCCGAGAGCGCAATCACGTCGCGCGAGAACAGCGAGAGTTCCATGCCGGCCGCGCCCTGGGTCACGCCGTCGCACATGGCGGGCACACCGCCAGCCACCTGGGCCGTGGCCCCCAGAGCGCGGGCGTGGCTGCGCAGCAGTTCGGGGTAGTGCTCGTAAGGCTGGTGGGCCGAGAGCATGTCGTTGTAGGCGGTGACGATGCCCACGTGCGGCGCGCGCTCGGCGTGGATGCGCAGCTTGTCGCTCGCCGGCAGGGCGGCGGTGGTGTGGGCCATGTTGGCGCAACCCATGCCCCCGCGCTGGGTGCCGTTCTTGCGCTGGGCGGCCATGCTGGCCAGGTAGGCGGCGCGGCTGTCGGTGCTGCGTTCGGTGATGCGCGTGGTGACGCGTTCGATGGCGGGATGCAGGGGCGTGGTCATGGGGCGTTTCCTTTGCGTTCGGCTTCAGCTCATCCACACGCTCAGTGGCGTCTGGGCCTGGTGGATCACCAGGGAAACCGGAAGTGCCGCATCCGCCTTCTGAGCGGCGCGGCGGTAAACGGCGAGCTTCTTCTCGCCGGAGATCGTGAGCACCAGTTCGCGCGCGGCCAGCAGGCTGGGCAGCGTGAGCGTGAGGCGGGCGTGGGGCGCGGTGGTGGGCACGACCCAGGCCACGCGCTCGGTGGATTGCAGGGCCTCGGCCGTGCCCGGAGCGCCGGGAAACAGCGAGGCGGTGTGCGCGTCTTCGCCCATGCCGAGCACGGCCACGTCCAGCGGCCAGGGGACGGAGACCATGCGGGCGTTCGCCTGCGCCACCAGCGCGTCCAGTGCGGGGGGGTGGAATTCGCGCGGGGCGTGGTCGAAGAACGGCACGCACTGCGCGGCCGCTGCCGCACCATGCAGCAGGTACTGGCGAACCAGCGCGGTGTTGCTGTCGGCGTGGTCGTGCGGCACCACGCGCTCGTCCACCAGCACCACATGCAGCTTCGCCCAGTCCAGTGGCTGCCGGCGCAGGGCTTCGAACATGGCAACCGGCGACTTGCCGCCCGACACGGCGAGGCTGGCCTGGCCACGTTCTGCGATGGCGCGGCGCAAGGCGTTGGCGATGTGCGCGGCAATGGCCGGTGGCGTGGCGATGGGGTGTTCGGTTGTCATGCAGGTTTGCCCCTTGTTCCGTTCGCCCTGAGCCTGTCGAAGGGTTCGCGAGTCGCATCGCACGAGGGCTTCGACAGGCTCAGCCCGAACGGTGGGAGATGGTGCGCTCGCCGGGAAGTGCAGGCAGCAACACCGCCGAACTGGCTTTTCCTGGCGGCAGGTGTTGCCCCGTTGAGGGGGAAGCCGCGAAGCGGCGCAGGGATCAACTCTCCTCCACCCATGCCGAACCTTCCCGCGCCATCAGGGCCGACGATGCAGCCGGACCCCAGGTACCCGCCGTGTAGGCCTTGGGCTTTTCGTTCAGTTGCTGCCAGCCGTCCAGAATGGGTTCCACCCAGGTCCACGCGGCCTCCAGTTCGTCGCGCCGCATGAAGTGCGTCAGGCGGCCCTTGATCACGTCCAGCAGCAGGCGTTCGTAGGCTTCGGCACGGCGTTCGGAAAACGCCAGTTCCAGGTCCAGATTCAGGTTCACCGGGCGCAGCCGCATGCCGCTGCCGGGCTCCTTGGCCATCATCTGCAGCTGCACATGCTCTTCGGGCTGCAGGCGGATCATCAGGCGGTTGACCGGTTGGCGAGGCGCGTCGGGGAAAATGGTGTAGGGCAGGTCGGCGAACTCGATGACGATTTCGCTGCGCCGCTCGGCCATGCGCTTGCCGGTGCGCAGGAAGATGGGCACGTTGGCCCAGCGCCAGTTGTTGATGTGGGCCTTGAGCGCCACGAAGGTTTCGGTGGTGCTGCCGGGCGGAATGTTGTCTTCCTGCAGGTAGCCAATGGCCTTGTCACCCGCCGAGGCGCCCGCTGCGTACTGGCCGCGCACCGTGTCGCGCGCCACATCGGCCACCGTCATGCCGTCGTAGAAGCCCGCGCGGCTGCCCACGCCCACCGACTCGGCCACCGTGATCTGCACGCTCTTGATGTACGGGCTGCGCCACAGCGGCTCGAAGATGGTGTTGCCGAAGCGCAGCACCATGAGGTTCTGCACCGTTTCCTTGCCCAGGTAGTGGTCGATGCGGAAGATCTGCGATTCCTGGAAATGGCGGCCGACCTGGTGGTTGATTTCGCGGGCGGAGGCGAGGTCGTGGCCCAGCGGTTTTTCCAGCACCACCCGCGAACGCGGGTCGATCAGCGAGGCGGCCGACAGGTGGTCGCAGATGGCAGTGAACAGGCTGGGCGCGGTGGCCAGGTAGTAGACGCGGTCGGAGCCCGGTTGCAAGGCCTCGCCCAGGGCGGTGAAATCCTGGGCCCGGGTGGCATCGAGCGCCACGTAGTGCAGGCGCTCCAGAAAGCCTTGCCAGCCGGCGTCGGTCATGGCCTTGGCGCCGATGAACCCCGGCACCTTGTCCTGAATGAAAGCAAGAAACGTTGCCCGGTCCCAGGGCTGGCGGCCCAGCGCCAGGATGCGGGTGTGCACCGGCAGGTTGTTGTGCAGGTGCGCCATGTAGAGCGCGGGCAGCAGCTTGCGTACCGAGAGGTCGCCCACACCGCCGAAGATAACCAGGTCCAGGCGGGCGGTTGAAGAGGCGGAGGTGGGGCTCATGGAGATGAAATTTGTTACCAAAGAGTGGCGATTTTAAGGTAATTAAATTACCAATGGGTTACGGCTTGCAAGCGACACCTTCCGGTCGTGGTGGTTGCGCGGACAAGGTGGGTCGCCTGACAGCCGACCCTTCCAGGGGTCAGGCGCTGTTGGCTGGCGCAGCCGGTGCTTCCTGCAATCCTTGTGCGGTAAGGTGCAGCACCCTGTTGGCGCGTGCGGCTGCGGTTTCGGAGTGGGTCACCAGAATCAGCGCTGCGCCGCTCTCCCGGGCTTGTCGTTGCAGCACGTCCATCACCTGGGCGGCGGTGGAAGGGTCGAGGTTGCCCGTGGGCTCGTCGGCCAGCAGCAGACGGGGCCGGTGGACCAGCGCACGGGCAATCGCCACGCGCTGAAGCTGCCCGCCCGAGAGCTGGGCCGGCAGTCGCTCACCGAGTCCGCCCAGGCCCACCGCTTCCAGCATCGCGCTCACACGCGCCGGGTCGGGCCGACCCAGCAGCAGCAGCGGAAGCGCCACGTTCTGCGCCACGTCCAGGTGCGGTAGCACGTGGAAGGCCTGGAACACGAAGCCCAGTTTTTCGCGCCGCCAGTGGGCGCGCTGTGTGTCGTCCAGCGCATGGAGGTCCACGCCGTCGTGCACGATGCGGCCCGCGCTCCAGTCGTCCAGGCCGGCCATGCAATTGAGCAGACTGGATTTGCCCACACCGGACTCGCCCACGATGGCGACGAATTCGCCCGCTGCCACGGTCAGGTTCACATGGCTGAACACCGCCGTGTTGCCGTAGCGTTTGGTGAGGTTCTCGATCTGCAGGCTCATGCGGCGGCACCTTGAAGTGGTTCGATCCGGTCGGCCACCCAGCACAGCACCTGGTCGAGCGTCCCCGGCGCGTCGCAGGCCATCTTCTGGCGCTCCGGCATGCTGCGCAGCCAGGTGAGCTGTCGCTTGGCGAGCTGCCGCGTGGCGAAGATGCCGCGGTCGCGCAATTCGGCCATCTGCGCTGCGGTCAGTGGCGCATCACCGGCCGCATCCAGCGCTTCCCAGGCCTGGCGGTAGCCCACGCAGCGCATGGACGGCAGATCGGGGTGCAGGTCGCTGCGCGCCCGAAGGCGCCGCATCTCGTCCAGGAAACCGTCGGCCAGCATGGCGTCGAAACGCCGGCCAATGCGTTCGTGCAACCAGGCGCGGTCGGCGGGTTCCAGCGACAGGATCTGGTGCGGCTGCAACGCTCCAGGCTGTGCTGCGCCTTCGCTGTGGAACGCCGACAGGGGGCGGCCCGACAGTTCATACACCTCCAGCGCGCGCTGGATGCGCTGGGCATCGTTGGGGAACAGCCGGGCGGCGCTGACCGGGTCCACCCGCGCAAGTTCGGCGTGCAGCGCCGGCCAGCCCCGTTCCCGGGCCTGGGCTTCAATGCGGGTCCGCACGTCGGCGTTGGCGGCAGGCATGTCGCTCAGGCCGTGCATCAGCGCCTTGAAGTACAGCATGGTGCCGCCCACCAGCAGCGGGGTGCGCCCGCGCGCCCGGATGTCGTTGATCAATCGCGTGGCGTCGCGCACGAAATCAGCGGCGCTGTAGGCGTGCAGCGGATCGGTGATGTCGATCAGGTGGTGCGGCACGATCGCCCGTTCGGCTGGTGTGGGCTTGGCCGTGCCGATGTCCATGCCCCGGAACACCAGCGCCGAATCCACGCTCACGATCTCCACCGGCCAGCGCTTGGCAATGGCCAGCGAGACGGCGCTTTTGCCACTGGCCGTGGGGCCGGCAATGGCCAGACACGGAGGCATCGGTTGCAAAGCCGTCATGGCTTGGCCCCACCGGTTTCCCCGGGAGCGGGAAGCGCTGCGCCGGCATCCTGCACCCGTGAAGGACCCGGCTCCACCGGTCCGGTGACGGGGTCATCCATCAAGGGGGAGAAGACGCGTGGCGGTGCAGCGGGGGCATGCCGCCAGACCAGCGTCCACGCCACCAGCGCGATCACCGCGCTCCAGAACCACAGGCCGTTGGTGAGCGGCAGCACGGTGCCCGCACCTTCGGCCACGCTGGTCAGACTGCGTCCAAGCCAGCCGCCCATGAAGAACGCCGACACCATCATCAGGAATCCGCTCAGCGCCGAGGCGGCGCCAGCGGCCTGCGGAAACGGTCCTACCGCGCCACTCTGCCCACAGGGCTGGTGCACGCCGTGGGCCAGCATGAACAGATAGAACGGCAGCATGATGGCCGCCACGCTCTGCACGCCCGCCAGGGCCAACCCGCCCATCAGCGTGCCCGCCGTGAGCGTGCAGGCGCCCGCCAGCGCCACGGTGCGCCGAACACCGAAGCGCGGCAGCAGCCGGCGGCAGGCCAACGTGCCCACGATGTAGCTCAGCGACATGGTCAGCATCACCAGCCCGTAAGCGGTTTTGGACAGGCCCAGCACCTGGATGAACACGAACGGCGAGGCGGCCAGGAAGGTGAACAGCCCGCTGTACGACGCGGTGGACAGCAGGGTGAAGGCCCAGAACGTGGGGTGCTGCACGATCTGCCACCAGGTGCGCGCCAGCGTGGCCGGTTGCAGCGCCTGCGGATTGTGGCGCTGCAGGGTTTCTTCAAAGCGCAGCGCCAGCACGATCCAGGTGCCGGCACCGAACACCGCCAGCGCCAGCAGCGCGACACGCCAGCCCAGGTACTCCGACAGCAACCCGCCCAGCGGCGCGCTGGCGCAGGCGATCACCCCCAGGCCCGTCAAGCCCTTGGACATGATGCGGGCGCCATCCACCGGGGCGTACAGGTCGCGCACGATGGCCCTTGCGCACATCACGCCGGCCCCCATGGCGATGCCCTGCAGGGTGCGCCACAACACCAGCTGATCCATGTTCGCAGAGAACGTGCTGCCCACCGAAGCCGCCACATACAGCCCCATGCCCGCCAGCAGCACCGGCCGCCGGCCAAACCGGTCCGACACCGGTCCCCACACCAGCTGTGAAATACCGAACGCCAGCAGCAGCGCGGTGAGCGTGAGCTGCGCCTGCGGCATCGACGCACCAAATCCTTCGGTGAGTGCGGGCAGTGCAGGGAGGTAAAGGTCGGTGGTGACAGGCTGCAGCCCCAGCAACAGGGACAGCACCAGCACGATCAGGCCCGGCGACATGCGGGACGACGTGGCGGGCGAGCGGGTGACAGGCATCCGGTCGAGGGTAGCAGAAGGCCCTTGCCGGGGATGCACGCGGGTTGCCCCACGGTGGCCCTCCGGGCGCTTCAACGCAGCACGGCTTCCACCGGCTCCGCCAGGTCGGACAACGCCGATAGGCCGAACAACTCGGCAATCGCAGCCCGGTATTGCGGCTGACCGACCGAATTGGTGTTGTGGTGCGAGCCGCCCTCCACCAGCACGAACGCCTTGCGCCCGGTGGCCGCCTCGAACAGGCGCTGTCCCAGTTCCGGCTTGATCAGCCGGTCGTTGCTCCCATGCACCACCAGCAGCGGCGAGCCGACATCCTTCACCCGGCGCACCGCCTCGAAACGCTGGGTGATGAATGGCGACAGCGGCAGCCAGCCCCACTTGAAGGCTCGCACCACGTCAGGAATCGACGTGAACGTGCCTTCCACCATGGTGCCGGCTTCGTCATTCACCCGCGCCGCCAGTTCGATGGCAATGGCCCCGCCCAGCGAATGCCCGAAGATGTAGCGTGGCCGATCCGGGTAGGTTCTGGCCAGCCAATCCCATGCAGCCTGTGCGTCTTCCGCTGCCAGCGACTCCGATGGCAATTGCGCCGTGCTCTTGCCAAAACCCCGGTAGTCGATGGACAGCACCGAGAACCCCAGTTCTTCCATGCGGCGCACCCGGAAGGCCGAGCCCACCACATTGAAGCGCGCGCCGTGCAAATACAGCAGCACCGGCGCATCGGGGCGTTGATGGAAGTTGTCATGCTCGGCCCATAGGCCGTGCAGCCGCACCGGCTCGCCCGTGAGTTGGGAGGTGTAGTCGATCCAGACGTCGGGCATGCCCTCGGCGGCCATGGTGCCGCCGTACCAGCTGCGGTCTGAAGGCTGGAAGATCCATTGCCGCTGGCGCTCGTCCAGCGTGCTGCAACCGGCCATCAGGGCCGCGGCTGCCAGCAGGATGACAATGACTCTCTTCATGGCTCGCGTGGAGGCTGGTCGGCGGCAAAAGTTCAGTGGGCGGTGACGCGGGCGGGACAGGGGGAGCTTGCCGGCAAGGGCTTCAGCCTGTGTCCCGAACCGCAGAATGGCAAGTTTCGTACCAGACCCTTTCACTCTCCCTACATTCCTTGCCCCCCATGACCGACAGCGTTTTCACCCGCATCATCCGCCGAGAACTTCCCGCCGCCATCGTTTACGAAGACGAGCGGGTCATCGCCTTCATGGACGCCGGTCAGCTCAACCCCGGTCACGTGCTGGTGGCCACCCGCCGCCAGGTGGAAACGGTGATGGAACTCGAAGAATCCGAGGCGGCATACCTGTTCGCCATCGCGACCCGCATCGCCAAGGCCGTGCAGGCCGCGTTCCAGCCCACCGGCATGACCCTGCTGCAGACCAACCAACCCGACGGCTGGCAGACCGTGCCCCATGTGCACGTGCACGTATTGCCCCGCCACGCAGATGACGGCGTGGGCCTGGTCTGGCCCCGCAAGGACCCGCCGCTGAGCGAACTGCAGGCGCTGGCGGCGCGGATCAAGGTGTAAGGACGTCGGTTTTTTCCAA
The DNA here is from genome assembly GCA_025458915.1 of Hydrogenophaga sp. Taxonomy (GTDB): domain Bacteria; phylum Pseudomonadota; class Gammaproteobacteria; order Burkholderiales; family Burkholderiaceae_C; genus Hydrogenophaga. The sequence goes on from JALORL010000070.1 coordinate 7,739, forward strand.
TCAGCGCCGGAGCGGAATGCCTGCACACAGGGCACCTGTGGAACCGCCCTTCGACCAGCTCAGGACGGGCCACAGGTTGCGCCCCCCTGCCAAGCGCCGAAGGTGCGCCAGAGCGGGGGAAGCCGCGTCAGCGGCGCAGGGGGGTGTACCAAACTTCCGGCGCGAAGTGTCCGAAATCAAGGGCACCCGTGGAACCGGCTCAGCCGGGCTACAGGGTGCGTCCCCCTGCCAAGCGCCGAAGGCGCGCCAGAGCGGGGGGAAGCCGCGTCAGCGGCGCAGGGGGGTGTTCCCTAAACCACGCCCTGCGCCAGCATTGCGTCCGCCACCTTCACGAAGCCCGCAATGTTGGCCCCATCCACGTAGCTCACCGTGCCGTCGGCGCGGCGGCCGTGCGTCAGGCAGGCCTCGTGGATGCCCACCATGATGCCGTGCAGGCGCTGGTCCACTTCGTCGCGCGGCCAGCTCAGGCGCATGGCGTTCTGGCTCATTTCCAGGCCGGAGGTGGCCACGCCGCCAGCGTTGCTGGCTTTGCCCGGGGCGAACAGCACGCCGGCGTCTTCGAAGCGCTGTACCGCCTCCATGGTCGTGGGCATGTTCGCGCCCTCGGCCACGCAGCACACGCCGTTGCGGATCAGGGTGGCGGCGTCGTCGGCATCGAGTTCGTTCTGGGTGGCGCAGGGCAGGGCCACGTCCACCGGTACCGCCCACGGCTTCAGGCCGGCTTCGAAGCGCGATCCGGTGCGCTGCGCGTATTCGCTGACGCGGCCATACAGGTGGTTCTTCACCTCCATGAGTTCGGCCAGCTTTTCGGAGGTAAAACCGGCGTCGTCGATCACGGTGCCGCTGGAGTCCGACACGGTGACCACCTTGGCGCCCAGTGCCATGGCCTTTTCCACCGCGTACTGGGCGACGTTGCCCGAGCCCGACACGCTTACCCGCAGACCGTCGAACGACTTGCCCTGCTGCCTGAGCATCTGCTCTGCGAAGTACACCGTGCCGTAGCCGGTGGCCTCGGGCCGGATCAGCGAACCGCCAAAGCTCAGGCCCTTGCCGGTGAACACGCAGTCCGCCCGGTTGCTGAGCTTCTTCATCATGCCGGCCATGTAGCCCACCTCGCGCGCACCCACGCCGATGTCGCCGGCGGGCACATCGGTGTCGGCGCCCACATGGCGGAACAGTTCGCTCACCAGCGCCTGGCAGAAGCGCATCACCTCCCCCGGGCTCTTGCCCTTGGGGTCGAAGTCGGAGCCGCCCTTGCCACCGCCCATGGGCAGGGTGGTGAGCGCGTTCTTGAAGGTCTGCTCAAACGCCAGGAACTTCAGTATGGACAGGTTCACCGAGGGGTGGAAGCGCATGCCGCCCTTGTAGGGGCCAATGGCCGAGCTGTGCTGGATGCGGTAGCCGCGGTTCACCTGCACGTCGCCATGATCGTTCACCCACGACACGCGGAACATGACGACGCGCTCGGGTTCCACCAGCCGGTCCAGCAGGCCCTGCTCGGCGTATTTGGGGTGGGCGGCGATGAACGGCCACAGGCTTTCCATGACTTCGGCCACCGCCTGGGCGAATTCGGGTTGGCCTGGGTTGCGGGCGGCAACATGGTCGAGAAAGTCGTGAACGGAGGCGTATTTCATGGAAAAAATGTACAAAAGTGGTGCGCGAAATCATACGCAAATCGGCACCTACCCATTAAAACGCACCAAAATAGAGAAAAACTGCTCCATTCCCCGGTCGATCGACCGAAATCGGGGGAAGGTTTGTGCAGGGGAAGTCAAAAACGCACCATTCGTGGGCTTGGCCAGGGGTGGGTGCGCGGTGAGCGATGCGGGCGTTCGCAGCCCACCCTGGCCGCGGTTCAGCGACCACGCAGGAACAGCGCGTCCAGCTCTTTCAGCGTGAGCTGCCGCCAGGTGGGGCGGCCGTGGTTGCACTGGTCGGAGCGCTCGGTGTGCTCCATCTGGCGCAGCAACCCGTTCATCTCTTCCAGTGTCAGGCGCCGGTTGGCGCGCACCGCGCCGTGGCAGGCCATGGTGGCCAGCAGTTCGTTGCGGGCGCGCTGAACCACGGTGGACGCCTCGTGCTGCGCCATCTCGGCCAGCACGCTGCGCGCCAGCTCCACCGGGTCGCCCTGGGCGAGCGTGGTCGGCACGGCGCGCACCGCCAGGGTGCGGGGGGAGAACGGCACCACCTCCAGGCCCAGTGTGGCCAGCACCTCGGCACCGGCTTCGGCCGTGGCCACTTCCTCGGGCGTGGCTGCAAAGGTGGCGGGAATCAGCAGGGGCTGGCTGCTGATGTGCTGGTCGTCGAGCTGCTGCTTGAGCCGTTCGTACACGATGCGCTCGTGCGCCGCGTGCATGTCCACCACCACCAGCCCCTGGGCGTTTTCCGCCAGGATGTAAACGCCTTGCAGTTGCGCCACGGCACGGCCGAGCGGCCATTCGCCGTCGGGCAAGGGCTGTGCCTCGGCGGCGGAGGGTGTCCGGGTGACTTCCGGCATGGCAGATGGGGCGGCGTCCTGTCGGTCGAGCCAAGCACCCGTTCGGGCTGTGTTGATCGACGCTTTCTCGGGCTCATTGCCCCACAGCGCACCGACATCGTTCACCCGCTGGCCGACCTGCGGCGCTTCGGGCCGCCAGGGCAGGGCTTGCTGACGCTGCACCGGGCTCGCGAACGCAGACGGTTCGGCCGACAGGGCGGTTGTTGCAGGCGGCGTTGCTGGCTGCGCCTGGGCCGAACGCGGCGCTGCCAGCGCCGCTTCCACCGCATGGCGCACCCCCTGGTGGACCTCGCGGCCGTCGCGGAACCGCACCTCGATCTTGGTCGGGTGCACGTTCACATCGACCCGTGCCGGGTCGATGGACACGAACAGCGCGTACACCGGCTGGCGGTGGCCATGCAGCACGTCCTCATAGGCGCTGCGCGCGGCGTGGGTGATGGTCTTGTCCCGCACATAGCGGCCGTTCACATAGACGAACTGCCAGTCGTTGCGCGAGCGCGCTGCATCGGGCAGGCCAGCGAATCCCCAGACGCGCAGGCGCTGGGGGTGATCGTCGCGTGCGGGGAGGGCGGGCCAGTCCAGCGGCAGCGCCTGATCCAGAAACTCGGTGCCCAGCACATCCCCCAGGCGCTGCCGCAGCGCTTCCATGCCGGAGCCGCTGGCCGCGCGCCACTGGGCCACCAGTTTGCCGTCGTGCCAGATGGCAAAGCCCACATCGGGCCGGGCCAGCGCGTGGCGGCGCACCGCCTCGATGCAGTGGGCCAGTTCGGTGGCGTCGGTCTTGAGGAACTTGCGGCGGGCGGGCGTGGCGAAAAACAGTTCGCGCACTTCGACCGTGGTGCCGGGGTTGCGCGCGGTGGGCTGCAGTTCGCCGCTGCGGCCGTCCAGCAGCCACCCGTGGGGATCGCCTCCATGGGCCACCCGGGTCAGCACCGACACCTCGGCGATGGAGCAGATGGCCGCCAGCGCCTCACCGCGAAAGCCCATGGTCTGCACCGATTCCAGGTCGCTCAGGCTGGCGATCTTGCTCGTGGCATGGCGCTTGAGCGCGGTGGGCAACTCGCTGCGCAGGATGCCGCAGCCGTCGTCTTCCACGCTGATGAGGCGCACGCCACCGGCCTGCAGCCGCACCGTGATCTGCCCGGCGCCAGCATCCAGCGCGTTGTCCACCAGTTCGCGCACCACCGAAGCCGGGCGCTCGACGACCTCGCCAGCGGCAATCTGGCTGATCAGTTCGTCGGGCAGTTCGCGAATGGGCGCGCGGGGCACAAGGGGGGGAGGCGGTGCGGTGGCAGTCACCAACCCATTGTAGGCAGTGGCCGATAATGCCGGGTTTGGCCGCAGCGGGCAGCCCGACGGGGGAGCCGCTTCGACGATCCACCCACTGGAAGCCCGCCTTGAAACTGTTCGGACCGCTGTACGACCGTGTGATGCTCTGGAGCCGCCACCCCAAGGCGCCGTGGTACCTGGGCGGGCTGAGTTTTGCAGAGTCGTCCTTCTTTCCCATTCCCCCCGACGTGATGCTGGCGCCCATGTGCCTGGCCCGTCCAGCCCTGTGGTGGCGCCTGGCATTGCTCACCACCATCACCTCGGTGCTCGGCGGCCTGGCGGGCTATTTTGTGGGTGCGGTGGCGCTGGACGCCGCCATGCCGTGGGTGGAGCGCATGGGCTGGACCGACAACCTGAACCTGGCCCGCACCTGGTTCGACCGCTGGGGCTTTGCGGCGGTTTTCATTGCCGGCTTTTCCCCCATTCCCTACAAGGTGTTCACGATTGCCGCCGGCGGCATGGCCATGCCGGTTCTGCCGTTCATCCTCGCGTCCATCATCGGCCGGGGCGGCCGCTTCTTCCTGGTGGGCTGGCTCATGGCCCGCTTCGGCCCCGCCATGGAACCCAAGCTGCGCCCGGTCATGGAATGGCTGGGCTGGGGCTCGGTGGCG
>JALORL010000071.1 GCA_025458915.1 Hydrogenophaga sp.
CCCCTGGGCCCTCGGGTCGCACTATTCGGTGGTTGATCCCTACTTGTTCGTGATCTGGACATGGGGTCGCCCTGGGCTTCGGTTCGACATTGATTCCACTTGTCCGAACTGGACAGCCCATGCGCGCCGTATGCGGCAGCGTCCGGCCGTTCGCGCTGCGTTGGCGCGCGAAGAACTTGTCATTCCCGGGTTTTAGGAAGCCATCGCAGGTGCGTGGGCTGATCGCTGCGCCGCTTGCTGGAGCCGTTGGCCGGCAGCCTTCCGCCTGGCAAAGGGTTATTGCGTGCACGAGGCAATCGCACCGATGTGTGGAAACCGCCACCCGAAGGGCGGCCGTTTGCATGTTGCCTGCTGGCGCTGGCGCCGTGCGTCAGGTCTTTGGTTCTTGGCCTTCCGGTGGGCGCTGGCGGGCTTCGCGCTGCTCTCTCTCGCGAATGGCCTTTTTCACATCGTGCAGTTGCCACACGCCGAAGGCCAGCACCACCAGAAAGATTCCGAGTTCGAACCAGATGGCCATGGGCGTGTCCTGTGGATGGGAGAGCGGTGAATTGCTTCGAGATGTTGCCTGAGGGGGCGTCGCGCAGCAAGGACTGTCGGGCTTCGTCAAGCGCGCCGCGGGGTGAATCAGTCCGGCAGGCGCCCATGGCTGCGTAGCCAGAGCAGTGCACACAAGGCAGGCCCCGGCAGACCACTTTTCGATGCAAAGGCCGAACAGCAGGGGTGCGAAGGCTTGCGCCACCCGGGAGGGCGCCATGATGAGGCCCTGGCGCTGACCGTAGCCGGTCGGGCCGAAGTACACCAGGGGCAGTGTCCCTTTGGCAATGGTGAGGATGCCGTTGCCCGCGCCATGCAGCAACGCAAACGCCGTACCGGCCACAGGCCCCCAGACCATCCAGCAGATCACCCCGATGGGGTGCGCGGCCGCAGCGCAGCGGGCCGACAGGAGAGGGTGGAACCGGCGCAGTGCGCCGAATTCGAGCAGGCGCCCAGCCACCTGGGCGGGTCCGACCAGTGCACCGATGGCCACGGCAGCGGCCATCGAGGCACCGCTGGCAATCAGCAGTTGCGGCAGGTGTGCCGCCATGGCCGTACTGACGAACCAGGTGGCGGCGAACACATAGGCCAGCACCCAGGCGGTGCCACGCGGCGGTTCCGGGTGGGGTGCCACAGGTCGATCGGGCGCGGGCGTGTTCCCCGGCAAGGAGGCTGCGCAGGGTGGTGGGGCGACCCGGGGCACGCTGGCGTTCAAGGGCAGCCCCGCCAGCAAGTGCAGCGCAGCCCACGCCATGCAGGCGCCGCGCCAGCTCCATTCGGCCTCCAGCCAGGCGGTGAAAGGCCAACCCACGGTGCTGGCAAACCCGGCGATGAGGGTGATTGATGCCGGTGATCGATGCACGGGCATGGCTGCCTTTGAGCCGGACCAGGGCTGCGAAGGCGGCTTCGTAGAGACCGCAGCCCATGGCAATGCCGATCAGCAACCAGGCCAGCAGGAGTCCGGTCAGGCTCTGCACCTGCGACAGGCTGAACAGGCCAGCGGCAAACAGAAGACTGGTGGTCATCAGCACCGGGCGTCCGCCCCAGCGGTCGATGGCGCGGCCTGCGAACGGCCCGAGTGCGGCCGACACCAGCAGGGCCAGCGTGAAGGCGGTCCACACCGCCGTGGGTGGCAAGCCCAGGCTGGTCGCCATAGGCTGGGCCAGCAAGGCCGGGAGGTAGTAGGTGGAGCCCCACGCCAGAGTCTGCGCGGTGCCCAGAGCCAGCACCAGCGGCCATTGTCGGGGGACGGGCATCGAGCGTGTTGATGCCGGCTGCGGCACTCAGGCGATGTCGAAGGCGTGGAAGCCGAAGCGTCCTTCGCGGCGATCGGCGAAGTAGTGTTCCAGCGTTTCACGGACCGTTCGGAACGCGATGTCGTCCCACGGAATCTCGGCTTCGGTGAACAGGCGCGTTTCCATGGTTTCGTGGCCCGGGTCGAACCGGTCGCTGAGCAGGCGCGCGCGGTAGTAGATGTGCACCTGGCCCACGCGGGCAACGTTCATCAAGGTGAAGATGTCGCCCATTTCGAACCGCGCCCCGGCTTCCTCGGTGGTCTCACGGGCGGCGCCTTCGGCAGTGGTTTCGCCCAGCTCCATGAAGCCGGCGGGCAGGGTCCATTTGCCACGGCGGGGCTCGATGTTGCGCTTGCACAGCAGGACGAACTCGCCGGTTTCACCCCAGACAGGGACCGTACCCACCACATTGAGCGGGTTGTCGTAGTGCACGGTGTGACAGGCAGGGCAGACGGCGCGGGGCCGGGTGTCACCATCGTCGGGCAGGCGCACTTCAACGGCGGCGCCGCAGTTGCGGCAGTGTCTGGCGGGCGGGCGGATCATCGGCGCAGTGTAGCGGTGTCCCATGACAGACAAAAAAAGACCGGGCAATGCCCGGTCTGTGGGACGCAGGGAGGGGGTCAGGCCTTCTTGCCGTGTTTCTCGATCAGGGCCTTGGCCGTTTCGAACAGTTGCTTGCCATTGAAGCCGCGTTTGTCCATGTCCTGCATCCACTCCACCTCGACCAGGCGCGCCTTGCGGCGGAATTCCTGGGCTTCGGCAGCGGCTATGGTGTAGATGCTGTTGCCTTGATCCACCGCCGCCTTGCGGCCCGCGGGGTCGCCGCCCTGTTGCACCTTGCCGAGCCAGCCGGAGGTTTCGATACCGGAGTTCTTGTCGATGATGGCCTTGAGGTCGGGTGCCAGGCCGTTGTACTTGGCCTTGTTCATGGCCATGACGAAGGTGGTGGTGTAGAGGGCGCCGCCTGCGGGGTCGAACTCGCTGTGGAACTTGGCAAGTTCATGCACCTTGACCGAAGGCGCCACTTCCCACGGAATGACGCAGCCGTCGATCACACCCTTGGAGAGCGCGTCCGGAATCTGGGGCAATGGCATGCCCACCGGGGTGGCGCCGAGGTAGCCGAGCATTTTGGTGATCTGGCGGGTGGGGCCGCGCACCTTGGAGCCGCGCAGGTCCTCGGCGGTCTTGATCTGCTTGTTGCGCATGTGGAACATGCCGGGGCCGTGCACCTGCAGGGCAATGGGGTGCACGTCCTTGAACTCGTCCTTGGCCACGGTTTCGACGTATTCCCAGTAGGCTTTGGAAGTGGCTTCGGCGTTGTTCATCATGAACGGCAGTTCGAACACCTCGATGCGCGGGAAGCGGCCGGGCGTGTTGCCTGGCAAGGTCCAGACCACGTCGACGATGCCGTCCCGCGCCTGGTCGAACAACTGCACCGGAGAACCGCCGAGTTGCATGGCAGGGTAGGCCTCGAACTTGATACGACCGCCCGAGTCTTTTTCAACCTTGTCCATCCAGGCCTTGTGCATGTTCAGCCACACATTGGACTGTGGCGACATGAAGGTGTGGAACTTGAGGGTGACGCTTTGCTGGGCAAAGCCCACGAGCGCCGGGGCGCCGAGGGCGATGGCAGCACCGGACTGGAGCAGGGTTCTGCGCTGAATCATTTTGAATGTCTCCTAAAGGGGTCGATGCGAGGGTTGGATGGATGGGTGCTTTGCGGCGCCTGCCGCGAAGGTAGAACGGATTGTCCCGAAGGCTTGAGAGGTTAAACCCTGTGCGTCGGTTCCAGGGTCCGCCAAACGGGCTCAGGCGATCCGAACGCTGATGGGGGTCAGGCCCTCTACCGTACCTTCCAGCACATCGCCAGGAACCACGGCAGCCACCCCTTCCGGTGTACCGGTGAAGATCAGGTCGCCGGGCTGCAACTCCCAGGCGCTGGACAGGTGGGCGATGGTTTCGGCCACGTTCCAGATCAGCTTGTCGATGCTGCTGCGCTGGCGATCGGCGCCGTTCACCGTGAGTGCAATGGCGGCGGTGAGCACGCCAGGCGCCTGCCCGGCCGGTGTGATGGGCCCCATGGGCGCCGAATGGTCGTAAGCCTTGCCGATGCACCAGGGGCGGCCCTGTTTCTTCATGTCGCTCTGCAGGTCGCGCCGGGTCATGTCCAGGCCGACGGCATAGCCCCACACATGTTCCAGCGCCCGGGCCACCGGAATGTTCCGCCCGCCCTGGCCGATGGCCACCACCAGTTCGATCTCGTGGTGGAGGTTGGCGGTCAGGGATGGGTAGGGTACCGGTGTGGTCTCGCCGGGTGGGCACACCACCACTGCGTCGGCTGGCTTCAGGAAAAAGAATGGGGGCTCGCGTCCGGTGAAGCCCATTTCCTTGGCGTGTTCTTCGTAGTTGCGGCCCACGCAATACACGCGGTGCACGGGAAAGCGCTCGGTGCGCCCAACGATGGGCACGGCAACCACGGGTGGTGGCGCAAAGAGGTAGTCCATGGAATGGTTCGATCGAAGTGGGGGGATAGGCGATTGTCTGCGTTCCGGCTCAGTGCTGGGACGGGGGCAACTGAACGACAAGGCCGTCGAGTTCGGGCGTGAGCTGCACCTGGCAACTCAGTCGGCTGCCAGGCTGGACCGGGCTGGCGGCGAAGTCCAGCATATCGCTTTCGTCGGGGGTGGCTGCGGGCAGCCTGGCGAGCCATTCGGGCGGGAGCACCACATGGCAGGTCGCGCAGGTGAGGGTGCCGCCGCAGTCGGCTTCGATGCCTTGCACGTTCGCGTCCACAGCGGCCTTCATGAGACTTTGGCCGGGGGCGGCGCTGATGGTGCGCTCGGTCTGGTTGGCATTGACGAATCGGATGGTGATCATGGGGAGCAACGCACGCGGTGAAGGGGGTTGGGTGTCGGGACAGATCGCTCAGATGCGCGAGAAATATTCGCGGCGTTCGAAATCAACGGGGTCTTCGCTTGCAGCGCAGCGCTCGCCTTCCTGCTGCTTGATGCGGCTGTAGTACTGGACAAAGCCGCTCCCGAAGCCGGCACACAGGGCAGCATCTTCCTGCAGTGCGCGCATGCCGCCGGCGAGTGTGGTGGGAATGTTTTCACCACCCTCGGCGTAGGGGTGTTCGCTGGCTTGAGGGGCCTGGAGGCCTTGCGCCATGCCATCCAGCCCGGCGTGGATCTGGGCGGCCATGTACAGGTAAGGGTTGGCGGCAGGTTCACCCACCCGGTTCTCGATGCGCGTGGCCGGGTCGCCGGCGCCGCCGATCACGCGCAGCATGGCGCCCCGGTTGTCACGCCCCCAGCACACGGTTTGCGGTGCGAGGGCATGGGGCCGGAAGCGGGCGAAGCCGTTGGTGGTGGGGGTGCACAGCACGGTCATTCCCCGCGCGTGGGCCAGCAGGCCGGCGAGCCAGTGGCAGGCGGTGTCGGACAGCGTGTGACGGGCGTCGACAGGCGTGCTGCCGGGCGCTGGCTGCTGGCGCATGCAGGCGTTCTGGCTGGTAGCCAGGTGAACGAGCGACTGGTGCAGATGCCAGCCGCTGGACATGATGTTCGGGAACGGCGGGCGGCACATGAAGGTGGCGTGGTAACCCGCGCGGCGCAGGGCCTGGCGAACGCCGTTGCGGAACAGCACCATGTGGTCGGCGGCCTGCAGGGCATCGGTGGCATCGAACACGGCTTCCACCTGACTGGGCCCCAGTTCGATCTCCAGCGACTGCAGGGGCAGGCCCAGCGCCTGTGCAGTGCGCAGCACGATGTCCATCGGCTCGTGCGCCATGTCCATCATGGCTTCGGACTGCAGGTTGTAGCCGGGGTGGATCATTTCCACGTCGGGTGGCAGGCCGGGCCAGGCGGCCAGCTCCGGGTTCCGTTGCGGCCGTTCGCTGGTGATGCGGTAAATGTGGAACTCCACCTCCAGCCCTGTCCTGAGGCCCAGGCCGTGTTGCGCGAGCCGCTGCAACGCCTCTTGCAACACGCGGCGCGTGTCCAGGTGCACCGGTGTGCCGTCCATGAACCAGGGCTGGCATCGCAGCCAGGCCGTACCCGGTTGCCAGGGCAGGGGGGTGAAGCTGTCCGGGTCGGGCAGCAGCATCAGGTTGGCCGCACCGGCAAAGGCGGGGAGATCGGCCGTGCCACCGGGTTCAAACACCTTCCAGGCTGTGCGGTCGGCGGTGTCCTTGAGCATCAGCGTGCCCACCATGCCCACGCCGTCGCGCAGAGCCTTTGTGGCGGCACTGGCGGTGAGGGTCTTGCCGCGCAGCATGCCGTGGGCGTCGCACCAGCCCATGCGCACCTGCTGCACCCCGGTGGCTTCGATCAGGCGTGCCGTGCGCTGGCACGCCTGCTCGCGGGCCGGGGTGTGTGCGCCGCATCGATCGGCAAAACTCATGGAGTCGTCTCGGGGATGGCGTTGGCTGGTGAGGCCGCTGTCGCCTCACCGGTCCAGGAGGCGTTGGCGCGTTTCTGGCGCACGGCTTGCTGCCACCAGTTTTCCCAGTCCTGCGCGGGTGCAATCCCGTCCACCGTGTCGGGGCCGTGGATCTTCGGATGGTTGGCCACATCGGCAATGCCGGGTGGCGTGCCGCCTTGTTCCACCGTGTCGATGGCCTGCTGCAGGAGACGCCGGTTGGCCATGATCACCTTGTCGGTGGTGCCCAGATGTTCCCGGGTGCGGTCCTGGATGGCGCCCATGCTTTCACAGGCCCACTGGTCGTGCACGTTGATGTCGTCTTCCCCCATGCCCAGGTAGGTGCGGCTGGTTTGTTCTTCGGCGTTGAATCCCCACTGGTTGTGGCGGCCGGACCTGGGGGTGTAGTCGGGCAGGGTGACGGCGTCGAGCCGCTGGTTGCGCATGGCCGTTTTGTTGACCGGGTCAGCGAAACTGGTGAAGAAGGCGAACCAGTAGTTGTGCGTGTCGTCCACGGGAACATGCATCTGGGTGATGGTCATGGTTTCCGACAGCGGGATCACGAAGGTCTGCGGGAACACCGCGTTGGTGATGCGCACATGCGTCAGCTCGGCGGTCATCGGGCGCAGAGCGGTGAGTTGCAGACCGTAGGGTTGGGCGGTGAAGGCGATTTGCGGCTGGGCAAACTCGCGCATCACCCGGGTCATGGGCCAGCGCTCGCCGCCCACATCGCCTGCGCTGGCACCCCGGAACTGTTTGCCGTAACTGTCTTCCAGCGAACCGTCGCTGAAGAACCGGTGCAGGTAGGAGGCGTGCGCCGGGTCGATGCCCACCTCGAACGCCTGCAGCCAGTTGCAGTTCCACAGGCCCTTGAAGGCAAAGGTGTGGGTGTCGGGCGCGGCGAAGCAGTCGAGCGCCGGCAGGGGTGGTGGGGTGAGGTGCTCCGGGCCGAGCCACGCAAAGATCACGCCGCTGCGTACGTGCAATGGGTAGCTGCGCTGGCGAATGCGTTCGCACAACCTGCTGCCGGGCGGTTCGGCCGGGGTTTCCAGGCATTGGCCGTTGACATCGAACTTCCAGCCATGGAAAGGGCAGCGCAGTCCGTCGCCTTCGTTGCGGCCGTAGGCGAGGTCGGCGCCGCGGTGCGGGCAGTCGCGGTCGAGCAGGCCGTATTCACCCGCTGCGTTGCGGAACAGCACCAGGTCCTGGCCCAGCAGGCGCACCGGCTTCACCGGTCGAATGGCCATGCGCGGGTCCAGCTGCGGGTCGAATTCGTCCAGCAGGGCCACCGGCTGCCAGTAGCGGCGCAGCAGTGCTCCCCCCGGCGTACCCGGACCCACTTGTGTGAGGCGCTGGTTCAGCTCTGCTTTCATGGCGGTGGTCCTGTGCGGGGTGGCGGTAAAACGGTATACCGTATTTGAAGTTCAGTGTACATTTTGAGCCATGACGCTGCAAGACACCGTTCTGATGCAACTCCGCAACCTGATCCTGGGTGGCCAGTTCGAGCCGGGTCAGCGCCTGGCCGAACAGCAACTGGCCGAGCGGCTGGGGGCTTCCCGCACGCCGGTGCGCTCCGCGCTGGTGGCGCTGGAACAGGAAGGGCTCGTGGAGGCGAACGAAACCGGTAAGTACCTCGTGCGGCAATTCACTGCCCAGGAGGTCATCGACGCGATTGCGGTGCGCGGCCATCTGGAAGGCATGGCCGCCCGGCTGGTGGCGGAGCACGGGCTGTCGCGGCAACTGCAGGGCGATTTGCTGGCCTGCCTGGACGCAGGCGACCGCCTGCTGACGGACAACCCGCTCACGCTGGACAGCTACGCGGCCTACGCCACCATGAACGATCGATTCCATGCCTTGCTGCTGGAAGCCTGCGGCAACCGCGCCCTGCAGCGGGCCGTGGCGCTGAACGACAAGCTGCCTTTTGCTCCCGCGTCGGCCATGCTGCCCATGCAGGGTTCGGTGGCGCTGGACCGCGACTGGATGCTCTACGCCCACCGCCAGCACCACATGCTGTTCGACGCCCTGCAGCGTGGCGAAGGCGCGCGCGCGCAGGCCCTGGCGGTGGAACACACCGAAGTGGCCAAGATGAACATGCGGCTGGCGCTGGAGCGGCGTGCCGAGTCGGAGCAAGTCATGCCGGTCCTGAAGCTGGTCATAGGCTAAAAGCCGGCACCTGTCTCAGGCTGCTTTCAACGTCCCGCAGCGAAAAAGGGCTTCGCGCAGGCCGCGCGGGATGGAGGGATCGATTGCCCACAATCGCGCCTTTTCATTCACGCTTTTCGTTTCGCAGGGAATTCGCCAATGACCACTTTGTTCGACCCCGTCACCGTGGGTGACCTTCATCTGGCCAATCGCGTCGTCATGGCACCGCTCACCCGCAACCGTGCACCGGGCGCGGTCCCCACGCCCCTCATGGCGACTTACTACCAGCAGCGCGCCAGCGCCGGCCTGCTGATCACCGAAGCCACGCCGGTCAGCCATCAGGGCCAGGGCTATGCCGATGTGCCCGGCCTGTACACCCCGGAGCAGATCGCTGGCTGGCAGGGCGTGACCCGTGCCGTGCACGAAGCGGGCGGCAAGATCGTGGTGCAGCTCTGGCACGTGGGCCGCGTGTCGCACACCAGCTTGCAGCCCGGTGGCGCCGCACCGGTGGCTCCCTCGGCGCTGGCGGCCAACACCAAGACCGTACTGATTGTGGACGGTGTCCCCACCTTCGTGGAAACCTCCATGCCGCGCGCATTGGAGCTGGCCGAGTTGCCGGCCCTGGTGCAAACCTACCGGCAGGCCGCGCTGAACGCCATCGAGGCTGGGTTCGACGGCGTGGAAATCCACGCGGCCAACGGCTACCTGATCGACCAGTTCCTCAAGACCGGCAGCAACCACCGCACCGACGCCTATGGTGGCGCCATCGAAAACCGCACCCGCCTGCTGCTGGAGGTGGTGAAGGCCGTCACCGACGCCATTGGTGGCGGGCGCACCGGCATTCGGCTGTCCCCGGTGACCCCAGCCAACGACGTCATCGACGCGGATCCGCAGCCGCTGTTCGACTACGTGGTGCGCCAGCTGGCGCCGTTCGGGCTGGCCTATGTGCACCTGATTGAAGGCGCGACCGGCGGCCCCCGCGAATTGCCTGACCGGCCTTTTGACTACACCGCCTTGCGCGCCAGCTACCGCAGCGCCGGTGGCCAAGGCGCCTGGATGGTCAACAACGGCTATGACCTCGCGCTGGCTGGCCAGGCGCTGGAGGCGGGCGCCGATCTGGTGGCCTTCGGCCGCCCGTTCATTGCCAACCCCGACCTGGTGGCGCGACTGAAGCAGGGTGGCCCGTTCAACACACCGGACCGCGCCACGTTCTACGGCGGCGGCGCTGCGGGTTACACCGACTACGCCACACTTCCGGCATGACGCGGCGAAACCACGGGCGCCTCAGCGCGTGGTGCGAGGCGACCCGCCAGCGCGCCGCTGCTCCCGCAGCATGAACAAATAGAGGCTCTCGGTCTTCTCGCGCGCCCAGGGGGTGCGCCGCAGAAACTTCAGGCTGGAGCCCACGCTGGGTTCAAAGGTGAAGCACCGGATCGGGATCCGCTGCCCCAGGCCTTCCCAACCGTAGTGGTCCGCAAGCTCCTTCACCATGCGCTCCAGGGTTACGCCGTGCAGGGGGTTGCGGGGCTGGGTTGCTTTTGCCGTGTCGGAGGCGGGTGGGTGGGCAGGGGAGTCCGGTGTCATGGGGCGGATTGTCGGTCTTTCTGCGGGCGCGCCCTGGCAACCCCTGCAAGACGCGGTTTATCCTTGCGCCCCATGAAGCTTTACAACTACTTCCGGTCCTCGGCGTCGTTCCGCGTGCGCATCGCGCTGGCCTTGAAAAGCCAGGCATACGAGTACCTTCCCGTGCACGTCGCCAAGGGCGAGCACCGACAAGCAGCATTCGCCGATGTGGCGCTGGAGGGTCTTGTGCCCGTGCTGGAACTGGACGATGGAACGCGCCTCACGCAGTCCATGGCCATCATCGAATACCTGGACGAAATGCATCCCGAGCCCCGCCTGCTGCCTGCCAGCCCCGTGGAACGGGCGCGGGTGCGGGCGCTTTCGCAGATCGTGGCATGCGAGATTCACCCCATCAACAATCTGCGTGTTCTGAAATACCTCACGCGCGAGCTGGGGGTGGACGAGGACGCCAAGAACGCCTGGTATCGGCACTGGGTCCGCACCGGCCTGGAGGCCTTTGAGCGGCAGTTGGCTGCCGGGCCTGGCGGCCGCCATTGCCACGGCGACACACCCACCCTGGCCGACTGCTGCCTGGTACCGCAAATTTTCAACGGCCAACGTTTCAATACCCCGTTCGATGGTCTGCCCCGCACCATGGCCGTGTTCGAAGCATGCATGGCGCTCCCCGCTTTCCAGCACGCCCAGCCGTCGGCGTGCCCCGATGCGGAGGACTGATGCAGCGCTGCGACCACTGGATCGTGCCCGAGTGGGCCGCACCGTCCGGGGTCAAGGCGGTATGCAGCACGCGTGCGGGCGGCTTTTCCCGGCCGCCGTTCGACAGCCTCAACCTGGGTGACCATGTGCGCGACGAACCGGCCCACGTTCGTGCGAACCGCGAACGTCTGGGCGAGCGCCTGGCACCGAACCGGCCGGTATTTCTCCAGCAGGTGCATGGCACTTCAGTGGTCCGCCTGGACAGGACCACCGCCGATGGCACGCAGGCAGACGGTTGCGTGACCATGGCGGGATCGGGTGCTGCGGCCACGATCATGGTCGCGGACTGCCTGCCGGTGTTGTTCGCGCTGGCGTCTGGCGAAGCCGTTGCGGCTGCCCATGCGGGCTGGCGCGGTCTGGCCAACGGCGTGCTGGAGAACACAGTGGAGGCCTTGCGGAGGGGCACTGGTGC
>JALORL010000323.1 GCA_025458915.1 Hydrogenophaga sp.
GTGAAGTACTGGGCGCCGTGATCAAAGCTGCCGAACTCGGTGCGTCGGGTGGACATCCGGCCGCCGAAGCCCCGGCTTTTTTCCAGCAGCGTCACCCGGTGCCCGGCTTGCACCAGGGTGCGCGCGCACACCACCCCGGCCATGCCGCCGCCTATCACCGCAATGTGGCGTGGTGCGGCGCCCACCGAAGGGGAGCGCGGGGATGAAGCTTTCGAAGCAGTGGGGCGGGTGGTTGTTTTCATGTCTCGTGGCACGGGGCGTGTGGTTGTGGGCAGCGCTTCGGTGAATGTATCAGTTGCCTGTGGTTGCGCCCGTCCAGCGAAGGCGATGCTCACAGCTGGTGGTGGTTGTTCAGCAGGGCGCTGCGGGTGGTGGGATGTTGCAGCCGATCCAGCCACCAGCGCAGCGCCCGTCCCGTGTCGCTGGCGTTGCGCGGTTGCCGCCAGGCGTAGGCCATGCGGATGGTGCGGGTCGGCCGTTCCACCGCCTTCACGATGAGCCGCCCGGCGTTGATGTAGGGCTGCGCCAGCGGCAGCGGCAGGAAGCCTGCACCCAGGCCGCGCAGCTGCGCCTCCAGCTTGTGCTGCATGGTGGGAACCGTCAGCACGTCCTGGCCCGGGATCAGGTTGTGGGTGACGCCGCTGCCGCGCTGCGTGCTGTCGGCCACGGCCACAGCGCGGTACTGGGCACGCTCTTCGTCGCACAGGCTGTGGCTGATGCCCGCAAGCGCATGGTGTGGCGCCACGGCGAATACAAAGGTCATGGAACCCAGGGGCGCGGTCTGGATGTCGGGCAGGGAGAGTTCGTTGGCCACTCCCAGGGCAATGTCGGCCTGTCCCCGCACCAGGGACTCCAGCGTTCCGGAGAGTGTTTCGGCGCGGATGCGGATGCGCGTCGGGGCCTGTTCTGCGTAAAACGCCTCGCACAGCTCGAAGAGCGTGGTGCGCGACACGACCGCGTCGGCCGCCAGGGTGAGTTCCGGTTCCCAACCTGTGGCCACCCGGCGCACCCGCCGGGCCACTGCATCCAGTTCGTTGAGCAGGTATTCGCCGGAACGCAGCAGTTCAGCACCCGCTGGGGTGAGCACGGCACGGCGGGCGCTGCGGTCGAACAGCAGGACATCCAGCGCGTCCTCGACCTGGCGGATGCGGTAGGTGAGGGCGCTGGGCACCATGCCCAGTTCGCGTGCCGCAGCCGCCATGCTGCCCAGCCTTGCCACGGCCTCCAGCAAGCCGAGGTTCTCGGGGGACAGGGCAGCGCGGGGTGTGGTGGAAGCCATTGCGGGCACCTCAATGATTCAAACCATTTGAATGATGCCATCAAAACCGTGCAGTCGCCGTGTGCTCTGAGGGGTTCAGAATTCTTCCATTGACCGTGGGTTCCGTGCAACGCAGCCCGGTCACCTACCGCTTGAAAGGACCCTCCCATGATGCACATTCGCCGCTCTGAAGCCCGTGGCTACGCCGATCACGGCTGGCTCAAGAGCTTCCACTCCTTCTCGTTTGCCGACTACTTCGACCCGTCGTGGATGGGCTGGGGCAACCTGCGCGTGATCAACGAAGACCGCATCGCCCCGGGCACCGGCTTCGGCACCCATGGTCACCGTGACATGGAAATCATCAGCTATGTGCTGCAGGGCAATCTGGCGCACAAGGACAGCATGGGCAACGTCAAGGGCATCCCGCCTGGCGACGTGCAGCGCATGAGCGCCGGCACCGGCGTGCGTCACAGCGAGTTCAACCACGCCCCGGACCAGACCACGCACTTCCTGCAGATCTGGATCGAGCCCAGCGTGACCGGCATTGCGCCGGGCTACGAGCAGAAAACCTTTGCCGAGGACGAAAAGCGCGGCAAGCTGCGGCTGGTGGCCTCCAACGGCGGCGCCAGTGGATCGGTTCATATCAATGCCGACGCGGCGCTCTACGCGGGCCTGTTCAACGGCGACGAGTCGGCCGAGCTGGCGCTGGACCCGTCGCGCAAGGCCTATGTGCATGTGGTGCGTGGGCAGGTGGCGGTGAACGGTCAGCGCTTGCAGGGTGGCGATGCCGCCGTGCTGGCCGATGAAGCGCGCGTGTCGATTGCCGAGGGTGAGCAGGCCGAGGTGCTGGTGTTCGACCTCGCAGCCTGATTGCAGTCCTTCCCGAATTTCCGTTTCCTTTTTCATCAACCCCCCGCGCCACCCCGGTGGCGCAGTTTTTCTGGAGATTTGACATGGCAAAAGTTGTTGTGGTCTATCACTCGGGCTACGGTCACACCCAGCGCATGGCGCAATCGGTGGCCGAGGGCGCCAACGCGGAACTGCTCGCCATCGACGCCGAAGGCAACCTGCCCGAAGGCGGCTGGGACCAGCTGAACGCGGCCGACGCCATCATCATGGGCTCGCCCACCTACATGGGCACCGTGAGCTGGCAGTTCAAGAAATTTGCCGACGCCACCAGCAAGCCCTGGTTCAGTCAGCAGTGGAAAGACAAGGTGTTCGCCGGTTTCACCAACAGCGCCACCATGAACGGCGACAAGCTGTCCACGCTGCACTACCTGTTCACCCTGGCCATGCAGCACAGCGGCATCTGGGTCGGCACCGGCCCGGTGCCAACGAAATGCTGCCGGGCGACCTCGAAACCGCCAGGCTGTTCGGCGCCCGCGTGGCCGCCGTGGCCGCGAAGTTCAAGGGCTGATACTGACCACCCCCGCCGCGCTGCGCGTGCTCGCCAGCCCATCCGTTCGCCCTGAACCTTTCGAAGGGCCCCACATCACAGTGCGTGGATGGGCTTCGACAAGCTCAGCCCGAACGGAGGAAGTTCAGGACCAACAGGACAGACGGCGGGGTGCGTTCTTGTGAGGACGAAGCCAGTCAACAGATGAGGAGCCGGGCTACCATCCGGCCCCATGAAGATCTTCAGCATCCTTCCCTGGGCAGACTGGCTCGCGCTGGTCTGCTTTTTTGCGTTGTGGGTGGGTTACGCCTGGTTCGCCAAGGCCTGGGCGCGCAAGCGGCCCTCCTTGCTGGTCACCACCAACCGCTACCGCCGCTTCTGGATGGATCAGGCCATCAGCCGCGACCCGCGCATGCTGGACGGCCTGATCACGCAGACACTGTCCAACACGCCGGCGTTCTTCTCGTCCACCTCCATCTTTGTCATCGGCGCGCTGTTCGCCGTGCTCGGTACCACCGACAAGGTCACCGAACTGCTGAGCGACATTCCCTTCGCCCAGGCCACCACCCTGGTGGTGTTTGAATTCAAGGTGCTGCTGCTCATTGCCACCTTCGTGTATTCGTTCTTCCGCTTTTCCTGGTGCATGCGCCAGTACACCTTCGTGGCCCTGGTGATTGGTTCCATGCCTGCGCCTGAACAATTCGCCAGCGGGCAATTCGACCGCGAACGTTTCGTGCAGCGCGCAGCCTCCATGGTGGGCGCTGCGGCCGAAACCTTCAATGACGGCCTGAGGGCGTATTACTTTTCGTTTGCGCTGCTGGCCTGGTTCATCTCGCCGCTGGCCATGGTGGTGGCGACCGCCATTGTGGTCGCCATCCTGTACAGCCGCGAGTTCCGGTCCGAAGTACTGTCCATACTCAAAGACGACCTCAAACCGCCGATTTGACGAGCGGCCGGTCCCCGGCTCGGAGGGGAGCCCCGAACCTAAAATGGCCGGATGTTCGTACACCTTCGCCTGCACACCGAGTTTTCCGTCGTGGATGGCACCAACCGCATCGACGACGCGGTGGCGGCTGCCGCCGCCAACCGCCAGCCAGCCCTGGCCATCACCGACCTGAGCAACCTGTTCGGTGCCGTCAAGTTCTACAAGGCGGCGCGCTCTGCCGGGGTCAAGCCGCTTCTGGGTGCCGAGGTGATGCTGCAAGGCTTCACCGAAGACACACCCGGCGCCATGCCTGGCAGCCACCAGCCCGCCGCGCCGCGCGTGGTGTTGCTGGTGCAGGACCAGCAAGGCTACCTGAACCTGTGCGAACTGCTGGCCCGCGCCTGGACCCGCAGCGGTCCGCGGGGGCAGGCGCTGGTGCAGCGCGAGTGGCTGGAAGGCGCTGGTGCAGCGCGAGTGGCTGGAAGAGCTGAACGCTGGCCTGTTGCTGCTCTCGGGCGCGCAGGCGGGGCCGGTGGGCCAGGCGCTGATCCAGGGCGACACCCAGCGCGCCACCGACATGGCGCTTCAACTCGCCGGCATATTCACCCACCGCTTCTACCTGGAGCTGCAGCGCGCTGGCCGTGCGGAAGACGAGCGCCATGTCACCGCCGCCGTGCAGCTCGCCGCCCGCCTGCACCTGCCGGTGGTGGCCACGCACCCGGTGCAGTTCCTGGAACCCGACGATTACGAGGCGCACGAGGCCCGCGTGTGCATTGCGGAAGGCGAGATCCTGGGCAACAGCCGGCGCGTGCGC
>JALORL010000324.1 GCA_025458915.1 Hydrogenophaga sp.
GCTGATCGGCATTCCGATGGGGGTTTATGCGGCGCTCAAACGGGGCACCTTTGTGAGCCAGGTGTTCATGACCGTGTCCTTGCTTGGTGTGTCACTGCCCACGTTCCTGATCGGCATTCTGCTGATCCTGGTGTTCGCTGTGAACCTGGGCTGGTTTCCCAGCTTCGGCCGTGGTGAGGTGACGCAGCTGGGTTGGTGGAGTACAGGGTTGCTGACCGCCAAGGGCTGGCACCACATCACCATGCCGGCGATCACCCTGGCGATTTTCCAGCTCACGCTGATCATGCGGCTGGTGCGGGCAGAGATGCTGGAGGTGCTGCGCACCGACTACATCAAGTTCGCCCGCGCGCGCGGTTTGACGAATCGGGCAGTGCATTTTGGACATGCACTGAAGAACACCCTGGTTCCCGTGATGACCATCACCGGCTTGCAGCTAGGTGGGCTGATCGCGTTTGCCATCATCACGGAAACGGTGTTTCAGTGGCCCGGCATGGGATTGCTGTTCATCCAGGCGGTGACCTTTGCCGACATACCGGTGATGGCGGCCTATCTGTGTCTGATCGCGCTGATCTTCGTGGTGATTAACCTCATTGTGGACCTGCTTTACTTCGCAGTGGATCCGCGCCTGCGCGTGGAAAAGGCAGGTGGACATTGAACGCACGGCACGATCTGTCGGGACCGCGGATCCGGGCACACGGTCGCGCGTTTGCGCACATTGCTGCCTATCACCCGGAACTCACGGCGTTGCGCCGCGACCTGCATGCCCACCCGGAGCTGGGCTTTGAGGAGCACTACACCGCCCAGCGGGTGGTGGAGTCGCTCAAGGTCTGCGGAGTGGACGAGATCCACACCGGGGTCGGCAAGACCGGTGTGGTCGCCGTGATTCATGGGCGTCAGCGCAGCAGCGGCCGCATGATCGGCTTGCGTGCCGACATGGACGCGCTGCCGATCACCGAGAGCAACGACTTTGCCTGGCGCTCCACCAAGAGTGGAATGATGCACGGCTGTGGTCACGATGGTCACACCACCATGCTGGTCGGCGCGGCCCGCTACCTGGCCGAAACCCGCCAGTTCGATGGCACGGCGGTACTGATTTTTCAACCCGGCGAAGAGGGCTTTGCCGGGGCCAAGGCCATGATTGAAGACGGCCTGTTCGACCGCTTCCCGGTACAGGCGGTGTATGGCATGCACAACTGGCCACAGATGCGCCCGGGTACCGTGGGCGTGAATCCGGGGCCCATGATGGCGGCGGCCGACCGCATCACCATCGAAATCACCGGCAAGGGCGGCCACGGCGCGCATCCGTACCTCACGGTCGATCCGGTGCTGGTGTCGGCCCACATCATCACCGCGGTGCAGAGCATCGTCTCGCGCAACGTGCGCGCCATCGACAGCGCCGTGATCAGTCTGTGCGCCATGCATGCGGGCGACATGGGTGCGTTCAGCGTGGTGCCAGGCAAAGCCACGCTGGTGGGCACGGTACGGACGTTCAAGCCCGAGATCCAGGACCTGGTGGAGCGGCGCCTGCACGAGGTGTGCTCGGGTGTGGCCCTGGGCCTGGGGGCTTCGGCGCACGTGAACTACGAGCGCATTTACCCGGCCACCATCAACAGCTCTGCGGAGGCCCACTTCGCCGCCGATGTGGCCCAGCGCCTGGTGGGACACGACCATGTGGACCGCAACATGGACCCCAGCATGGGGGCGGAGGATTTCTCCTTCATGCTGCAGGTCAAGCCCGGAGCCTATCTGCGGCTCGGGCAGGGCGGGGAGGGCAGTTGCATGCTGCACAACAGCCGCTATGACTTCAACGACGATGTGCTGCCGCTGGGCGCCGCCTTGCATGCCGGGTTGGTGGAAAGCAGCATGCCCATCGCATCGCCTGCATAGGCACATTTTTTCTGGTAACCCGCTGAAGGAGCGACACATGAAACTGAAGCACACATTGACATCCGCCCTCGTGGCTGCCGCCATGGTCGCCATGGGCGCGGCATCGGCCCAGACCATCCGCATTGGCAACCAGGGCGATGCGCTCTCAATGGATCCCCACTCCCTCAACGAGTCGCTGCAGCTGAGCGTGACCGGCAACGTCTACGAACCGTTGGTGGGTCGGGACCGCAACCTGAACCTGGCTCCTGCCCTGGCCTCCAGCTGGCGGCAGGCCTCTCCCACGGTGTGGCGATTCGAGCTGCGCAAGAACGTGAGCTTCCATGACGGCACACCCTTCACCGCGGACGACGTGCTGTTCAGCTTCACACGCGCTGCCGGCGAAGGCTCCGACATGCGCAGCTACACCAACGACATCAAGGAAGTGCGCAAGGTCGACTCCCACACCGTGGAGATCGAAACCAAGGCGCCGTTTCCGATCCTTCCTGACGTGATCTCGCTCGTGTACATCATGAGCAAGAAATGGGCAGAGGAGAACCAGGCCACCTTGCCGGTGGATCGCCGCAAGGGTGTCGAGAACGCGGCTTCGTTCCGCGCCAATGGCACCGGTCCGTTCCGCCTGCGCGAGCGCCAGCCGAACGTGAAGACGAGTTTCGTGCGCAACGGCGCCTACTGGGGCAAGATCGAAGGCAA
>JALORL010000325.1 GCA_025458915.1 Hydrogenophaga sp.
CGCTGTCTGACCTTCGCTGTTCTTTCCTGGGCCTTGCCTTATGAGTTACGAAGCCAATACCAACCTGGATGAGGGGCCGCCGCCGACGGCGCCGAGCAGTCCGTTCGGCCACCTGGTGGACGGGCTCAACGGGGCGGGGTCGCTGGTGATTGCGGCGGTGATGTTGCTGATGTGCGCCGACGTGTTCATGCGCAACGCCTTCAACCAGCCCATCGACGGTGTGGCCGAAATGGTGGCGGCGTCGATCATCATCATCGTGTTCCTGCAGTTGCCCAGCACGCTGCGCCACGGCCGCATGAGCCGGGCCGACCTGTTCCTCGACCCGTTCCTGCTGAGCCACCCGCGCACCGCGCTGCGCCTGCGCGCGGTGTTTTCGCTGTTCGGCATCTTCGCCTGCGGGCTGATCGCCTATGCCACCTGGCCGATTGCCGTGCGGTCGTGGACAAACAACGAATTCCTCGGCATCGAGGGCGTGTTCACCTTCCCCACCTGGCCCATGCGTTTCGTGGTGGTGCTGGGTGCTGCGCTGGCGGCGGTGCAGTACGCCCTGCTGGTGTGGCACGACCTGCGCGCCAGCACCACGGCACCCGCCCGGGGAGACCAGGCATGAGCGATCTCACCCTGGGTTTCCTGGCCATCGGCGTGATGCTCACGCTGATCGTGCTGGGCATGCACATCGGTGTGGCACTGATCGTCACGTCCTTCGCGGCGGTGTGGGTGATCCGCTCGCCCGAAATCGCTGCCCGCTTCGTGGGCGCGGCCGCCAACGACGCGATCCGCGACTACCTGTTCGGCGTGGTGCCGCTGTTCGTCCTCATGGGCATGTTCGTGAGCGTGAGCGGGGTGGGGCGCGACACCTTCGACGTGTTCCAGTGGCTGCTGCGCCGCCTGCGCGGCGGGCTGGGCCTGGCCACCGTCGGCGCCAACGCGGTGTTCGCCGCCATCACCGGCATCTCCATCGCGTCGGCTTCGGTGTTCACCAAGGTGGCGGTGCCGGAAATGATGCGCCACGGCTACACGCCGCGCTTTTCGGTGGGCGTGGTGGCGGGCTCCTCGGTGCTGGGCATGCTCATTCCCCCGTCGCTGCTGATGATCATCTACGGCGTGATCGCGGAAGAATCGATCGGCCGCATGTTCCTCGCCGGCATCATTCCCGGTGTGATGCTGGCGGCCATGTTCGCCGCGCTCATTCTGGTGTTTGCCTACGTGTTCCCGCACAAGATCTTCCAGGGCGGCGTGCAGAAGGCCGACGCCGACGTGGAAACCGAAACGCTGTCCACCGCCGCGGTGAAGTTCATCCCCATCCTGCTGCTGGTGGTGCTGGTGCTGGGCGGGCTGTACAGCGGCTTCTTCACCCCCACCGAAGCCGGTGCCGTGGGCGCAGCGGGTGCCTTCCTGATCGCCATCGTTCGCCGGCGCCTCACCTGGCGCAAGCTGTGGCAGGTGCTCACTGAAACCGGCTATGTGTCGGTGGCGGTGCTGTTCCTGATTGCGGCAGCGTCGCTGTACAGCCGCATGCTGGCCATGACCGGCATGCCGGCGGCCATCACCGAGAGCATCACCCAGATGGGCCTGGGTCCCTGGGGCTTTCTCGTGGCCTACATCTGCATCGTGGTGCTGCTGGGCTGCATCATCGACTCGGTGTCCATCATGCTGATCATGCTGCCCATCGTGCTGCCCATTGCTGCAGCCTTCAACATGGACCTGATCTGGTTCGGCGTGCTCACCGTGCTGGCGGTGGAAATCGGCCTGCTCACCCCGCCGTTCGGGGTGTCGGTCTACACGGTCAAGAGTGCGCTGAACAACCCCAGCATCACCATCCGCGACATCTTTGCCGGCACCTTCCCGTTCGTGCTGGTGATGGTGCTGGCCCTGGTCATTCTGGCCCTGTTCCCCGGCCTGTCCACCTGGCTGGCCCGCATGTGAACTCCACTCCAAGAGTCCTTCCATGATTTACGTTTTTCACCTGCTCGACAAACCCGACGGCCTGGCCCTGCGCCAACGCATGCGACCTGAACACAAGGCCTACCTGGGCGCTATCGCCGAGCGCATAGCGTTCGCCGGCCCGCTGCTCAGCGACGACGGCGCCACCATGGTGGGCAGCGTGCTGGCCATCGACTTCGACAGCCGCGAAGCGGCCGCGCAGTGGCAGGCCAATGAGCCGTTCACCAAGGCCGGCCTGTACGCCAGCGTGCAGGTGCACGCCTTCCAGAACCTGTGGCCGCAGAAAGCCGGCTTCCCGCCCGCGGCCTGAGGCACCCATGATCAAACACATCGTGATGTGGAACGTGCTCGGCATCGACGCCCAGGAGCGCGAGCGCAATGCACTGCGCATCAAGGCCGCGTTCGAGGGCATCCGCCACCGCATTCCCGGCCTGCTCAAGCTCGAAATCGGGCTCGACCAAAGCCATGTGGACTACGCCTGCGACGTGGTGCTGTACTCCGAGTTCGAGTCGCTGCAGGCGCTGGCCGAATACGCCATCCACCCCGAACACACGCGCGTGCGGCAGGAGCTTGAAGGCCTGCGCATCACCCGCCACCAGGTTGATTACACCGTTTGAACCCAGAAAGGTTTCC
>JALORL010000326.1 GCA_025458915.1 Hydrogenophaga sp.
CTTTCGGCCCGCATTGTGCTGGTCTGGTCCGCCGGCAAAGAGTTTGAGGTTTCGCCATGAGAGTCTCCACTGCCAACAGCTACGACAACACCATCTCCTTGCTGGCGCGCCGCCAGGCCGAGATGTCCCAGCAGCAGGAACGGCTGGCCACCGGCAAGCGGGTGCTCAAGCCCAGCGACGACCCGGTGTCGGCCACGCTGTCGGAAACCGCGCAGAACCGCCGCACCCGTGTGGAGGCCGACCAGCGCGCGCTCGACGCCTCCAAGACCAGCCTGCAGCAGGCCGAAAGCGCCCTGGCCGAATCGGGCGAACTCATTCAGCGCGTGCGCGACCTGTTCATCACCTCCGGCAATGCCACCTTCACCGACAGTGAGCGCGAGGACGTGGCGCGCCAGCTCGAAGGCCTGCGCGAACAGCTCATCGACGTGGCCAACCGCAAGGACAACGCCGGCCGCACGCTGTTTGGTGGCCTGGGTGGTTCGTCCACGCCGTTTGTGGACCTCTACACCCCCACCGGCGCCGGGGTGCAGTTCGAAGGCCTGCGCGGTCAGGCCGCTGCCGGGGCCGCCTCCCTGCCGCAGTCGCTCGACGGCCACGCCATCTGGATGCGCGTGCCCGGCGGCAACGGATCCTTCACCGCATCCCTTGGCGCGGGCAACACCGGCGGTGTGAGCACCAGCGTGGGCACCGTCATCGACCCCGCCGCACTCACCGGCGACCAATACCGCATCGACTTTGCCGACGTGGCGGGCGAAATGCAGTTCACCGTCACCAACCTCACCAACGCGGGTGCCAACCCGATGCCCGGCCTCACCGGCGTGCCGTATGTGCAAGGCCGCTCGGTGGAGTTCGATGGCCTGGCGCTGCGGCTGGACGGTGTACCCGCTGCTGGCGACACGGTGGAGATCGCGCCCAGCGCCCCCACCGACATCTTCTCCGTGGTGCAGAACGCCATCAACGTGTTGCGCGACACCAGCCCCAACCGCAGCGCCCTGCAGACCACTGAAATGGCGCGCGCCATCACCGAGCTGGATGCCGGCCACGACCGTGTGCTGCTGGCACGCGGCCGCGCAGGCGAATGGCTGAACCGCGCCGATTCGCTGGACACCCTCATGGAAGACCGGGTGGTGGACTTCAAGGCCGAGCAGTCGCGCCTGGAAGACCTGGACCTGGTCAAGGGCATCTCCGATTTCCAGAGCCAGCAGATCGCGCTGGAAGCTGCCATCAAGGCCTACGGGCAGGTGCAGCGCCTGTCGCTGTTCCAGGTGATCAACTGACCTTCTTTTCCTGCCTGTCCCCATGAGCAACACCGTTCTCGACAGCATGGCCATGGGCTACCAGCCCGTGTGGAACCGCGCGCGCCAGCTCTCGGCCGTGCGGCTGGAGGTGCGCACCCTGCACCCCGAGTCGGTGGACGCCGAACACCTGATGGAGGTGCTCGGCGACGACTGGCCCGAAAGCGCACCGGTGCTCATCGTCGCCATCCAGTCGCCCACGTTGCTGCGCCAGGCCCTGGGCTGCGAGCCGGTGCAGAACACCTGGCTGGAAGTGCCAGCCGCGCAATTCGAAGACCCTGAAAAGCTCAACCGCCTGACGCTGGCCGCGCGCCGGGGCCACAAGCTGGTGCGCCGCGCACCGCTGGCGGCCCTGCGCGGTGCACACGCTCCCCAGGTGGACGTGCGTGGTCTGCTTGACCTCGGTGCCGAAGACGCGCTGGCGGCCCTGCAGTCCAGTGCCGACGCCGGCATCCCCAGCCGCCAGCGCCGTGCACCCACGCCCATCCTGCCGGGGCAGATCTATGCCGGCGTGAGCAGCCAGCTGCTGGCCCGCCACTGCCTGGACGAGGCCGGTGCCCTGGGCCTTCTCGGCTGGCCCGACGACGACGTGCTGCACGCGCACCGGGACCGTGCCGCCGCCTGCGACGCCGGCGTGATCCTGCAGGTGCAGAAAGCCATTGCCGAAGACGCTTCGCTCGACCACCTGGAGCGCCTGATCCGCCAGGACCCGGTGCTGGTCTACCGCATCCTCATGCTTGTGAACTCCGCCGCCTACGGCGCCGGTCGCGAGATCGACTCGCTGCGCCACGCCATCATGATGCTCGGCTTCATTGCGCTGGGCCGCTGGCTGCAGGACATGCCCAAGGACAAGGACCCGGACCCCGACCTGCACCCGGTGCGCTATGCCATGGTCATGCGTTCCCGCCTGGCACAGCACCTGCTGGAACACGGTTCGGAAAACAACCTGCGTTCCGAGGTCTACCTCACCGCCGTGTTCGCCCAGCTCGATCGCCTGATGCACAAGCCCCTGGCCGAACTGCTGGGCAAGCTGCCGCTCTCCGGCCGCGTGTTCGACGCCACCCTGCGCCACGACGGCCCCTATTTCTCGCTGCTGGAAGTGTCCCGTGTGCAGGGCGAACCCAGCGAGCTGCACCGCTTGTCCAGCGTGTGCCACCAGCATGGCCTGAGCCTGGAGCATGCGAACCGGTCGCTGATCCGCATGCTGGCCACCAGCCGGGACCATGATCGGCCGCGGCCGGGGCGGTTGCACT
>JALORL010000072.1 GCA_025458915.1 Hydrogenophaga sp.
ACCATGGTGCCGATGGCGCCGTCCAGCACGATCTGCGCGGTGGCGTTGCCGTGGATGCCCATCTTGTGCTCCAGACCGCCGCAATAGATGCCGTTGCGCTCACCCAGCGAACCGTCCTTGTTCACCAGGTACTTGGGCACGATGAACAGGCTCACGCCCTTGATGCCGGGAGGCGCATCGGGCAGGCGGGCCAGCACCAGGTGGATGATGTTGTCGGCCATGTCGTGTTCACCGGCGCTGATGAAGATCTTGTTGCCGGTGAGCTTGTAGGTGCCGTCGGGCTGGGGCTCGGCCTTGGTGCGCATCAGGCCCAGGTCGGTGCCGCAGTGGGGTTCGGTCAGACACATGGTGCCGGTCCATTCGCCACTGGTCATCTTGTGCAGGTAGGTGGCCTTCTGCTCGTCGGTGCCGAAGCCATGCAGCGAGGCATAGGCACCGTGCGTGAGGCCGGGATACATGGTCCAGGCCTGGTTGGCCGAGTTCATCATTTCGTACAGGCACTGGTTCACCACCAGCGGCAGGCCCTGGCCGCCGTACTCGGGGTCGCAGCTCAGCGCGGCCCAGCCGCCTTCCACGTAGGTCTTGTAGGCTTCCTTGAAGCCTTTTGGCGTGGTCACTTCGTGGGTTTTCTGGTCGAGCTTGCAGCCCTCGGTGTCGCCGCTGATGTTGAGCGGAAAAATCACCTGGGTGGCGAACTTGCCGGCTTCCTCCAGCACGGCGTTGATGGTCTCGGCATCGACCTCGGCATGCTGCGGCATGGCCTTGAATTCGTCGGTGACCTTGAGCACTTCGTGCATCACAAACTGCATGTCTCGCAGGGGTGGGTTGTAAACGGGCATGGAAAAACTCCTGTGCTGGGTTTGTGAGAAAAGAGAAGCGGGAACCGGGGTTCAGGCCGCCGACATGGGGGTTTTGCGCTGGCGCGCCGCGGGGTTGGCTTGCGGCTCGGGCTGGCTGTAGCGGGACACGATGCCTTCGAAGGCCTGCACCGCCCGCCGCAGGGAGTCGGGGCTGCGCAGGAAGCGCGCTTCGTAGTGCAGCGCCAGGATCAGCGCATGCACCTCGAATGCCATTTGCGCCGCATCGGTATCGGGCCGCAGATGGCCCTGCGCAATCGAGAGTTCGACCGCGCGCCGCATGGCGCTCAGCCAGGTGTTGACCGAACTGGCCAGCGCGTCGCGCACCGGGCCCGGCCGGTCGTCGAACTCCACCGCGCCGCTGATGTAGATGCAACCGGAGTCGATCTCCACCGAAGTGCGCTTCATCCAGTTGTCGAACAGGGTTCGCAGGCGCGGCAGGCCGCGCGGCGCGCTCATGGCCGGGTAGAACACCTCGTCCTCGAACCGCGTGTGGTACTCGCGCACCACCGAAATCTGCAGCTCTTCGCGCGAGCCAAAATGGGCAAACACGCCCGATTTGCTCATCTGCATCACTTCGGCCAGGGCGCCAATGGACAGGCCTTCCAGGCCGATCTGCGTGGCCAGGCCGAGAGCTGCGTCCACGATGGCGGCCTTGGTCTGCTGGCCCTTCTGCAGCGGCTTGCGGGCGTCGGAGTCGGTGCGCGGGCTCTTGCGCGCAGGCAGGGGCGAAACACTCATGGGCGGGTACCGGAGGGGAAAAAACAGGTGACCGATCAAATAATCGAACGGTCGTTCTATTTTTACCGCAAAACGGAACCGCTGGGGACCGTCCCGGCGATTTGCCGGGTTTTTGTTTAGGGGTTGCGCCCTAAATCACGGGGCAACGCGAGGACACACCACCACTACAGGCGCTGCGCGGGCAGCAGCATGCCCAGGCTGTGCTCCAGGTGTTCGCAGGGTGAGCGCTTGAATTCGCTGCGGGCGAAACGCTGCAAACGCCCCACGCAGAAGGCAGTCACGGCGGAGGCACTGGCCTGGGCATCCACGGTGGGAGTCGCTGCGGCGGCCAGCACACCGCTTTCACGCAGGTTCTGCCGCAGGGCCGATTCGATCTTGTCGAAGAACAGGTTCATGCGCTGCTGCAGGCGCTCGTTCTCGTACACCAGCGCATCGCCCACCATCACGCGGGCCATGCCGGGGTTGCGTTCACCAAACTGCAGCAGCAGTGTCACGAGCTTGCGCGACCTCGCCAGTCCATCGGGCTCGCGTTCGCCCAGCTGATTGACCAGTCCGAAGACCGACTGTTCGATGAACTCGATCAGGCCCTCGAACATCTGCGCCTTGCTCGCAAAGTGCCGGTACAGGGCGGCCTCGCTGACGTCGAGCCGGGCCGCCAGGGCCGCCGTTGTGACACGCTCTCCGCCCGGCTGTTCCAGCATGGCGGCCAGCGCCTGCAGGATCTGCACCCGCCGTTCGCCGGGTTTGGGTCGCTTGCGCCCGCTCGACTCTGCCCCTTGGCCGGTGTCGGCAGCCACGTCGGAAACCGGGTCCGCTGCGGGCGTGTGCTCTTGAGCGCTGGGGGTCATGGGCGTGTGGGTCCGTTCGGATCGGCAATCGGGCCATAGGTGCGCCCGGTTTCTTTTGTCATCCCTTGTTTCATTTTCGCACAAGGGCTTCTGGAACCAGCCTGCTCCAGCGGCGCTTGGCGCAAGCGGCTGTGGCGTCTATGCGACTGCGCGAAATGCCACACGCACCCGCAGGCCATGGCCGATCGCAGCCACGGAAAGCTGCAGCTGGGTGCGGTGGGCACGCGCGATTTCGTCTGCAATGGCCAGCCCCAGGCCATTGCCCTCGCCAACCGTTCCGGGCACCCGGTAGAAGCGCTGCAGCACGCGCTCCTGCTCGTCGCAGGGAATGCCTGGCCCGTCGTCCTCGACTTCGATCCAGGCCAGTGGCGGTGCATGCTCGGCGTCCTGACCGCAGCGCAGGGTGACACGCCCGCCAAGGGGCGTGTAGCGCACCGCGTTGTCCACCAGATTGATCAGCAGTTCGCGCAGCAGCCATGCGTGACCGCGCATCTGTGCAGGCTGGCTTTCCAGCCCGAGGTCGATGCGCCGCTCGGCTGCGGCATCGAGAAACATCGCCAGGATGGTTTCGCACAGCTCTTTCAGATCGACGTGCTGTTCCGGCTGGGCCGCCACGCTCACGGCGTCGGCCCTGGACAGGGCCAGCAACTGGTTGGCGAGCTGCGAAGTGCGGCGCGTGGCGTCGCGCATGCGCCGCACCTGGTCCACCCGCAGCGGCAGCAGTTCACCGGTGGCCATGCCGCGCGCTGCCTGCGCCCACGCTTCCACCTGGGCCTGCAGGCCGGCCAGCGGCGTGCGCAGCTGGTGGGCGGCATCGGCCACGAAACGCCGCTGCGCCTCCGTCTGGGTGTTCACCAGCGAAAACAACCGGTTCAACGACGTCACCAGGGGCCGCACCTCTGCCGGAACGCTTTCGGTGACGATGGGACTGAGATCGCGCGGGGAGCGTCGCTCGACCGCCTGCTTGAGGTCGATCAGCGGCTGCAGCGCGCGCGCCACCGCCCAGATCACCGCCAGCGCAGCCAGACCGAGCAGCACCACATTGGGCAGCAGCACACGCAACAGCACGGTCTGCAACCAGTTCTGGCGGACGTCAGAGCCGTCGGCCAGCATCACGATGAGATCGCCGGCGGACGAACTGCTGCGCTGCGCCACCACGCGGTAGGTCACCCCGCCCTCCACGACGCTCAGGAACTCCGCATTGTTCGTGGCTGGCAACACGGTCGGCAGCCAGGCCTCTCCCAGCAAAGGCGTTCCCTGGGCGTTGAAAATGCCGTAGAACGCCAGCCCTTCGCGCGCCTTGAGAAATTCGTCGACCGGCGGAGCCAGCAACAAGGCGAGACCCGGTTGTTCCTGCGACAACACACCCTGGCTGGTGAAAGGGTCCTGCACCGGATCGTTGGGAGCACGCCGGGGCGTGGTCACCACGATCGAGTCCACCAGCAACGGCACCAGCCGCTGCAACTCCTGGTCCTGCTGCAGGGCTGCAGTTCCGGCGCTCTGGTAGTGCAGCCAGACGCTCACCAGTGCGGCAAGACCCAGGGGCAGCATCAGCAGCACCAGCAGGCGCCGCTGCAACCCCCAGATCATGCCCTCCGGGGCACTGCGTTCAGTGGTCAGGCGCATCGGAGGCCGGGGACTGCAGCTCCAGACGGTAACCAAACCCCCGGATGGCACGCAGTGCCACGCCAGCCGGATCGAGCTTGGCACGCAGACGCGAGATGTAGACCTCGATGGCGTTCGGTGTGATTTCCTTGTCCCAGCCGGTAAGCGCCTGCAACAGCTTGTCCTTGGCCGCCGGCTTGGGCGCCTGCAGCAACAGGTATTCGAGCACCGACCACTCGCGCGGACCCAGTTCCATGGGTTCGCCGGCGAGCAGGGTGCGCCGGTGCGCCGTGTCCATCTCGACCGGACCAAACGACAGCACGGCCGAGGTGGCCGCCTGCGAACGCCGCAGCAGGGCGCGCAACCGGGCCAGCAATTCGGGCAGTTCAAAGGGCTTGACCATGTAGTCGTCGGCGCCGAGGTCCAGCCCCTGGACGCGGTCCTGCAGCGCATCGCGGGCGGTGAGGATCAGTACCGGCATGGCCAGTCCACTGGTGCGCAGGCGCCGCGTGAGGGTGAGCCCGTCGATGCCTGGCAGGCCAATGTCCACGATGGCCAGATCAAAGCTGTCGCTTTGCAAGGCCTTCTCGGCGCGCTCGGCGCTGCCCACCCAGTCCACGGTGTAGCCAGCGTCGCACAGGCCAAGCTTGATGCCGCTGGCCACCATCACGTCGTCTTCGACCAAAAGCAAGCGCATCTAAAAGCTCCCCCTGCCGCGCTGCGCGCGATCCTCCCGCGGGGGACGCACCCTGAGACCGTCCTGAGCTGGTCGAAGGACGGATCTTCGGGCGCCCTGGACAATCTCCCCTCCGCCGGCAGCGGTCTTGGCGACCACCATGTCAGTGTGATCGGATCATGGTGCCGAATGGCTGATCGCCCAGCACTTCAAGCAGGAGCGCATGGGGCACGCGGCCATCCAGGATGTGCACGGCATTCACACCGCTCTTGGCCGCATCCAGTGCGCCGGCGATCTTGGGCAGCATGCCGCCCGAGATGGTGCCGTCCTCGCACAACTCGTCGATGCGGCGCGGCGTGAGCTCGGTGAGCAGCTGGCCCTCCTTGTCGAGTACGCCGGGGATGTTGGTGAGCATGAGCAGCTTTTCCGCCTGCAGCACGGTGGCCAGCTTGGCGGCCACCACGTCGGCATTGATGTTGTAGCTCTCGTTCGCCACACCGAAACCGATCGGGCTGACCACCGGAATGAAGGCGTCGTCCTGCAAGGCGCGCACCACGCCAGGGTCGATGCTCTCGATGTCACCCACCTGGCCCACATCGTGTTCCAGTGTGGGATCCTTGGCATCGGCCATGCGCAGTTTGCGCGCGCGGATCATGGCGCCGTCGCGCCCGGTCAGGCCAACAGCCTTGCCGCCGGCCTGGTTGATCAGGCCCACGATGTCCTGCTGCACCTGGCCCGCGAGCACCCACTCCACCACTTCCATGGTCTCTTCGTCGGTGACACGCATGCCCTGGATGAACTGCCCCTGCTTGCCCAGGCGCTGCAGCAGGTGCTCGATTTGCGGGCCGCCGCCATGCACCACCACGGGGTTGATGCCCACCAGCTTGAGCAGCACCACATCCTCGGCAAAGGCCTGCTGCAGGGCCGGGTCGGTCATCGCGTTGCCGCCGTACTTGATGACCATGGTCTTGCCGTGGTACTTGCGGATGTAAGGCAGGGCCTGGGCCAGGATCTCGGCCCGGTCGCGCGGCGCAATGGAGGTGATGTTGGGAGGCGTGGTCATGCAGGTTTCCAGGAGAACGGGCAACCCCAAATTCTAGGGCCGGCGCCCGGCAGGATCCGCGCACCAAGCCGCCACCCGGAAACACCACGGAAGCGCTCTGCGGCAGACGCAGCACCGGCCGCAGGCGTGCCCTTTGCGGAGATTGCAGGCAGCGTGGAATAGGCTCTCAGAAGTGGATGCCCCGCATCATCTGCTGCATCGCCACCGCTTCGGCCGAGAGCTGCGGCTTGGCGCCCTTCTCGCCCTTGGCCGCCGACGAATCCGGGAACATGCGGAAGCTGGTGTTCATCACGATCTGCGCCACGCGTGGCACGAAGGCGTGCAGCACCTGACCGGTCACACCCAAGCGGGTGGCTATGCGCACCGGCTTGAAGATGCAGGCCTGGGCGATCATGTCGGCGGCTTCTTCGGGCGAGAGCGTGGGCACGTTCTTGTAGATCTGCGTCGGCGCAATCATGGGCGTGCGCACCAGCGGCATGTTGATGGTGGTGAAGCTGATGCCCTGGTCGGCGAACTCGCTGCTGGCGCAGCGCGTCCATGCGTCCAGCGCCGCCTTGCTGGCCACGTACGCGGAGAAGCGCGGGGCATTGGTCAGCACGCCAATCGAGCTGATGTTGACGATGTGCCCCTTGCGCTTGGCCACCATGCCCGGCAGCAGCCCCATGGTCACGCGCAGGCAGCCGAAGTAGTTGAGCTGCATGGTGCGCTCGAAGTCGTGGAACCGGTCGTAGCTGGCTTCGATGGCGCGGCGGATCGAGCGGCCGGCGTTGTTGATCAGGAAATCCACACCCCCGTGTTTCTCGACCAGCAACTGGATGAAGCGGTCGCAGTCGGCCATGTCGGCGATGTCGGCCGGGTAGGCCGCGAACTGGTAGCCCCGGTCCTTGGCTTCGGCACAGGCCTCGTCCAGCTTGTCCTGGTCGCGACCGCAGATGATGGTGATGGCGCCGGCCTCGGCAAACTTGTGCGCCGCCGCCAGCCCGATGCCCGAACTGCCGCCGGTGACCAGCACCACCTTGCCCGCCACCGTGCCCTTGAGGCTGCGATCGATGTGCAGGTCGGGGTCGAGGTGGCGTTCCCAGTAGTCCCACAGCCGCCAGGCGTAGTCCTTGAAGTTGGGGCAGGCAATGCCGCTGCCCTTGAGCGCAGCCAGCGTTTCGCGGCAGTCGAAGCGCGTGGGGTAGTTGACGAAGGTCATCATGTCCTCGGGCAGCCCGAGGTCCTGCATGATGGCCTTGTACACCCGGCGCACCGGCGCCAGCGCCATCAGGCCCTTCTTCACGCTCTTGGGAATGAAGCCCATGAGCGCTGCGTTGACGAACAGGTTCATCTTTGGCGCGTGCGCGGCCTTGCTCAGGATGTCGAGCACGTCGCCCACGCGGTAGCCCATCGGGTCCACCAGGTGGAAGCAGGCCCCGCTGCCGCGCTTCTGGTGGCTGATGTGGTCGAGGGCTGCGACCACGAAGTCCACTGGCACGATGTTGATGCGCCCGCCTTCCAGACCGACGCTGGGCATCCAGGGGGGGAGGATCTGGCGCAGGCGCTGGATCAACTTGAAGAAGTAGTAGGGCCCGTCGATCTTGTCCATCTCGCCGGTGGTGCTGTCGCCCACCACGGCGGCCGGGCGGTACACCGTCCAGTTCAGCTTGCTTTCCTGGCGCACGATCTTCTCGCTCTCGTGCTTGGTCATGAAGTAGGGGTGGTCCAGACCCTCGGCCTCGTCGAACATGTCTTCGCGGAACACGCCTTCGTACAGGCCAGCCGCGGCAATGGATGACACGTGGTGGAAGTGTGCGGCGCCAATGGCCTTGGCAAAGTCCACCGTGTTGCGCGTGCCGTCCACGTTCACCGCGATCTGGCTCTCGGCATCGGCCTCCAGGTCGTACACCGCGGCCAGGTGGTAGAAGTGGTCGATCTGCCCCTTGAGCGCTTTGGTGGCGTCGGCACTCACGCCGAGCTTCTTGGCGGTCAGGTCACCAAACACCGGTACCGCGCGCGCCGCGCTCACACCCCAGTAGCTGCGCAGGTCCGCCACCTTGCCTTCGCTTTCCTGGCGGATCAGGAAATGCACCACCGCCCCCTTGCGCTCCAGCAGTTTCTTGACAAGCCGCTTGCCGATGAAGCCTGTGGCGCCGGTGACGAAGTAATGCATCGCGATCTCCTTGGGGTTTCTGGGGGTTGAAATGATCCCGCATTTTTCACCAGCGCCGCACCCGCACCCGTCCGCAGAAACCCGCGTGTGGGGCGTCCAGATTAGTCGCGCGCCCCTACACAACCCGGGGTTCGCGGCCCTACATTGTCACCATCACCGCGCACCGGCTGGCCTCTGCAGGCCGAGCGCATCCCACCGTTTTATTGCTCACCAAAGGAATCACCATGGTCAAGAAGGTCCAGAAATCCACCGCCTCCAGCAAATCCTCCGCCGCCGCCTCACCGCTGGCCGGTGCCATCAAGGATTCCGCGCAGCAGATCTGGCTGGCCGGTCTGGGCGCCTTCTCCAAGGCCCAGGAAGAAGGGGGCAAGGCCTTTGAATCGCTGGTCAAGGAAGGCCTGTCCATCCAGCGCAAGACCCAGGCTGTGGCCGAAGAACGCATCTCCGAGGCCTCCAGCCGCGTGAGCTCCATGGCCAATGAAATCTCGTCCAAGGCCACCGGCCAGTGGGACAAGCTGGAGAACCTGTTTGAAGAGCGCGTGGCCAAGGCGCTGAACAAGCTGGGCGTGCCATCGGCCCGCGACGTGGACGCGCTGATCGCCCGCATCGACGAGCTCACCGTGCACGTGCAGCGCCTGAGCGGCAAGCCCGTGGCCACAGCCAAGCCTGCAGCGCCCCGCAAGGCCGTTGCCCGCAAGGCGGCTCCCGCCAAGGCTGCCAAGCCCGCCGCCACCAAGACCGCTGCCCGCAAGACCAGCGTGCCCAAGGCCACGGCCGCCAAGGCCGACTGAAAGCCCGGGTGACCCGCTGCGGCGGGCCAGGCAAGGGGCGCTGGACGCCCCTTTTTTTCGTCCAACCACGTTGCTGCAACGCAGCAGTTTGCAACGCACTTGCCGTCTACACTCAAACGCATGACCTCT
Source organism: Hydrogenophaga sp. (assembly GCA_025458915.1). Classification (GTDB taxonomy): domain Bacteria; phylum Pseudomonadota; class Gammaproteobacteria; order Burkholderiales; family Burkholderiaceae_C; genus Hydrogenophaga. Next base: position 8,863 of record JALORL010000072.1, read on the forward strand.
CCGAGCGCACCCTCTCGTCCTGGTGCTCCGCGCCGCGCAACACGCCGCACGGCCAAGCACCGGCAGACCCGGGTCGCGCTGGCGCTGGCGGGTGGCGGCCCGCTCGGTGCCATCTACGAGATCGGGGCGCTCTGTGCGCTCAGCGACAGTCTGCAGGGTCTGGACTTCAACCATCTGGACCACTACATCGGCGTGTCGGCTGGCGGGTTCATTGCAGCCGGTCTGGCCAACGGCCTGAGCCCCCGCCAGCTGTGCGAGTCCTTCATTGAGGACCGTCCCACCGACGAGAACTTCGATCCGTCATGGCTCATGAAGCCGGCATGGTCCGAGCTGGGCGGTCGGCTGCAGCGGTTGCCTGGCCTGCTGGGCAGCGCCCTGTGGGCGTGGGGGGTGCAGCGCAAGCCGCTGGCGCATGCCCTGGAACGGGTGGGGGCAGCGCTGCCCACAGGCGTTCTCGACAACGAGGCCATTCACCTCAAGCTGGAACAGCTGTTTTCCCGCGCCGGCCGCAGCAACGACTTCCGGCAATTGCGCGCACGGCTCACGCTGGTGGCCACCGAGCTGGACACCGGGGATGCAGCGCCGTTCGGCCGGCCCGGCTGGGACCATGTGCCCATCTCGCGCGCGGTGCAAGCCAGCGCCGCCCTGCCCGGCCTGTTCCCGCCGGTGCAGATCAACGGCAAGCACTATGTGGACGGTGCGCTGAAGAAAACCCTGCACGCCACCGTGGCGCTGGAGGAGGGCATCGACCTGCTGCTGTGCCTGAACCCGCTGGTGCCCTTCCACGCCGACCCCAAGGCGCGCCAGCAGCAGCGCATTCCCTCGCTGGTGGAGGGTGGCCTGCCTGCGGTCATGAGCCAGACATT
>JALORL010000327.1 GCA_025458915.1 Hydrogenophaga sp.
CTCCTTCGCCCACTTGCGCACCAGAAACGCATGCACCGCCTCCCGCCCGACCGGAAACTCCGCCCGGTTGCGCCAGCGCGTGTCCTCGGTGTAGACCTTGACCACCCGGTCCGGGTCGCGCGCATTCCACGCGTCCTCCGCCATGCGCACTTTCTGTGCGGCGGTCTCAGCGGTAAAAGGTGGCAGAGGAGGTCGAAGTTCCATAAGCGATACACCTCAAACATGGCCGGAGAAAGTGCCTGATCCAGGGGCAGCAAGGGTCCGGCTCCGCCGGCCCAAGCCGCCGCCCCCCTTTCAAGGGGGGTCGCGCGTCAGCGCGGCGGGGGGATCAGTACTGCTTATACGGAAGGAACTTGCCCGACATCACGATCTGCACGCGGTCGCCATTCGGGTCGGCCTGGCGCTGCATGTCCATCTTGAAGTCGATGGCGCTCATGATGCCGTCGCCGAACTCTTCGTGGATCAGTTCCTTGAAGGTGGTGCCGTACACGCTCACCAGCTCGTAGAAGCGGTAGATCAGCGGGTCGGTCGGCACACTGGTGGGCAGCGAGCCCTTGTAGGGCACCACCATCAGCCACTTCTGCTCCTCGGTCGACAGGCCAAAGATCTTGCCCAGCACTTTGGCCTGCGCCGGCGTGGCCGTCATCTGACCCAGACACAGGGCCGTGGTCCATTCCTTGGACTGGCCCACCTTCTTGGCCACATCGGCCCAGCTCAGGCCTTTGGTGACCTTGGTGTTGATGATTTTTTCGGTGACGTCGAGTCGGCTCATGGTGTTGCCTCTTGATGGTTGGTGGTTGGTGAAAAGAAAAACTTGGAACGAAGGGAAGTTATCCAGGGATACCGCGGAACCGGCTTTGCCGGGCCGCTGGTATCGCCCCCCTCCCTGAGGGGGGTGGCGCCGAAGGCGACGCGGGGGGTTCAATGGGCACGCGCACGCGTGACCAGAAAATCCACGATGTGGTTGCGCAGGTCGTAGTACCCATCGAGGTGGTGCAACTGCGCCCGCGTGCGGCTGCGCGGCAGCGGGTTCACCACCACCTCGGCCATGCCGCCGGGCACATAGCCCTGCGCGGTTTCCTGGCCATTGGTCATCAGCAGGATGCGGTCGGCCAGCAGGATGGCTTCGTCCACATCGTGCGTGATCATGAAGACGGTCTGCTGCGTCTCGCGCACGATGCCCATCAGCTCGTCCTGGATGGTGCCGCGCGTGAGCGCATCCAGCGCACCAAACGGTTCGTCCAGCAGCAGCATCTTGGGCTGGATGGCGAAGGCGCGTGCAATGCCCACGCGCTGCTTCATGCCACCGGAGAGCTGGCTGGGCTTCTTGTCGATGGCGGGACTCAGGCCAACCAGCGCCACGAACTTTTCCACATGGGCGTTGATGGCACTGCGGTCCCATTGCGGCCAGCGCGACTTCACCGCGAAGGCAATGTTCTGCCGCACCGTGAGCCAGGGCATGAGTGCGTGGCTCTGGAACACCACGCCGCGCTCCAGGCTGGGGCCGTTGATCTCGCGCCCATCCATGAAGCAGTGGCCGCTGGTGGCAGTGTCCAGCCCGGCCAGCACGTTGAGGATGGTGGTCTTGCCACAGCCGCTGTGGCCGATGATGCAGACGAACTCGCCCTTGTCGATGGTGAAATTGACGTCGGCAAACACCGGTTTCTCGGCATGGAAGGCCTTGGCAAGCTGTTCGACTTTGAGGAAACCGGTCATGGGGGTCGCTTTCGTTGGGGCCGGTGCGGGGGAGGCTTCGGGGGATGGGGAAAGGGCTGCGCTTTCGCGCACGCTGGTGTCACTCCACATAGGTCACCGCCTTCTGCAGCTGGGCAAACATGAGATCCAGGAACATGCCGACGACGCCGATCACCGCAATGGCAAAGATCACGTTGGACAGCGACAGGTTGTTCCACTCGTTCCACACGAAGTAGCCGATGCCGGTGCCGCCCACCAGCATCTCGGCCGCCACGATCACCAGCCAGGCGATGCCCATGCTGATGCGCATGCCGGTGAGGATGGTGGGCGCAGCCGCCGGCAGGATCACCCGGAAGGCCTTGCGCAGCGGGTTCACCTCCAGCGTGCTGGCCACGTTGAGCCACTCGCGCTTCACGGCGGACACGCCAAATGCGGTGTTGATCAGCATCGGCCACACCGAGCAGATGAAGATGACGAAGATGCCGCTCACGTCCGAGTCTTTCAGCGTGTAGAGCGCCAGCGGCATCCAGGCCAGCGGGCTGATGGGTTTGAGCACCTGCACGAACGGGTCGAAGGCCTTGCGCATCAGCGGTGACATGCCGATGGCGAACCCCAGCGGAATGGCCACCGCCATGGCCAGCAGAAAGCCGGCGCCCACGCGCGCCAGCGAATGTCCGAGCTGGATGCCGATGCCCTTGTCGTTCGGGCCCCGGTCGTAGAACGGGTCGGACAGATGGCCCCAGCTGGCCTTGGCCACCTCCAGGGGCTGCGGGAATCCGGAACTCTTCTCCGTTCCCGGGTCCTTGCCCATGAGCTTGGCGTATTCGATTTCTTCGGCCGTCATGCCGGC
>JALORL010000328.1 GCA_025458915.1 Hydrogenophaga sp.
GCCGCCGTGGCCACCGCGTCCACCGGCAGCACCGCGCCGCAGGCAGCGCGGCCCCACAGCACCACCTCGCTGCCCAGGCCGCAGGCGCGGCCCGTTTCGTCCAGGGGCGAGAGGTCCACCGTGATCATGTCCATGCTCACCCGGCCGACCACCCGGGTGCGCACGCCGTCCACCAGCACCGGCGTTCCGGTGGGCGCGTGGCGCGGATACCCGTCGGCGTATCCGCAGGCCACCACGCCGATGCGCATGGCACGGTCGGCGGTAAAGGCCGAGCCGTAGCCCACGGTGTCGCCGGGCTGCAGCGATTGCACCGCGATCAACCGGCTAGACAAGGTCATCGCGGGCTGCAGGTTCCAGTCGGCTGCCGTGCGCTGCGGGTGGTCGGGTGCACCGCCGTAGGTGGCAATGCCCGAGCGCACCCAGTCGGCCGCCAGGGTCTGGGCCAGGGCTTCCTGGGCCTGCGGTTGCAGCGTCTGGCGCGCGTGGCGCAGGATGGCGGCGCTGTTGCACAGGGTGCGCTCACCGGGCAGGTCGGCGGTGGCTGCCGCAAAGGCCGCCACCTGGTGTTCGATGCCGCGCGCGCCGTCGGCGTCGCTGAAGTGGGTCATGAGCGAGATTTCGTCCACCTGCGGCAACGCGTTCAGGCGCGCCCAGGCGGCGCGGAACGCGGCCGGCGTGAAGCCCAGCCGGTTCATGCCGGAGTTCAGTTTGAGGAACACCCGGTGCGGCTGGTGCGTCTTGTGCGCGGCGAGCCAGTCGACCTGTTCGGTGCAATGCACCGTGTGCCACAGCTGCAGGCGCGAACACAGCTCCAGGTCGCGCGGCTCGAACACGCCTTCGAGCAGCAGCACCGGCCCACGCCAGCCCAGCGCGCGGATGCGCTCGGCTTCTTCCAGGTCGAGCAACGCAAAGCCGTCGGCCGAGCGCAGGCCGTCGAAGCAACGTTCGATGCCGTGGCCGTAGGCGTTGGCCTTGACCACCGCCCAGACCCGGGCGTCGGGCGCGCAATCGCGGGCGCGTTGCAGGTTGTGGCGCAAGGCCTCGGGGTGCACGGTGGCCAGGATGGGACGCGGCATGGTGGCGGTTGGGCTAAGAGAAGAGGGCAGACCCGGAGAACGGCGGGGTAGATTTCGGGGGCAGCACAAGGATTTCGGGGCTTGTCCACTACCGCACACGGCGGGAGAAGGGGCATGCAGGCCGTCACAGACCGCGTGCTATAACCCCGCATCGCTGGAAACCGCACGTCGAACTTTCGCACAAAAGCGCCGCACCAGGCCCTGACTGCACACCGGCCCTGGAGACCTTTTCATCGCCATGAAGCGCGGCTTCTACACCATCATGACGGCGCAGTTTTTCAGCTCCCTGGCTGACAACGCGCTGTTCGTGGCCGCCATTGAACTGCTGCGCACGCGCGGCGAACCCGAATGGCAGAGTGCGGCGCTGGTGCCGCTGTTCGCGCTGTTCTATGTGGTGTTGGCGCCGTTCGTGGGGGCCTTTGCCGACGCCCGGCCCAAGGGCCAGGTCATGTTCATCAGCAACGCCATCAAGGTGGTCGGCTGCCTGCTCATGCTGTTCGGCGTACACCCGCTGCTGGCCTACACCCTGGTGGGTCTGGGTGCGGCAGCGTATTCGCCGGCCAAGTACGGCATCCTCACCGAGTTGCTGCCACCATCCCAACTGGTCAAGGCCAACGGCTGGATCGAGGGCCTGACGATTGCCTCCATCATCCTGGGCGTTCTGCTGGGTGGGCAGCTGGTGGGGCCGTGGCTGTCGGGCTACCTGCTCGCGGTGGACATCCCCGGCCTGGAGACCGGGATCGCATCGGCGCCCGAAGCGGCCGTGGCAGCGCTGGTGAGCGTGTACGCGCTGGCCGCCTGGTTCAACACCCGCATTCCGCTGACCGGTGTGACGCCCCGGCCCATGCCGAAGAACCCGCTGGCGCTGCTCCCCGATTTCTGGCGCTGCAACTCCCGCCTGTGGCGCGACCGACTGGGCCAGATCTCGCTGGCCACCACCACGCTGTTCTGGGGCGTGAGCGGCAACCTGCGGTACATCGTGCTGGCCTGGGCCGGTGCAGCGCTGGGCTACACCACCACGCAGGCTTCGGCGCTGGTGGGCGTGGTGGCGGTGGGCACGGCCGTGGGCGCGGTGGTGGCGTCGATGCGCATGCGGCTGGATCAGGCCACCCGCGTGATGCCGCTGGGCATCGGCATGGGCATGCTGGTGATCCTGATGAACTTCATCGACAACGTGTGGGTGGCCGCGCCCTTCCTGGTTCTGCTGGGCGGGCTGGGTGGCTTCCTGGTGGTGCCGATGAACGCGCTGCTGCAGCACCGCGGCCACAACCTCATGGGCGCCGGCCGCTCGATTGCCGTGCAGAACTTCAACGAGCAGGCCTGCATCCTGCTGCTGGGCGCGATGTACGCCTTTTCCACCGCCATCGGCTGGTCGGCCTTCATGGCCATCACCGCCTTCGGCGCGCGTCGCGATGATCTCCATGGATAACCCCCCTGCGCCGCTGCGCGGCTTCCCCCCTTTGTAGCGCGCCGCTGCGCGGCGCTTCAAGGGGAGACGCACCCCTTGGACCGGCGAAGCCGGATCCTCGGGTGCCCTGAATGGAGGCACGTGCTCCGGAAAGCTTCTGAACACCCCCCTGCGCCGCTGACGCGGCTTCCCCCCGCTCTGGCGCGGCTGCGCCGCTGGGCAGGGGGACGCACCCCTTGGACCGGCGAAGCCGGATCCTCGGGTGCCCTGGATGGAGGCACGTGCGCCGAAGAGCGCTTGGTTTGTGGCGGATGCTCGCCTGCGTTTGGATGAGCCCCCTTTGACAAGCTCAGGACAGGCTCAAGGCGAACGGGTTGGGCGGGCGACCCCAACACGAAGTTCAAAAGCGCCTCAAACTTCTGAGCGCCATGCACAAAGTGCCGTTCCGGCGCGAAGTGCCTGTAACCAGGGGCAGCAAGGGCCGGCTCCGCCGGCCCGAGATGCCGTCCCCCCTTGAAGCGCCGCACAGCGGCGCGCTACAAAGGGGGGAAGCCGCGAAGCGGCGCAGGGGGGTTTCACCCAATGTTCGTTCGGGCAAAACCGTCCAGGCTCACCAGACGGTGGTTCGCCAGGGTACGGTACAGGTCCGCCTCGCTGACGGAACGCGACAGATAGGCATCGCTGCCCGCCAGGCCGGCCTTCACCCGGTCCATGCTGCCGGCGGTGGGCGCGAACATGAACACCACCGGCATGCGGCGGTTGCTCTTTTTCTGTTTGGCGAACCGGCACACCTGCAGCGCATCGGGTTCGCCGCTGAGGCGGTCGATTACCACCAGGCGGTAGGCGTGCTGCTCCAGCATGACCAGCGCCTGCTTGGCTTCGCGTGACCAATCGATGGTCAGACCGTATTTCTGAAAGCGTTTGTGCAGGATCCGGCCTTCCACCAGGCTCTCGGCCACCAGCAGCATGTCTCCGCGCGCCGCCTCCGGCACGGCTGTCTTGTCCTGCGCGGGTGGGTGGGTGGCGTTGCCGCTTCGGCCGATCGGGCGCGCCGGGGGGAACGGCATCTCGTCAAAGCCACCGAAATCGGTCAGACGCACCACGCCCTCGCGCGGCGATGCGGCCCTGGGTGTGGCGGGCGCCGGTGGCGGCATGGCCTCGCGGGGCATCGGGCGGGTGGCCTGAAAATCGGTGTCAGGAGCACCGCGACCGCGCTTGCGGGCGGGCACCAGCGCAGGCGCGGCGACGGCGGGGGCAGCCGGCGCAGCAGAACGCCGACCGGCCGGGCGCATGCTTTCGTCCAACCCCTGCAGCAGCGATTCGCTCGGGCCGACGGGCGCTGGGCTGGCCTTGGGTGTGCCCGGCCGCACGCCGGCCAGCGCATCCAGCGCCGCCAGCACGCCCACCAGCTTCACCGGCTTGCGCTGCAGCGGCCAGCCGGTGCCGGCATCGGACTGGCCCAGCAGCAACACCCGGCCTGGCAGCCCAGCGTGGCGAACCAGGTTCACCGCCTGCAGGTTGTCGCCGTTGACGACCAGGAACTGGGCATCGGAGACCTCGTCCTGCACCTCGTAGGCGGGTGGGCGGCGGGACGCCAGCCGGAAGAAGGATTCAAAGGTGGCCGATTCGCTCTGGGAGAACCCCACCAGCGCAACGGTGTAGACAGCGGCCATGGATCGAATCCCTCCGAGCAAGCAACAATTTATTACCAATAAGTATGCACGGGATTGCAAATGCCCGGCTCGCGCAACCGGACTCCGGTGTGACACGCTGCACGCCGACCCCGGGCGCGCTCCACAATGGCGCTTTGTCCTCTCAAACCTGCAGGAAAGACCGCGGCATGCCCAGCATCTACGACTTCGAAGCCCTCTCCATCGACGGACAACCCGTGGCACTCGACCAGTTCCGGGGCAAGGCCCTGCTGATCGTGAACACCGCCAGCGCCTGCGGCTTCACGCCGCAGTTCGGCGGCCTGGAAAAGCTGCACCAGACCTACGGCGAACGCGGCCTGGTCGTGCTGGGCTTTCCCTGCAACCAGTTCGGCAGCCAGGACCCAGGCAGCAACGAGGAGATCGGCGCCTTCTGCCAGAAGAACTTCGGCGTGAGCTTCCCGATGATGGGCAAGATCGACGTCAACGGCTCGGGGGCCCACCCGCTGTACCAGTGGCTCACCGCCGAGGCGCCAGGCCTGCTGGGCAGCAAGGCCATCAAGTGGAACTTCACCAAGTTCCTGGTCGGCAAGGACGGCCGGGTGATCAAACGCTACGCGCCGCAGGATGCTCCGGAGAAGCTGGGCAAGGACATTGAAGCCGCGTTGGGTTCGTAACACCCCCCTGCGCTGCTGAACGCAGCTTCCCCCCGCTCTGGCGCGGCTGCGCCGCTGGGCAGGGGGACGCACCCTGCGGCCCGGCTGAGCCGGTTCCACGGGTGCCCTGGACAAGGGGGCATTTCGCGCCGGCGGTGCTTGGCGCACCCCCCTGCGCTGCTGACGCGGCTTCCCCCCGCTCTGGCGCGGCTGCGCCGCTGGGCAGGGGGACGCACCCTGCGGCCCGGCTGAGCCGGTTCCACGGGTGCCCTGGACAAGGGGGCATCGCGCGCCGGGAAGGGCACTTCGCAGATAGGTATGCGCGCCCTTGTCTCTAACGCTCGAACTCGGTGTTCAGCACCACCGTGCTGGTGGTGCGTGCCACACCGGGCACGGCCTTGATCTGGTAGAGCACGTCTT
>JALORL010000329.1 GCA_025458915.1 Hydrogenophaga sp.
AGTGTGAGACTTGGGTTTTCTGGACACATTGCTGGGCCGCAAATACCCGCCCATGATCGGGCTGGACATCAGTTCGTCCAGCGTGAAGCTGGTTGAACTGGACCAGACCGCCAGCGGCGAATACGTGCTCGAGCGTTTTGCCTCCGAGCCCTTCGAAAAGGGCTGGATCACCGACGGCCAGATCGAGAAGTTCGACGAGGTTGCCGCGGCCGTGAAACGCGTGGTGCAGAAAAGCGGCACGAAGACCAAGCAGGTGGTGATGGCGATGCCGCAATCGGCGGTCATCACCAAGAAGATCATGCTCCCGGCCGGCCTGCGCGAAGAAGAGATGGAGATCCAGGTCGAGAGCGAGGCCAACCAGTACATCCCGTTCTCGCTGGACGAAGTGAGCCTCGACTTCTGTGTCGTCGGCCCCAGCCCCACCTCGGCCGGCGACGTGGAAGTGCTCATCGCGGCTTCGCGCCGCGACCGCGTGCAAGACCGCCAGGGCCTGGCCGAAGCCGCCGGCCTCAAGCCTGTGGTGCTGGACATCGAATCGCACGCCTCGCGCATGGCCATGGGGCGCGTGGTGTCGGCACTGCCCAACGAAGGGCGCGACGCCCTGGTGGCCTTGTTCGAGATCGGCGCCGACACCACCAGCCTGAAGGTGCTGCGCGACGACGAGATGCTCTACGACCGCGACCAGGCCTTCGGGGGCAGCCAGCTCACGCAGCTGATCAGCCGCCAGTACGGCTTCAGCTTCGAAGAGGCTGAGGCCAAGAAGCTCAGCGGCGACCTGCCGGAAGACTACGAAAGCGCCATCCTCTCGCCCTTCGTCGACAGCCTGTCACAGGAAATCGGCCGGGCCCTGCAGTACTTCTTCACCAGCACGCCGCACCACAAGGTGCATTACGTGATGCTGGCCGGCGGCACCGCCACGCTGCCGGGCCTGAAAGACCGCGTCACCGACCTCACGGGCTTTGCCTCGAGCGTGGTGAACCCCTTCGACCAGATGCAGCTGGGCTCCAGCGTGCGCGAAAGCCGCGTGCGCCGCGAGGCACCTTCCTACCTGACCGCCTGTGGTTTGGCGATGCGGAGGTTCCTCCAGTGATCCTGATCAACCTGCTGCCGCACCGCGAGGAAAAGCGGCGTCAGCGCAAGCGGGCCTATTTCGCCAGCCTGGCGGCTTGCGCTGTGGCCGGCGTGGCCATCGTCGGCATCTGGTACACGGTGCTGGGGCAGATGACGGCCGACCAGGAGTCGCGCAACGCCTTCCTGCAGGCCGAGATCAGCCGGCTTGACGCGCAGATCAAGGACATCGCCACGCTGCGCGCCGAGATCGACGCCCTCAACGCGCGCAAGAGGGCCGTGGAGGACCTGCAGAACGACCGCAACGTGCCCGTGCACCTGCTCAACGAACTGGTGCGGCAGACGCCGGAAGGCGTGTTCCTGACCAGCGTGCGCCAGGCGGGCCAGGTGATCTCCATCACCGGCGTGGCGCAGACGAACGAGCGCGTTTCCGAGTTCCTTCGCAACACGCTCTACAACTCGACCTGGCTGGAAAAGCCGGATCTGGTCGAGATCCGGGCCTCGTCGGCCGCCGCACGTGACCAGCGCAGGCTCTTCGACTTCTCGATGCGCGTCACCATCAAGCGCCAGCAGGCGGTGACGCCTGCGGCTGCAGCCGCCCCCGCGGCAGCCCCCGGCGCTGCGCCTGCAGCAGCCAAAGCGAGCTGAGGTCAGCATGGCCAGACCCTCCACGAGTTTCGATGTCACCGGGTTCGTCGACCAGGCGGCGTCCCAGTTCCGCAACCTCAATCCCAACGAGCCCGGCCAGTGGCCGCCCCTGCCCAAGATCGCCACCTGGCTGGCCGCCTGCGCCTTCGTGGTGGGCCTGGGCTGGTTCCTGCTGCTCTCGGACGCCACGCAGGCGCTGGAAGACCTGCGCGCCAAGGAACCACAGCTGCAAGCCACCTACAAGGACCGGCTGGGCCAGGCCGTGAACCTGAACGAGTACCGCAAGCAGAAGCTTCAGGTTCAGGAATACGTGACGCAGCTCGAGAAGCAGTTGCCAGGCAAGGCCGAGATGGACGCGCTGCTGTCCGATATCAACCAGGCCGGCCTGGGCCGCGGCCTGCAGTTCGAGCTGTTCCGTCCCGGCCAGGTGCAGATCAAGGACTATTACGCCGAATTGCCCATCGCCATCCGCGTGACAGGCCGGTATCACGATGTCGGCTCCTTCGCTGCCGACGTGGCCAACCTCTCGCGCATCGTCACCTTGCAGAACATCAGCCTTGCGCCCGTGGGCGCCCGTGACACCACCGGGAACCTGTCCATGGAAGCCACGGCCTTCACCTACCGTTACCTCGACGCGGCCGAGATCGCCCAGCAGCGACGCCCCGCGCCGCGCCCGGGGGCGCCGCGATGAAAGCCACATCTCTTGCCGCAGGCCTTCTCGCGCTGGGCACGCTGGCCGGCTGCAGCGCCGACCACGACGAACTGCGGGCCTGGATGGAACAGCAACGCCGGGAAGCCAAGCCCAACGTGGCGCCGCTGCAGCC
>JALORL010000330.1 GCA_025458915.1 Hydrogenophaga sp.
CGCTGTCGTGGTTGCGGTGGTGGCCCGGGATGACGGCTGGGCGGACGCGTCCAGCGGTCGGGCATCGACCGGGCGCAGCGCAACGGCTTCGGTGGCCGGCGCCCGACCGCCCATGGCACCCATCGGGTGGTGCATCACGGTGTCGATCAGACGCTGGGGCACGGGCTCGGTGAGCAGGACGTCCATCTCGGCCGCGAGTTCGCTGCGGGTCTGGCGCAGGCGCTCGACCAGTTCGCGCGCCTCGGCGTCCACGGCCAGCCGGGCTTCCACCGCCTGCGCCTGCTCGGCGCTGAGCTCGCCGTCGGCGTAGGCCATGAGGGTTTCGAAGTCGGTGTCGTTCATGGCTGGCCCTCCTGGTGGGCTGGTGCTGGACGCAGGTGTTCCTGCAGCTGAAGGCGTGCGCGGGCCAGGCGGCTCATCACCGTGCCCATGGGAATGCCCAGAAGCGCGGCGGCTTCCTTGTAGGAGAGCTCTTCCACGCACACCAGCAGCAGCAGTTCGCGGTGTTCCGGTCGCAGGCGCTGCAGAGCGTCCGACACCCGCGAGAGGTCGCTGCGCAGTTCGGGCGCGCGGTGGGCGTTTTCGTCGGCCTGTGGCTCCAGGGTTTCCGTGTCGACCGCGTCGCCGCGCAGTTTGCGGCTGCGCAGACGGTCGAACCAGAGGTTCTGGACGATCTTGTACATCCAGCTGTCGAGCCGGGTGCCGGGCTCCCATTGGTCGATGTGCTCAAGCGCCCGTTCGCAGGCGGCCTGCACCAGATCGTCGGCATCGTCGCGGTTCCCGGCCAGACCGTAGGCAAATCGCCTGAGCTGGGGCAGCAAACGGACCAGTTCTTCTCGGACATCGCTCATCAGGTTGTGAAGTTTCGTTACGGGGACAACGCACCAACGCCTGGTTTATTCCTGCGCGGCGACAGCAAACCCGGTTTTTTTTCGCCTGTGCCCGCGTGAACGGGGCGGCGCAAGCGCTGGCCAGGCGCCAGCGAACAGATTGAAACATAGCCGATCGCCCGGACCGGAATAAAGGCGGCCGGTGGGCGTTCTTGCTGGCATCGGAAAACCCTTTCACAACCCCCATGCAAACCAACGCGCAAGCATCCCTACCCGACCCTGGCGGCACCCGTCTGGTGAACATCAACCCGTCTGTGTTTCAAGGCCTGGGCGGCTGGCTGGCCATTCCCCCGTCGATCGATCCCGACGCTGCGCCGCTGGTGGCGGTGCATGGAATCGGCCGTGACGCCCGGAATCAGGCAGTCCGCTTCGGCGGCCAGGCGGCATCCCAGGGGCGCATGGTGATTGCTCCCCGTTTCGACGAAACGTCCTGGCCCGGCTACCAGCGGCTGGGGGCCCGGGGACAGCGCGCCGATCTGGCCCTGATCCGCCTGCTCGAGCTGGTGGCTTTCCGGTGGCGGGTCAACACGCGCAGGGTGTGCCTGTTCGGCTATTCCGGCGGGGCGCAGTTCGTGCACCGCTTCGGCCTGCTGCACCCGCACCGGGTGGTGCAGCTGAACGTCTGTGCCAGCGGCTGGTTCACCTGGCCAACGGAGGATGAACCGTACCCCGCCGGCCTGGGCGCGGCCACGGGCCCGGCGGGCCTGATCGCGCAAGCCGCCAGGCACAACCTGTCCCGCTTTCTGCAGGTGCCGACGCAGGTGTTTGTCGGCGCGCAGGACTGTGTGGCCGACCCGCACACCCGCAACGATGCGCGCATCAACGCGCTGCAGGGCAGCCACCGGCTGGAGCGCGCCAGGCGCTGGGTGCTGGCCCTGAACCAGCAGGCACGGCAGCGGGGGTTGACGCCGCGCGCCACCTTGACGGTTCTGCCGGGCGCTGGACACGACTTCCGGCAATGCCTGGCGTCGGGGGCGCTGGTCCGGGCGGTGCTTCCCATGGCCGACCCCCATGCGGCGGATCTGCAGCGCGCCGCCTGAACCCCCGCCCACCTTCGTTCCAACCACCGCTTTCCACAACCCTTGTTACCGGGAGAACCCCATGCACAACGAACAGACCTTCATGATCGAACACACCCTCAGGGCCGCCAAATGGGCCTTTTCCACCCGGCGTGTCCAGCGGGAAACGGTCCACGGCATCCAGGAGCGCGTTGGCGGCGCCGTGTCCGGCGACCTGGTGCTGGGCCGCGTGGTGCAGGTGGGCGCCCACCCGCGGCTGCAGCTCTCGGAGGGCCGCCACAGCGACCTGTACGAGGGCGACCTGATCGTCGTGGCCTGCGGCGCACGCTACGCCAGCGACCAGTTCGAGGGCGTAGCGCAGCTGGAAGAGCATGGCGCCGATCTGCTGGCCGGTGGCGGTTGCCTCGGCACGGTACGGGAACGGCATGCGCGCATGAAGGCGCCCACCCGGGTGCAGCCGCTGGGGTTGCTGGTCGATGCAGCCGGCCAGCCGGTGAACCTGTCCCGCTTTGCCATGCCGAACCTAGCCTACGGTGGCGGCATGAAGGTCATGGGTGTGGTGGGCGCGTCCATGAACGCCGGCAAGACGGCCGCCGTCGCCTCGCTGGTGCACGGCCTGGAACCGGAACGGGGGCCTTCGGTGACTGGTGGGCCTACCACGACGCCGGCGCCAGCTTCGTCACCGACTTCACCGATGCGGGCATGGTGTCCACCTACCGGCAGCCGCTGCAGCGGCTGCGCGCGGCCCTTGACACCCTGCTTGGAGCGGCCGAGGCTGCCGGGTGCGAAGTTGCGGTGGTGGAATTCGCCGACGGGGTGCTGCAGGAAGAAGCCTGCGCGCTGCTGCGTGACGACTATGTGCACAAGCACTTCGGCGCCTTCCTGTTTGCGGCGCCCGATGCGCTGGCGGCGGTGGGTGGCCAGGCCAGGGTGCAGGCGCTTGGCCACCAGTTGCTCGGACTCACGGGACTGATGACCGCGTCGCCCCTGAACGTGCAGGAAGCGCGCCAGGCCACAAACCTGCCGGTGTATTCCCGCGAAGCCCTGCGCGACGCCGCCACGGCAGCCGCGCTGTTGCTGCAGGTCCCGCAACGGCGCATGGCGCCCGCCGCAGCTGCACAACCCGCCGGCTGGCGCCAGCATGGTTGAGCGTTGGCTGCCGCCGGCGCCCTGGCCCGGGTTGTGGGCGCCGGGCGGTCTGGCCGCTGGTGCTGGTGGTGGTGACCGGTGTGCTGCTGGGTGTGGCCCGGTGGCAGGAAAAAAGCAGCGGGGAACGGCTTGGGCAGCGCTACGCGAGCGCGGTCCGTCGGTGCCTGTTCCAGGCGTTGTCCGTCCCTGCGAACGCCCGATCCGGGCAACCGCCGCAACTCGATTCCGTCCAGCGGCTGACCGGCGACCTGGCTGCGATCCGGCTGTGGATCGGGCAGGGGGTGCTGCGCGCCCTGGTGTCGGCGGTTCGCCTGGGCGTTCTTGCCCTGTTCCTGGTGTGGTGGATGCCCGCCCCGCTGATGCTGGGCGTCGTGGCGTGCATGGCTGCCGGCCTGCTCGGCATGTACGCGGTGTCCATGCGGCTGGCTGCGGCCCACACCGGCCTGCGGCGCTCGCGCTGGGGTGTGGCGCGGTTTCTGGTCGAACGCCTGCCACACGCGCAGGCGCTGGCCCTTGCGGGCCGGATGCCCAGGGAAACCAGCGCGCTGGACCGGCGCATGCACCGGCTTGAACAGGAAGCGGTTCGCCGCCAGAACCTTCACGGTCTGATGCGCTCGGTACCCGACGGGATCAGGGGCCTGGCGGTGGCCTGGGTGCTGGCCGTGGCCATGGCGTTGCAGATGCCGGCCGCCGACGCGGCCGCCTGCCTGGCCGTCGTCGGGCTCATGGTTCCCGGACTGCGGGAGCTCGCGGGCGTGTGGGACAAGCACGCCGCCTGGCAGGTGGTGAAGGCCCGGGTCCAACCCTGGCTGGACAGCGCCGCCGACGAAGATGGGGATACCGGCCCGCCACCGTCCCGGGCGCAGGGGTTTGTGCCGGACCTGCCCGGCGCCGTCGGGGTCCACGAGGTGTGCAGCGACGACCTGGTTCCAGTGACTTCGCCGCTTGCACCCGGCCAGAAAGTGTTGTTGCAGGCCGAAGAACAGGGCCTGCGCCAGCAGTGGCTGGAAGCGCTGGCGTGTGCGCTGAGCGCTCCCGGCGCAAAGCCCGCGGCACGGCGCCGGCAACCGCCGCAGGAGCGCAGCGCCATCACCCTGGTGAATGCCACGGCGCCGCTGCTGGCGGGCAGTCTGCGGCGGGCGGCCACGTTCGGCTCGCCGCGGCGGCCGGCGGACCAGCGCATCCTCACCGTGCTCAAGGAGGTGGGCCTGCAACCCCTGGTCGACCGCCTGGGCGGGCTGGATGGCCGACTGCGTTGGGGGGGAACCGATCTCTCGGACAATGAGCGCCGGCGGCTGCTGTTGGCGCGGGCCATGCTTTCCAGGGCTGAACTGGTGCTCCTGGATGATCTGGAGATGGCATTGACCCCCGAACTGGCTGCTGCCATCCGCCGCTGGCTCGGGCGCCGCAAGGGCAGCGTCGTGATGGCCGACACGTACACGTCGGCAGCACTGGAGGACATGACCGTCTGGCGGTTGTTTGCGCGCTGATTGAGCGCCGATGCCGCCCGCTTTTCGGACCCCATGAACAGGAACCCCACCGGGTCAATTTCCACAGGACGCACCGCCTGCACGGAGCGTCAAATCCGCAGCCACCGAACACACCCCCATGGCACAAAAAACAACGATGTCCCGCGGCACGCCGATCGTGCTTCTGTATCTGCTGCTGGCCCTGGGCCCGGCGGTGGTTCCCCAG
>JALORL010000331.1 GCA_025458915.1 Hydrogenophaga sp.
CGGGCCGTCCCAAGGCGGGGCAGCCCCCTCGGGGGGCAGCGGACCTCGCGCAGCGGGGGAGCGTGGGGGCCACATCCAGCTGCGCATGTTCCACGGCCGGGGCGGCACCGTCGGGCGCGGCGGTGGACCGAGCTACCAGGCGATCCTGGCGCAGCCACCTGGAACCGTGCGCGGCCAGATCCGCCTCACCGAGCAGGGCGAAGTCATTGGCTCCAAATACGCCAACCCCGAAATCGGCCGGCGCAATCTGGAAACGCTGGTGGCCGCCACCCTGGAAGCCACGCTGCTCCAGCCCACCCGCGACGCGCCGGCCGCGAACACCCTTTCGCAACACAGCATGGCCGCCTACCGGGCGCTGGTGTACGAAACGCCGCGCTTTGCCGAGTACTTCTTCAGTGCTACGCCCATCCGCGAGATTGCAGAACTCAACATCGGCTCCCGCCCGGCGTCGCGCAAGGCCACGCAGCGCATCGAAGACCTGCGCGCCATTCCCTGGGGGTTCAGCTGGGGCCAGTGCCGGCTCACCCTGCCCGGCTGGTATGGCTTCGGCTCGGCGGTGGAGGCGTTCGTGAACCAGAACGGGCCGAAGGGCGTGGCCAGCCAGAAGGCGCTGCTGCAGAAGATGGTGAAGCAGTGGCCGTTTTTCAGCACCCTGCTCTCCAACATGGACATGGTGCTGGCCAAGAGCGACCTGGCGCTGGCGTCGCGCTATGCCGAACTGGTGGACGACAAGCGCCTGCGCACGAAGGTGTTTTCGGCCGTGCAGGCCGAATGGCACCGCACGGTGGAAGCGCTGAACATGGTGACCGGTGCGCGCCAGCGGCTGGCCAACAATGCCGCGCTGCAGCGCTCCATCCGCCACCGGTTCCCGTACATCGATCCGTTGCACCACCTGCAGGTGGAGCTGATTCGCCGCTACCGGGCGGGCCAGAGCGACACCGACGACGACGGCCGCGTGCGCCGCGGCATTCATATTTCGATCAACGGCATCGCCGCCGGCTTGCGGAACACCGGCTGACACATTGGCACGGCGGCAGGCGCGCACAGCCCGTCCTACCTAAAATGGCGGGGTGAACATCCTGACCAACGCCGACCTGCATTGCCATTCCGTCGTGTCCGACGGCACCCTGACCCCCGAGGCGCTGGCGCAGCGCGCCAAGGACAATGGCGTGGAGTTGTGGGCCCTGACCGACCACGACGAAATAGGCGGTCAGCAACGGGCCATGGCGGCGGCCCGTGCGGTCGGACTGCCCTACCTCACCGGTGCGGAAATTTCAGTGACCTTTGCCGGAACCACGGTGCACATCGTGGGCCTGGGCATGGACCCCGAGCATCCTGCCCTGGTCGCGGGGCTGCGTGCCACCCGGGGCGGCCGCGAACAGCGCGCCCGGGACATGGCGGCCGACCTCGCCCGGGTCGGCATTCAGGGCGCGTACGAAGGCGCCGTGAAGTACGCGGACAACCCGGAGCTGGTGTCGCGCACCCACTTTGCGCGTTTTCTGGTGGAAACCGGTGTGTGCCGGGACACCAGCGAGGTGTTCCGCCGCTACATCACCGAGGGCAAACCAGGTTTTGTTCCCCACCGCTGGGCCAGCCTGTCCGATGCCGTGCACTGGATCACCGGCGCTGGCGGTGTTGCCATCATTGCCCACCCCGGGCGGTACAAGCTCACTGCCAACGAGGAGTACGCCCTCTTCACCGAGTTCAAGGCCCATGGTGGTCAGGGCGTGGAGGTCATGACCGGCGCGCACGGACCGGCCGACTACCTCAAATACACCGACTACTGCCGGGAATTCGGCCTCGTGGCCTCCCGGGGCAGTGACTTCCACAGCCCGGAGGAAAGCCACACCGACCTGGGCAAGCTGCCTTACCTGCCTGGCAATGTCACGCCGGTATGGGAGCTGCTGGCCTCGCGCATCCACTGATGGCGACGGCAGCCAACCCCGCCCCGGCCGCAGCACTCGGGGTCATGTTCCTGGTCCTGGCCACCGCCTGTTTTGCGGTGCTGGACACCACCGTGAAGGTGGTGGGAGCGACGTTCTCCATCGTGGTGGCGGTCTGGTTCCGGTATGTGTTCCAGGCGGTGGCAGTGGCGGCGTTCATGCTGCCGCGCCACGGCCGACAGCTGCTGCGGACCGAGCATCCGCGCTACCAGCTGGTGCGCGGCGTGCTGCTGCTGATGGTCAGCGCGCTCTCCTTCATCAGCGTGCAGTACATGCCGGTGGGCGAATTCACCGCCATCATCATGATCACGCCGCTGGCAGTCACGCTGCTGGCGGCGATGTTTCTGAAGGAGAAGGTGTCACTGCTGCGCTGGGCGCTGGTGGGGGGTGGCTTTGCGGGCGCACTGCTGGTGGTTCGCCCCGGCGGCGCTGCGATCGGCTGGGCCAGCCTGCTGCCGCTGGTGATGGTCATCACCTACGCCTGTTTCCAGATCCTCACCAGCAAGATGGCGCGTACCGAAAACGCCATGACCATGCACCTCTACACCGGCTGGGTGGGCGCAATCCTGGCCACGCTGGTGCTGCCTATGTTCTGGCAGGCGATTCCCGACCTGCGCACCCTGGCGCTGCTGTGCCTGATCGGCCTGGCAGGTACGGTCGGCCACTTCCTGCTCATCCTGGCCTTCGCCCGCGCCCCCGCTTCCACGCTCACGCCATTCCTGTATGGCCAGATCGGCTTTGCGATGTTGTGCGGCTGGCTGGTGTTCGACCACATGCCCGGGGC
>JALORL010000332.1 GCA_025458915.1 Hydrogenophaga sp.
GCGGCGTCGGTCACCGTGGCGCAGAAATGCACGCCCGGCAGTTCGCTGGCCGCCAGCCACGCGCGCCAGCGCTCGGGTTTGTCGCTTCCGGTGCATGCGCCGTCCGGCCCGCTGCCCAGCGGCAGCAATGCGCAGCAGTGGGTGTGGGCACAGAGCTGGCGCAGGAAACGCTCAGCGCCGCGGTCGGGACTGGCGGTGGCGGCGCACACGAACAGCGCGTCCACCGCAGGCGCCGCGGTCAGCGCGGTGAGCAGTTGCAGGCGCTCGGGCATGCTGCCGGCCAGAGTGTGCACTGCAGGGGCCTGCGCCATCAGCGCGGCCGGGGGCCAGGGAACCTCGGGCGGCAGCTCGAAACCGATCAGCGCCAGGGCCAACGGTTCGCCCGGGCGGCGGGCGCGGAAGGCCTGCGCCGCTTCGCGCGGCGGCGCGTGTTCGGCGTCGACCACCTCGGGGGGGTCCATGGCCTGGAAACGGGTGATCAGCTGGCGGAAATACGGATCGTTCAGGTCCAGCTTGAGCCGCCCGGCCCGCTGCCGCCACACCAGGGCGCACACCGCCAGGGCCATCAACCGCGGCGCCAGCCCGTAGAGCAGCGCGCTGGCCAGCAGCCACCACGCCAGGGCCTGTGCGCCGGCGGCGCTGGGCGGAGCGTTCACCGTGACCGCTTCGGGCACTGGAAAGCCGAGCGCGCGCGGCAGCCCGCCGGTGACCTGCAGAAAGCCTTCAAAGAACGCCGGGCTCAGGATGGTGGTTTCCCAGGTGAGCGACCAGGCCTGGAAAGAAAACAGCATGAACAGGCTCAGCAGCACCAGCGCAAACGCCACCGCCCACAGCAGGTGGCTGAGCGCACCGAACACCCACAGCCCCAGCCGGTGTTCACGCAACACCGCATGCACGCCGCGCAGCAGGTTCAGCGACTGCGGGCCGTGCAGCCCCGGCAGGCGCGCGGCCAGGCCCAGCGCCAGTTGCCCGAGCGACCACGGCCCGGCGGCGTGGGTTGATCCTGCCGATGCCACCGCCCACAACAGCCACACCAGCAGCGCCGCCACCGGCACACCCAGCATGGCCACGAAGGCGAAAGCGGCGTTCACGGTCTGCCCGCTGCCCAGGGCGCGGGTGAGCAGGCCGCCGGCCAGCAGGAAGGCCAACACCACCAGCAGGCCGCCCGCCACCCACAAGCCGGTGCGCAGGCGTGCCCATTCTTCCTCCAGCCCCAGGCGCTGGGCCAGCAGCTGTGCGCGCTCCAGCAGGCGGGCCTGCTCTCCGGTGTGGCGGGCATGGGCCAGGGCCATCTCGGTCGCGTCGTCCAGCGCACCACCCGCCTCGATGGCCTGCACCGCGCGGGCCAGGGCCAGGTCGCGAAAGCGGGGGGCGTCGGGGCGAACGGTCAAACGGCGGTCTCCATGAACGGGGCGGGTGCGGTGCAGGCAATGCTACCCGGCGCCGACGCCATGCGGTTCTACGCCGACCTGCTCGACGCGAAACTCGAAGCCCTGATGACCTACGGGCAGATCCCCGATGGCGAACCCGTTCCGCCCGAACACGCCGACAAGATCATGCACGCCTACCTCAAGCACCCGGACTTCGAACTCATGGCCGGCGACGCCATGCCGGGCGTGCCGTTCGAGGGCATGAAGGGCGTGATGATGGCCATCACTTACCCCATGGCGGCCGAGGCCGAACGCATCTACAAGGCGCTGGCCGAAGGCGGCAGCGTGCAGATGCCGCTGGGGGAAACCTTCTGGGCCGACCGCTTCGGGATGGTGACCGACCGCTTTGGCACCGCGTGGGCGGTCAACGGCGGCCCGAGGGACATGCCAGCCGCCTGAAACGCCGCCAACGTCACCGCGCCCGCAACGTCCGGCTCAACAAGATCACCGGCAACAACCCCACCAGCACCAGCGTGAGCGCGGGCAGCGCGGCTTCACCCAAGCGTTCGTCGCGCGCAAGCTGGTAGGTGACCACGGCCAGCGTGTCGCTGTTGAAGGGTCGCAGCACCAGGGTGGCGGGCAGTTCCTTCATCACGTCCACGAACACCAGCAGCGCAGCAGCTGCCGTGGAACGCTTGAGCAGCGGCCAGTGCACGCGCAGCGCCAGCCCGAAGCCGGTGGTGCCCAACATGCGGGCGGAATCGTCGAGGCTGGCGGGAATGCGGGCGTAGCCGCTCTGCATGGACTGCAGCGCCACGGCGGTGAAACGCACCAGGTAGGCCCAAACGATGCCCAGCGCCGTGGCGGTGACGAGGTAGCCCACGCGCGTGTCCGGCTGCGCGGCCTGCACCCAGCCGATGGGCAGCAGGATGCCCACCACGATCACCGCGCCCGGCACCGCGTAGCCCAGGCTGGCGAGCTGCACCACGCCGCGCGTGACCGGACCGGGGCGCACGCGCACCGCAAACGCCAGTGCCAGCGCCACGCCGGTGGCCAGTACCGCGCTCAGCCCGGCCAGCCACACGCTGTTGCGCGACCACTGCACGAAGCTGCTCCAGGGCAGGTCTTCCCAGCCGCCAATCAGCGGGCGCAGCATGAACAGCACCGGCAGCACAAAGCCGAAGGCAATCGGGAACGCACAGACCGCCACCGCCACCAGTGCGCGGCCACCCCGCAGGCGTACCGGCTGCGCGTCGCTGCTGCCGGCGCGCTGGCCGCGCAGCGTGGCAAAGCGCATGCGGCGCTGCGCGCGGTGTTCCAGCCACAGCAGCAGCGCCACCAGCGCCAGCAGCATGGTGGCCAGCTGGGCAGCGGCCAGCGGCATGTCCATGGCCAGCCAGGCCTTGTAGATGCCGGCGGTGAAGGTCTGGATGCCGAAATAGCTGGCCACACCGAAGTCGGCCAGGGTTTCCATGAGTGCCAGCGCCACGCCGGCGGCCACGGCCGGGCGGGCCAGCGGCAGCGCCACTTCGCGGATGCGCCGCGCCAGCGGTGCCCCCAGCAGGCGCGCGGCTTCCATGAGTTGGGCGGCGCGCTCGGCCAGCGCGGTGCGCGCCAGCAGATAGACGTAGGGATACAGCGAAAAGGTGAACACCCACACGGCGCCGGGCGTGTTGCGCACCTCGGGGAACACGCGGCCGCTCAGGCCGAAGCCCTCGCGCAGCCACACCTGCAGCGGGCCGCTGAATTGAAGAAAGTCGGTGTACGCGTAGGCCACCACATAGGCCGGCATGGCCAGCGGCAGCAGCAGCGCCCATTCAAAAACGCGCCGGCCTGGAAAGTCGAACAGCGTCACGGAGCTCGCCGTGGCCATGCCCACCACCGCCACGCCCACGGCCACCGCCAGGCACAGCCACAGCGTGGTGAGCGTGTATTCGGGGAGCACGGTCTGGGCCATCTGGGCCAGCACGTCACGCGCGGCGGCGTCCATTTGTGCCCAGGAAACGCCCAGCGACAGCACCGGCAGCGTAAGCGCCAGGGCCAGCAGGAGCAACAGAGCGGGGGGCAACCAACGCAGCATGGAGGGACGGGCAAAAATGGGCCGGACGGTGAAAGGGGCCCGTTGCCGCTGGCAGGGCGCGCCGGGCGCCGATCATGGCACGGCCGGCAGGGGGTGGGCCTGGCAAGGCCATTGACCCACATCAACACAAATGAGAATTGTAGTTATCTACAATTGAATACCTTTCACGGATGCACGGTTCCAGCATGTTCCTCAACGTTTCGCAGCTCAGCGTTCGTTACCCCGGCCAGCCCCAGGCGGCGGTGGACGGCGTGAGTCTGGGCCTGCGCGCCGGGGAAATCGG
>JALORL010000333.1 GCA_025458915.1 Hydrogenophaga sp.
CTCTTGTGGCAGTGCATGGCCCAGTCGCCGGGTTCGTCGGCAATGAACTCGAGCTGGCGCATCTGGCCCACCGCAACGTCCACCGTCACTTCCGGCCAGCGTGAACCCCTGGGCGTGGGGCCGCCGTCGGTGCCGCTCACCTCGAACTCGATGCCGTGGATGTGGATGGGGTGGTTGGTCATGGTGAGGTTGCCCACCCGCACCCGCACCCGGTCGCCCAGCCGGGCCACCAGCGGCGTGATGCCGGGAAACACCCGGCTGTTCCAGGCCCAGATGTTCTGCTCCAGCATGGTGTTGACCTGGGGCGTCATGCTGCCGGGCTCGACGTCGAAGGCGTTGAGCAGGAAGCAGTAGTCGCGCTGCACATCCTCGATCAGCGGGTGCCTGCCCTTCGGATGCGTGACCCAGAAACCCATCATGCCCATGGCCATCTGCACCATCTCGTCGGCGTGCGGGTGGTACATGAAGGTGCCCGGCCGCTTGGCGGTGAACTCGTACACGAAGGTCTTGCCCACCGGGATCTGCGGCTGGTTCAGGCCGCCCACACCGTCCATGCCGTTGGGCAGGCGCTGGCCGTGCCAGTGGATGGTGGTGTGCTCGGGCAGCCGGTTGGTCACGAAGATGCGCACCTGGTCGCCTTCCACCACTTCGATGGTCGGGCCGGGGCTCTGGCCGTTGTAGCCCCACATGTTGACGTGGAAGCCGGGCGCCATTTCGCGCACCACGGGTTCGGCCACCAGGTGGAACTCCTTCACGCCGTTGTTCATGCGCCAGGGCAGGGTCCAGCCGTTGAGCGTGACCACCGGGTTGTAGGGGCGGCCTGCGCCGGTCACGCCTGGGGGCGTCCAGGGGCCGGCGGTGTCGGCAGAGGTTTGCTGCACCGGTTCGGGCAGGGCGGCCATCGCCACCCGGCTCACGCTGGTGGCGGCCACGGCGGTGGCGGCGGCACCGGCAAAGAAGTGTCGTCGGTTGATCGTCGGTTTCATGGTGGGTGTCCGGTTCAGTGGGGGGCGGCGGCCGCAGCACCGCCGGCGGCAGCGGCGGGGGCGTCCGGTCCGTCGTAGTCGGCGCCGGCCAGCAGGGCCTGCCAGTCGCTGTGGGCACGCCAGTAATCGCGCCGGGCCATCAGGGCCCCATCGAGCGCACCAATGCGGTCGCGGGCGCTGGCCAGCAGCTCCCAGCTGCTCTGCAGCATGCCGTTGTAGCGCAGCAGGGTTTCCTGTTCCCGCACGGTCTGCAGTTGGGCGACCACGTTCTGGGCGTGCAGGGCGCTGGCATGGCGCAGGCGCACCTGGGCCCAGGCCTGGCGCGCCATCGAGCGGCGTTTTGCGGCGGTGTCCAGGAGGGCTGCGTGGGCTTTGACCGCCCGTTCCAGCGCATGGTCGTTGATCACCGTCAGGTCGCTCAGGTGTGGCGGTGTGGCCGGTCCGTCGCCGCCGGGCTCGGGCAGCGCCTGTACAGCGGTGTCGGTGGCGCGCAGCCAGGCTTCCCAGCGGCCGGCGCTCAGCGCGGTGATCTGGCGCTGGGCATTCACCAGGTCCTGGGCCAGCAGTGGCTGGCCGCGCAGGGCGGCGGCTTCGATGCCGGCTTCGGTCATGCCGGGCAGGCGCTGCAGGAGGGCGGCCACGCCCGCAGCGTCCCACACCCCCATCAGCCCGGCCAGGTGCTCGGCAGCAGCGTGGGCGCTCACCTGCGCGTTGGCGGCGGCCTGCCAGGCTTGCGCCTCGGTCAGGCGCTCGTTCATGAATTTCACATGGCTCCAGTTGCCGGCCGCCACCATGCGCCGGCCCAGCTCTGTGCCTACCCGGGCAGCGTGCAGCACTTCGCTGGCATTGCGGGCGGCCTGCCGGGCCGCAACGGCATCGATCCAGGCGCGCTGCATGTTGCGCACATGGCGGGTGAACAGGTCGGGACGGTGTTGCAGCGACTGGCGCACGGCCTCAATCACGCCCAGCGGGCGCTCCGTGGGCGCGGTGCCTTCGGGAGCAGGCACGGCGGATGCCGGGTTGGCCGCTTCCCAGCGCAGCAGGTCGATGTGCCCGCGCGGGAATTCGGCCACGCGTTCGTTGGCGCGGCGCCAGATGTCACGTGCCGCCTGCAGATCGGCCGGGGTGGCCACGAGATCGGCACTGCCGGGCGCCGGCAGGGCTGGTGCCGGCGAGGTGGTGGTGGTGGCGTCGGGCCGCGCGGCCTCCAGACCCGGGAGGATGTTGCCGGATTGGGCGAAGGCCGGGGTGACCAGCACGGCCAGACACAGCGCAAGGCTGCGGCGCAGGCGCGCGGTGGCGAACGAAGAACAGGCCCGGATGGCTGCGCGCGGCGCCTCGAACGGGCGGGGGGTGGGCGGCACGGGCCGCATGGACAAACTCATGAACATCTCCTGAAGCACGAAAAGCGGCCTTTGCCGGCCCTGCGCAGGGCCGAGTGGACGCACCTGTGGTGGGGATGCTCAGGAAATGGGTGGTTTGATGCCGCGCTGCGGTTCGAAGCTCACGAAACGTTCGATCGTTCCGGGCGCGATGCCATGCTGAACGGCGCCTGCCTGGGCTTGCGGCAGGGCGTGGCCCATGGCAGGTCCGTTGCACAGGTCGCAACTGCCGTGGGCGTGTGTGTCGGTACCCGTGGTTTTGGCACTCGCAGCGGGGTGTCCGGCAGGCGCATGGGCATCCGTTGCATGGACCGTGTGGTCGGGGCAGGGCATGGTGCTGGCGGAGGCCCCGACATGCACGGCACCGTGTGCTGGCGCCATGACGATGGCCATGGCCATGGCGTCACCCACCAGGCCGCGAAGCGGCAACAGGGCGATCATCAGGACGAGCAGCAGGCGGCGCATGGCAGTGGATGATACGGCGCTTCGACACTTGGTTCCCGCGCCCTGCGCAACGGCCCTGTCGGCGGATCAGCGGGCCAGGCAGGCGCACCCGGAGCCGGGAAAAAGGGCTGCCATGCTGTCGGGTCGCTTTGGTGGCAAGCCCCACCGCTCGGCTGGTTGCCGGGTCAGCGCAGGTCCGGTGCCACACCGAATGGCACCGGAACGGGTACCACCACTGGCGGTGGTGCCATGGCCGAGGTGTCCCGTACCGGCGTGGTGCCCACCTGGGGAGGCAGCGCCATGCCCCGGCTCTGCATGACGCTTCTCAGGCGGTCGGGGTAGTCGGTGATGATGCCGTCCACGCCCCAGTCGATCAGCCGGCCCATGTCGGGAATGTCGTTGACCGTCCAGGGAATCACCTTCAGGCCAAGCTCCCGCGCGCGCGCCAGCAGGGGCTGGGACAGGTCGCGGAAATTGGGCGACCACAGACTGCCGCCGGCGGCGGCCACCATGGAGGGGGCGTCATCGAAGTCTGCCAGGCGCAGGCCGTCGGTCCAGTCACCCGACACAAGCGTGTTGTAGCGCTCCAGCTGAGCCGAGAGATACGACAGCGGCAACGCGGGCGCCTGCTCCCTGGCCGCCCTGAGCACCCGCCAGTCGAATGACTGAAGGGTCACGCGGGACGTCATTCGGTACTGCTCCAGCACGGCCAGCACGGCCTTCACGAACTCGGCCGGGGCCGGCGACTCGTCGGGCCGCGTCGGGTTCAGCTTGAGCTCGATGTTGAACCGCACATGGTCGGCCCGCAGCGCATTGACGCGTTTGAACACCTCGGCCAGTGTGGGGATGCGTTCTCCGTCGCTGGGCACCTGGCTGGAGAAATCGCGCGCGTACCGGCTGCCGGGGTTGATGCGGCCCACGTCGAAGTGGCCAATGTCGGCCGCGCTCAGGCGGTGGAAGGGGGTGCCACGCGTTTTCAGCCAGGCGCCGCTGCGGTCGCGGGTGATGTCGGGGTTGGGCGTGGTGTCGTGGGAGACCACCGGCACGCCGTCGGCGCTGAGCACCAGGTCCAGTTCCAGCGTGGTGACCCCGATGGCCAGCGCATGTTCGAAGCCGACCAGCGTGTTTTCGGGTGCCAGACCCCGCGCTCCGCGGTGCCCCTGGGCGTCAAAGGCCAGCGCCGCGCCCGCGCACCAGAGCGACAACCCGACCGCCGTGGTGCAGCTCCAGCGCAGCCAGGTGAGGCGTTGAACAGGGGGAGACAGGAGAGTGGTCATGCGCAGTCTTTCCGGGGTCCACTGCGGCGCATTGTGTCAGCGCCGCATGACCGTCACAAGTCAGCCGCAGCGGGTGGCGGCAATGGGCAGAGTGGCCCAGACTGCCAGAGTTCAATCCATGCAATGGCCCGAGTGCGGCGGATGGGTGCAGCCGGCCAGAAGGCCACAAG
>JALORL010000073.1 GCA_025458915.1 Hydrogenophaga sp.
GCGTGCAGCAAGGCATTCAGCTGGTCGGCCGGCATCGTCCAGTCGCCATCGTCCGCATGCAAGGCCTCCACCAGAAAACGGCGCTGCGCAGCGGTCCAGCAGTCCGCCTCGGTCAGCGTCTTGCGCTCTGGCAGAGGACCATGGCGGTGCACGAACCGGCGAATGTCCTGGTTGGTGGACGGCAGGCCCAGTTGCTTGAACAGATCGTTGAGGGTGCGGTGGGTGGTGATGTCCATGGTTGGCTCCTTGTCGGTCTGCCACCATGGTCCGGCAGGGCGCCCGCCCTGGCCATCGGCGATCGGGCATTCCCCGTGTCGGACTGGTCCGACCGCGCTGGGGTGTGCCGCATCGGCGGCATGGCCGCCCATGGACCGGCATGCCTGCCCAACGCTGTATATGGGCGCATTTGAAAAAATGCATGGGCCGAACGCGGTGTATCGGGGTTGCCCGCATTGACCGGCCTGCCGTCTGCACTACGATGAATCCAAGGCAGCGCTGTGTCAGCTGCCAGGATTCAACCGATGACCGAAGTCGATCAGCTCCCTGCAGCCAAGCAGGGCCATTGGTTCTGCGGCGGTGTGACCGCCTGCCCGGTGCGCATCGTGCGGCACCACATCCTGCACGGCACCCACGACCCCGAGGACCCCGTGGAACTCGCCGAAGACAAGCCGCTGGAGTGCTATTACATCCGCTACCACTCCCCCGGGGCAAACGGCGCCTGGCACGACGGCGGCGTGGCGCTCAGCATCCGCGAAGCGATGTTCCTCGCCGAGCGCAAGCTCGGGCCGGTGGTGCAGTGGGAAGACAGCTGAGCGGCTGAGTCCCCACCACCGCACCGCGCACCACCCACCGAGCCCGCCACCATGCGAATCCGAACCGTTGCCCTGGGCGGGCTGCTCGTCCTGGGGGCTGCCGCCGCGCTGGCCTGGGTGAACCTGGACAGGGAAACCCGGCGCCTGCTGATGCACCTGCCCACCAACAGCGACGTGCTGTTCTGGAAGCAGGACCAGCGCGACGCTGCCTTCCGCGCGCTGGACCGCCTGCCATTTCTGGCCAAACACCGCGTGGTGCCGGCCGGCTCCACCCCTTCGCCGCTGCCACCGGGCCCGCCGCTGGAACTGCCGCTGGACATGGCCGACTACATGCAGGACCAGCGCAGCGCGGCCATCATCATTCTGCACAACGGGCAGGTGCGGTTCGAGCGCTACGGGCTGGACTTCGATGCCAGCGGCCGCTGGACCAGCTTTTCGGTGGCCAAATCCGTCACCTCCACCCTGGTGGGCGCGGCGGTGAAGGACGGCCACATCAAAAGCATGGACGACAAGGTCAGCGACTACATCAGCGAGATGAAGGGCTCGGCCTACGACGACGTCAGCGTGCGCCAGTTGCTGACCATGACGTCCGGCATCCGGTGGAACGAGGACTATGCCGATCCGAACTCCGATGTGGCCCGCTTCAACAACCACGTGCCCGAGCCCGGGGTGGACGCGCTGGTGAGCTACCTGCGCCAGTTGCCGCGAGAGGCCCCTGCCGGCACCCGCTGGCTCTACAGCACCGGCGAAACCAACCTGGTGGGCATTCTGCTGGGCCGGGCCACCGGCAAGCCACTGTCCACCTACCTCTCGGAAAAGATCTGGGTGCCGGTGGGCATGGAACAGCAGGCCACCTGGATCCTCAGCAAGACCGGCCAGGAAATCAGCGGCTGCTGTCTGCAGGCTGCCACGCGCGACTTCGCGCGCTTCGGCCAGTTCGTCCTCGACGGCGCCAAGGTGAATGGCGAAAGCCTCCTGCCCGACGGCTGGCTGCAGGAGGCCACCACCGCCCGCACCGGCATCGGCTTTCCCGGCCGGGGCTACGGCTACCAGTGGTGGACCAACAGCGGTGGCAGCTTTGCGGCGCGCGGCATCTTCGGGCAGGGCATCTTCATCGACCCGCAGCGCCGGCTGGTGATCGCCTCCAACGCCAACTGGGGTGGTGGCGCCAGCGACCCCCAGGCCACCGCCCGGCGCGAAGCCTTCTACGCCGCCGTGCAGCAGGCCGTGGACGACGAGCGCGCGCTGGCCAGCCGCTAAACCCGGAACTGTCCGGGCTTTGCGCCGTTCATGCGGGCATTGCCCCCGGGCCACAAGGCCTAAGCTGGCGAAATCCCATCACCGGAGCTTCTCCATGACTTCCTCGCTGCACGCAGCCACCGACCGTGCGAGCCTCACGGGCAACAACCAGTTCGAACTCATGCTGTTCCGCCTGGGAGAAGCGCCGGGCAGCGACCGCCGCGAGCTGTTCGGCATCAATGTGTTCAAGGTGCGCGAAATCCTGGTCATGCCCACCATCACGGCCATGGCGAATGCGCCAGCGAATGTGCTGGGCATTGCCAACATCCGGGGCCAGATCATTCCTGTGATCGACCTGCCCGCGGTGGTGGGCTGCGCCCCCAAGCGCGGTCTCACCATCCTCATGGTGACCGAATTCGCCCGCACCACGCAGGCCTTTGCGGTGGAAGAGGTGGACGAAATCGTGCGGCTGGACTGGAGCAACGTGCTGGCCGCTGAAAACAACGGTGGCGGCCTGGTGACCAGCATTGCCAAGCTGGACGGCGACGGCGAACAGGGCCGCCTGGTGCAGGTTCTGGATGTGGAACAGATCCTGCGCGATGTCATGCCCACCGCCCAGGAAGCCATCACGCCGCAGTCGGTGGGGGCTGCGGTCACCCTGCCCAAGGACGCCATCATCCTGGCTGCCGACGATTCGCCCGTGGCGCGCATGATGATCGAGCAGGGTCTCAATGCGATGGGCACCCCGTTCGTGATGACCAAGACCGGCCAGGAAGCCTGGGACCGTCTGGAGGCCATGGACACCGAAGCCAGGGCCGAGGGCCGCACCATCCAGGACAAGGTGGCGCTCATCCTGACCGATCTGGAAATGCCGGTCATGGACGGCTTCACGCTCACGCGCAACATCAAGGGCGACCAGCGTTTCAAGTCCATTCCGGTGGTCATTCATTCGTCGCTGACCGGCACCGCCAACGAAGCCCATGTGAACTCCGTGGGTGCAGATGCCTATGTGGCCAAGTTCGTGGCCCATGAACTGGCTGCCACCATCCGTGGGGTACTGCGGCACTGAGCGGCCGCAGCCCTTGCGGCTCAGTGCCGCAGCTCCACCGTCCAGGTCGTGCCGTCGGCCAGGGTGGCGCAGGCGCCCTGCGGTGCCGGGGTCAGTTGTTCAATCGGTCCGGGCAGCGCCACAGGGTTGTCCAGTTCTGTCCACTGGCCGGGTGCGTCCCAGCGAAATGCATGCAGGGCGCGGCGCGCCATGTCGGGCAGCAGCAGCGCAGGGCGCTGGCCGGCATGCGGCACCACCACCGACAGGCTTTGTTCCAGTGCCCCCATGCGGTGGTTGGACACGTCCATCATGCGGGCAAACGGCACCAGCGCTGGCGGTCGGTAGTGCAGCAACTGCAGCACGCCGCCGATGTGTGGCGTGACCACGCTGGCCAGGTCCAGGCTGCCATCGCCGTCAAAATCCGCCACCCCCGCCGGGTTCAGCCAGCGGAAGGTGGAGCCCGCGTAGGGTCCACGTGCCCGCTCCACCAGGCGCGGTGGCGTTGCCGCGTGGTCCACGCCCAGCACCACCAGCGCAGCGCCACGCAGCGCGTCCGCCTCGATGAGGATGATTTCTTCGCTGCCATCGGCGTCCAGGTCCACCACGCGCGGTACGCGGTCCTCGTAGACGCGGTGCAGCGGCAGTTCGAGCGTCAGCGGCACCCAGTCACCACCCCGCGCCTTCACCAGGGCGTGCGCGCTGCCCGCGTGCACCGGTGAACCCAGCGCCCCGTGCGGGTAACGCCGGGTGGGGCTGCCCAGCCATGCCCAGGCCACATCGCGCGTTCCGGAGGCCAGCTGGCTGTCTGGCAGGCGCTGGCCCGCGTCCGCCGGCGCAGGCTGCAGCGGCGGCGCAGCAAGGCCCTCGGCCCGGCAGGCCTGTGTCTGCGGGGCGACGGTCACCTCCAGGGCCTGGGCGGGCAGGCTGGCCAGGGCGAAACCCAGCATCCATGCCCCCATCAGGCCGGCCTGCGTGCACCAGGGCGGGCGGCAGCGCAGTCCGGGAAACACGATCGGGCGAGGCAAGGCAGTGGGTATCGGCGTCATGGGCATCGGTCGGCATTGGCGCGGAAGTCTTACGGTTCGCTGGTGCCGGCTTGCTGTTTTTGCGGTGTTTTCTGGGGGATTACCCGCAAATTCGCAGCCAGATGACCGATCTTGTTTGCCAGAGACGCCAGTCCTGGTCTAAGGTGGCCTTGCCTGGCGGCATCTCCCCTCGGAAGCGCCACGCTGCCGAGCGCTGTCAGGTTCTCTTGTGTCTTTACGAAAGGAGAACGCCATGGGACTGCTGGACAAACTCTTTGGCAACAAGGTGGACTACCCGCCACTGTCGGGCGAGAGCGAACTGCGCATGCAGCAGGAGGACATCAAGGCGCCGCTGGAGGAGCTGGCGCGCAAGGTGTCCGACCACCTGGAGGTGGTGCCTGCGGAACACGAAGCCTTTGTGTTTCTCGGCAAACCGCCCAGGAACTTCGGCATCGCCTGGATCCACGACGGCAAGGTGAGCGGCCTGAGGGAGATCGCCGAAACCCACAACCTGTCGCAGGTGGAAGTCGGAAAACTCATCGTGCGCCTGGGTGAGGCCTACCAGCATGCCAGCGACGAACAGCGCTACTCCACCGAGATCGGTGGCAAGCAGATGGTGGTCATTCCGTCCAAAGGGCTGGAGCAGGAAGTGCATCGCATTCTGGAGACCACGCTGCACTGAACGCCGCCCCGTGCGGCAACGCTTCGGCCACAGCCCTGCCCGGCAGCAACCCCCTGCCACCGGCAGCACCCAGGCGCCATGCGGAGTCCTGTTCATGTGGGTTGTGCCGAAAAGCGTTGTGGTGTTTCCATGCAACGCCAGACAGCGCACAAAAATCGATGCAGCGCGCTATGCCTGCCACACCCCGAACCCCGCCGAACGCAGGTCAATGCCGATTTCCACCTCGCGTTCGGCGGCCTCCTCGTAGCGCATCGGGTTGAAACCCTCGTAGAGGTCGGGCAACAGACGCAAGCCGTACTTCGTCACGAACGCATTGGCCTGAATGCCGGCCTTGTGCCTGTCAAACCGCACGTCGGGATCCAGGCCCGTCATGCCCACGTATACGCAGGGCTTGCCCTCCACATAGTCCGGGTTGCAGCGCCGAAAGCGCGGTTCGTTCAGCACCGCCGGGTGCAGCTCGATGACATAGACATGGTGGTGCGGGCGCGGCATGGGAGCCTCAGGCGTTGCACAGCCCAGCGCGCGTGGGGGAATTGCGTATCGAAGAAAAGCGGTAACGAAGGGGGTGCCACCCCGTCGCCGCAACGCATCTGCACGGCACGGCAGGCAGAGCCTGTTCCCCGCTGCACAGGTGCCATCCTCTCCATTTGCATGAAATGTGGAGTTTGCGCATTGAAAAGTAGTGGAATTGTGTCAATATGTAGACGATCAGATGTAACGTTGTGTGACGGTGACGAATAAATTCGAATCAGGAGTGGAGGCTGCGGGGGCGTGCAATGGCCCTTCGGGGGGGGAACTCACGCCCTTGCAGGTGGGCATGCTGTACGACGGTCTTGCCGGCAAGCGCGGGGTCAACCTGGAGCAGCTGGTTTTTCATGCCGACGACGTGCATCCGGACCCCCAGCGCATGGCCGCCGTGTGGTCCCGCCTGGCAGATCGCCATGCGGCCTTGCGCAGCGTGTGTCGCTGGCAACGGCAGGACATCCCGCATCTCCACGTGCTGGACCACGTGGATGTCTGCCTGCGTGTCGCGCCGCACCTCGGCTTGTCCGGTCCTGCGCGGGCGGAGATGCTGGCGCAGTTCCTCCAGCGCGACCGGGACCAGGGCATCGACCTCCAAGCCGGGCCAACCTGGCGGCTCACGATGCTGGTCTGGGGTGAACAGGCGTTCAGTCTCGTCTGGACCTTTCACCACATCTTTCTGGATGGCCGCAGCCTGTCCACCCTGTTCCGCGAAGCCTGGTGCGGCTATCTCGACCGGCCGTTGCCGGCTGCGGCACGTGGCGACACGTTCGAGCCCCCGACCCAGGCCGACCACGCCCGGGCGCTGGAGCAGCGCCGCCGGGACCCGCAGGCGGTGGAAGCGGCCCGGCAGTACTTCCAGGCCATGCTGGGCGGAGACAGCGCCCCCGCAGCGCTGGACGCGTCCGACGCCTGGTCGCCGGAATCGGGCCAGGCCGCCGGGGCATCTGGCGCGGCCATGGGTATGCACCATGCGGCGGTAGCGCCGGACACGCTGGCCCGGCTGGAAGCCCTGTGCTCGGCCGCCGCGGTCACCCTGAGTTCGGTGATCCATGCAGCCTGGGGCCTGAGCCTGTCGCGCTGGACCGGCCGGCCCGACGTGGTGTTCGGCACCGTGCGGTCCGGGCGCCACCTGCTGCCCGGTGCCGACCAGACCATCGGCTGCCTCATCAACACCGTGCCCATCCGGGTGTCGGTGTCGCCAGATCGCACGCTGGAAACACTGCTGCGTCAGGTGCGGCACACGCTGCTCGGCTTGCGGCCCCACGAGCACACGGCGCTGGCCGACATTCGCCAGTGGTGCGACCTCAACGCCACCGCCGATCTCACCCACTCCACCGTGCTGTTCGAGCCGATGCCGCTGCAGCGCTCCCTGCAGGATCTGCTGGGCCCCCAGCGGCGGGTGGAGCTGCACGAACAGGCCTCGTCGGCGCTGTCCCTGCTGGCGTATGGAGGTGAATCCCTGGCGCTGCAGCTGGAGTTCGACCCGGATCGCGTGCGTGCCGACGCAGCACGGCGCCTGCTCGCTTCGGTGGCCCGCCTGCTCGATGCCATGGCCCACGCCGCGCCCCGCACACCGCTGGCGGCGCTGCGCTCCACCAGCGACGAAGAACTTGCCGCACTGGCGCGCTGGGCCGAACCGGACCCGCCCGCGCCCGCTGCCACGGCCTGCGTCGCCACGCAGATTGCGCGGCAGGCCGCAGCCACACCCATGGCGCGGGCCGTGGTGTGCGCCGCCTCCGGCAACGCCCTGAGCTACGAGGCGCTCGACCGCGCAGCCAGCCGCCTGGCCGCCTGGTTGACGCAGCGGGGCGTTGGCCCGGGCCAATTTGTCGCCCTGTGCCTGCCCCGGGGCCTGCAGTTCGTCACTTCCCTGCTGGCGGTGATGAAAAGCGGAGCCGCCTGGCTGCCGATCGATCCAGGCTATCCGGCCGAATTGGTGAACCACATGGTGGCGGACAGCCAGGTCCGCCTTGTGCTCACGGAGCGCTCGGTCCCCTTGTCCTTCGACGCCGTGGACGCGGTGGTGCTGGAAGACATCGAAGCCGCCTGCCAGGCGCTGGACCCCGGTGCCCCGGAACCCCCCTGGCCGCTCGATCGGCCCGCCTACGTGATCTACACCTCGGGCTCCACCGGCAAGCCCAAAGGCGTGGTGGTGTCGCACCGCGCGTTGGCCAGTCACGCGCAGGCGGTGGCGCCTTTCTATGGCCTGCAGGCAACCGACCGGGTGCTGCAGTTCGCCAGCCTCAGCTTCGATGTCTCGATCGAGGAAATCGTGCCCACGCTGGCCAGCGGAGCCGAACTCGTGCTGCGGCATGCCGCCGCTGCCGAATCGGTGTCGGGTTTTCTGCAGCTGGTGCAGGACCACAAGCTCACGGTGCTCAACCTGCCCACCGCGTTCTGGCACACCTGCGCTGAGCAGATGTACCTCGGTGGACAGCGCCTGCCCGCCTCGGTTCGCCTGCTGGTGGTGGGCGGCGAGAAGGCGTCGCGCCGCGAGCTGGAGCTGTGGCGAAGCATCCACCCCGAGCTGCGCTGGGTCAACGCCTACGGCCCCACTGAAGCAACGATTTCCTGCTGCGCCTTTGATCTGCCCGCCCACAGCCCCTTGCCGCCGGGTCCTGACGTGCCCATCGGGCGCCCGCTGGGCCATGCGCGGTTGGCCGTGCTCGCCCCCGACGGAGCGCTGGCGCCCCCCGGCGCGCGTGGCACGCTGTGCCTCGGCGGCCCCGGGCTGGCCAATGGCTACCTTGGCCAGCCGTCGCTCACGGCCGAGCGCTTCCCGCCCGCGGCCACGGCCACCGTGGACCCCGCGCTGGCGGCATGGCAATGGAGCCGCCTGTACCGCGCTGGCGACGACGCCCGTTGGGACAGCAGCGGCCAGCTGCGCTTCCTGGGCCGGCAGGACCGCGAAATCAAGGTGCGTGGCTTCCGCGTCGATCTGCGGGCCGTGGAACACGCGCTGGAGCGCCTGCCTGCAGTGGCGCAGGCTGTTGTTCGGCTGGACCGACCGGGTGAGCCGGGAGCGCGCCTGCTGGCCTGGGTGTTGCCCGCGGTCGGGGAAACGCCCACGGTGCAAGCGCTGCAGGCCGATCTGGCGCGCGTGTTGCCGGGGCACATGCGGCCAGCCATTCAGCTGGTGTCGACCTGGCCCACCACACCCGGCGGAAAGATCGACCTGGCCCGCTTGCCCCTGCATGCGCCGGCGCGGGTGGAACCGGCTTCGCCGCAGGCCCTTCCCGACGACCTGCGGCGCATGACAGCCCTGTTCGCCCGTGTTCTGGAATGCGCGGAGGTTGCCCCCGACGACTCCTTCTTTGACCTGGGGGGCAACTCCCTGCTGGCGCTGCGCCTCATGGCGCGCATCGAGTCCGAATTCGGTGCATGCGGTGGATCGATGGGCGTCGGCCTGCTCAAGACACACGCCACACCAGCCAGCCTGCTGGCCGCCATGCGCTCCACTGCGCGGGATGCGCTGCCCCGCCATCTGGTGGCGATCCAGGGCGAAGGCAGCGGTGTGCCCCTGTACGGCATTCATGGCCTGGGTCACCGCGAACGCCTGTACCGCCCGCTGGCAAGCGCCCTGGGTCCGGGCCTGCCGGTGTTTGGTCTCACCGTGGGCTATGCCGACCTTGCGCAGCCACTCCCCTCGCTGGAAGAGCTGGCTGCGCAGTATCTGCAGGACATCCAGGCCCACCGCCCTACAGGCCCGCTGGTGCTGGCCGGCCTGTCGCACAGCGGCTATGTGGCCTTTGAACTGGCGCACCAACTCACGCGCGCTGGCCGCGAAGTGGCGCGCCTCGTGCTGTTCGACTCGCAAGGCCCCGGCGGCCGCCCCGAGCTGCGTGGCCGCAAGGTGCGCCTGCGGGCGCACGCCACCAAATTGCGCAAGCGTGGCGTGGGCTACCTGCCCGAACGTGTGGTGCAGCGCCTGTCTTACCGGGGCGGCCTGGCTGGCCGGGTAGGCTTCCTGTTGGCCAAGGCCCTGGGCGGTGCCGACAGCCTTGGATTCGATCAATCGGCCGACGTGCAATTCATCCACCGCCTCGACGCTGCCGTGGCGGCCTACCAGCCCGCCCCCTACGCGGGCCCTGTGACCATCTTCTACCCGCAAGACGACGCCTTCCTGGACCGCGCGGCCGCTGAACGCAGCGCCCTGGGCTGGCGCCAGGTCTGCACCGGCGATCTGGAGGTGGTGGCCGTTCCCGGCGAGCACGTCTCCATGCTCAGCGCTCCCTTCGTGGAGCGCATAGGCAGCATCTGGGGCGGCCCTGACTCGGAAACCCGGAAGCGCTGAAGGCGGCGCTGGCGCAGCACGTCGCCCTTCCCCGCACCGGGTCTGTGGCCCTGCAGATTGCGCGCGCAATGGTCGCCAACGGCATTGCCGGCATGGTTCAGCGCGTCATCACCGGCGTGGACCGCCGCCAGATGCCCAGCGGACACGACCAGGCCGTATTCATCGACGAAGGCCATGCCCGGTTCGACATGGCCTTCACCGGTGCGCAAACGGCACGCGGCCAGCTCTGGCCATGGGGTGCGGCGGTTTGCACCAGCCGTTGTTTTGCAAGGCCTTCCCTAATTGTTGAGCTTCTGCAGCGGCCAGGTCGTGCGAATCAGCTCCCGTATTGCAGCCGCGGTTTC
>JALORL010000334.1 GCA_025458915.1 Hydrogenophaga sp.
TTTTTACCGCACCATGGCTGGCATCCACATCACCGACATTGAGGCCGCGATCAACCACTGGCGCGAGCGCTCGCCCTCGCCCGACGGCGTGTCGCTGTGCCCCGAGCTGCGGGCGCTGGCCGAGGTGTATGCCCTGATGGTGTACTTCCAGGAATCCGAGGCCGACGAAGCCACCCTGCCCGGCCCGGCGCGTGAGGCCTGGCTGGCTTGGTTCGACACAATGCCCGACACGCCCTGCATCGCGATCTGCTCCACCAGCCAGGGAGATGAACTCTGCAAAGGCTGCGGCCGCACTTTCGACGAGGTGCAGCGCTGGACCGAAATGACCCCCGGAGAAAAGCGCGCGAGCTGGCGTCGCATCACCCTGGAAGGCAGTGCCTGGCGCTTCAACCGCTATGCGGAACGGGCGCGGGAAGCGCAGCAAGCCTGAGAAAGCCAGGGCCTCGACCAGGCAGCGAAGCAATCCGCACTGACCTCAGTGTGGCCGGGATCAATGCTGCCTTTCGCACAGAACTTTCGCTTCGAAAGTATTCAAGGCAGGACATTTTGCCGCCTTATTTGTATTATTCCGTAACCATCCCAGACGACCCCTGCGCCAGGGTGACCGGAAGGTGCATGAAAGGCAGAACCCATGAACCGATTTGACCTGACCCTTCCCGTCAGCGAGGACGGTGAGCTGCGCATGGACCCGGTGGAGGCGCGGGCCACGGGTGCGATGCTGGCTCAGGAATACCGAGAGGCGCAGCCGTTTTCACACATTGTTCTGGACGGAATTCTTCCCCAACCGGTGTTGCAACAGGCGTTGACCAGTTTTCCTCTTGAGCCGCTGAAATCCGACCGGGTGTTCGACATCAATTACGGGGGGCACCACAAGCGCCAGATCCTCCCCTATGACTGCAACAGGGATGCACAGGCCTTGTTTGCATTCCTGAACTCCAAGGCGGTTCTCCAGTTTCTGGAGGGACTCACCGGCATTGAGGCACTGATACCGGACCCCTACTTCGAGGGAGGTGGCTTTCACGAGATCAGCAAGGGCGGATTGCTGGGCGTACATGCCGATTTCCGCATCAATGGCACCTTGCACCTGGAGCGGCGCATCAATCTGCTCATCTATCTCAACCCTGACTGGAACGAGGAGTGGGGGGGAGCACTTGAGTTGTGGGATCGCAAGATCACCACCTGCCATTCCAAGGTGTTTCCGATTCTGAACCGCTGCGTGGTCTTCAGCACCGATGCCGACAGCTTTCACGGTCATCCCGATCCGCTGAACACCCTCGATCACATCAAGCGGCGTTCCATTGCGCTGTACTTCTACACCAGTTCGCGCAATGTCTACAAGGAAGTGCCGAGCCACAGCACCATGTACTATGCGCGACCCGGCGACTCGGCAGAGGTGCACGCAGAAGCGCGCCGCTTCCGCCTGGATGAACAACTCCGAGATTGGCTGCCGCCCAAGCTTGCGCGCCTGTTCTTCCGTATCCGCAGGCGCCTCACGGCATCCTCCTGACACCACAACCTTCGCGTCCCGCTGCCAACGGCCAGTCTGTCCAGGCGATGCCGGGCGTTACATGCAGGCCTACACCCGCTTGGCCAGCTCGGCCGCCATGCCCACGTAGCTGCCGGGCGTCATGGCCAGCAAACGGTCCTTCTCTTCCTGGGGAATGTCCAGGCTGTTGATCAGGCCGTGCAGGGCTTCTGCTTGAGCTTTTCGTAGGCACCGGCCACGCCGAAGCGGCGCATCACGGTCTGGATGGGTTCGGCCAGCACCTCCCACGAGGCGTCGAGGTCGTCGGCCAGCGCCTCTTCATTGAGTTCGAGCTTGGCCAGACCCACACCCAGCGAGTGGTAGGCCAGCACCGCATAGCCCAGCGCCACCCCCATGTTGCGCAGCACGGTGGAGTCGGTGAGGTCGCGCTGCCAGCGGCTGATGGGCAGCTTCTCGCTCAGGTGCCGCAGCAGCGCGTTGGCCAGCCCCAGGTTGCCTTCGGCGTTTTCAAAGTCGATGGGGTTGACCTTGTGCGGCATGGTGCTGGAGCCGATCTCGCCGGCCTTGAGCTTCTGCTTGAAGTAACCCAGGCTCACATAGCCCCAGATGTCGCGCGCGAGGTCAACAAGGATGGTGTTGGTGCGCGCCACCGCATCGAACAGCTCGGCCATGTAGTCGTGCGGCTCGATCTGGATGCTGTAGGGCTGGAAGGTCAGACCCAGGCCCAGCGGCTCGGGCTGTTCGATCACATTGCGGCTGAAGGCTTCCCAGTCGAAGTCGGGCCAGGCGGAGAGGTGGGCGTTGTAGTTGCCCACGGCCCCGTTCATTTTGCCCAGCAGCTTCACGCTGGCAATGCGCTCGCGGGCAGCCGCCAGGCGCACCACCACGTTGGCCAGCTCCTTGCCCACGGTGGTGGGGCTGGCGGTCTGGCCGTGGGTACGGCTGAGCATGGGCACAGCGGCATGGGCATGGGCCATGTCACGCAGCTTGTCGATCACCGCGTCCAGCGCGGGCAGCAGAACGGCGTCGCGTGCGCCCTGCACGAACTCGGCGGCCTTCTCCAGTTCGGGGCGTGCCTCGAACCGGGACTTGATCCAGTACTCCACGGCCTTCACATCGTGGTTGGTGGTTTTTTCGATGTCCTTGATGGCCACTGCATCGGCCTCGCTGAAGTTCTTCACCAGGCCCATCAGGTAGGTGCGGGCGCCGGGCGACAGCGGCTTGAATTCGGCAAAGCCGGCGTCGGACAGGGCAATGAACCAGGCCACCTCCACCTGCACGCGGCGGTGCATGTAGCCCTGCTCGCTCATGTAGGGGCGCAGGCTGGCGAGGCGGCCGGCGTAGCGGCCGTCCAGCGGAGACAAGGCGGAAACGGGCGTCAGGGATCCGGCAGCGGGGGCGCTGGGGGCGGTGGTGGAGGGAGAGGTTGGGCGCATCCAGGGATTGTAGAAGGGCGCTTTCCACCGAGCGGCCCTTGCCGGTGTGGTCGATTTGCCGCAGATGCCCCTGCAGCGGCTGTTGTCAGCGTGGCACGGCGGGCGCCTCGATAAAATGGCCAGCCCGAGGGAAACCTGTCACAAACCCCACCATCCATGAAACTCATTGGCGCCATCACCAGCCCTTACGTGCGCAAGGTTCGTGTCGTCATGGCCGAAAAAAAGCTGGACTACCAGTTCATTCTGGAAGACGTCTGGGCGGCCGACACCACCATTGCGGCGTCCAACCCGCTGGGCAAGGTGCCGTGCCTGGTGATGGAAGGTGGGGAGGCGGTGTTCGATTCGCGTGTGATCGTCGAGTACCTGGACACGCTGTCGCCGGTGGGCAAGCTGATTCCGTCGCAGGGCCGCGAGCGCGCCGAGGTGAAAACCTGGGAAGCCCTGGCCGACGGCTTGCTGGATGCTGCCATCCTGGTACGTCTGGAGCGCACCTGGCCGGGTCGCACCGACGAGCAGCGCAGCCAGGCCTGGATCGACCGCCAGCTGGGCAAGATCGACGCGGCCCTGAAGTCCATGAGTCTTGGTCTGGGCGACAAGCCGTTTTGCTCCGGCATCCATTTCAGCCTGTCCGACGTGGCCGTGGGTTGCGCCCTGGGTTACCTGGACTTCCGCTTCCCGGTCATCGACTGGCGCAACGCCCATCCCAATCTGGCCCGTCTGAGCGACAAGCTGGCGCAGCGGCAGAGCTTCATCGAAACGAAACCGGACTAACCCCCCGCGCCGCCTTCGGCGTCACCCCCCTGGAAGGGGGGCGATGCGAGCGGCCTGGCAAAGCCAGTTCCGCCACATCTCTGGATCTGGCACGCGCGCCGGAGAGGTTTCGCATTCAAAGTCCTTGGCCCTCTTCGCTGGCGAGTTTCCTCCACATCGTCTCTAGCTTGCACGCCAGAAGGAAGGCCCTTCCAGGGCACCGCGGAACCGGCTTTGACGGGCCGCCAGTGCCGTTCCCCTCAGGGGGTGACGCGAATCGGCGCGCGGGGCTCACGTGTTCGCGCGGCGCTTCAACCAGCGCATCAAGCCGCCCACCACCGGCAGCTTTTCATACAGCTCTTCGGCCGCATCCCAGTAGTCGCGGTGCTCGCTCACCAGGCCATGCTCGTTGAGCGTGATGTGCGAGCCACCGTGCACCACCTGTTCGGTCACGGTGTCGAAGCGCTTGAAGCGGAAGCGGAATTCCCACACCAGGAAGGCCTGCTGGCCGTCGACGATCTGGCGCGTCACCACGAAGTGGGGGCCGTGCAGGCTCTCGAACATGTGCTCGAAAATGCGCCGGATCTCGCCGATGCCGCGCACGTCGTTGAACGGGTCCTTGAAGCGGGCATCGGGCGTGTACCACTGCGGCAACTCGGCCAACGACGCCGGCGAAATGGCTGCGTACCAGCGGCTGAGACCGGCCACGCGGTCGCGCAGGTCGTGGTTCATTGCTGTCACAGCCCGGTGAAGCGGCGCACCGCCGGGAAGTAGGCGCGGTAGGGCAGCAGGCGCAGCAGCTTCATCCAGCGGGTGAACCGCTTCGGGTAGTGGATGTCGAATTCGCCCTGCCCCCAGCCGTCGATCATGGACTGCGCCGCCTGGTCGGGTGTGATGAGGGCCGGCATGGTGAACTGGTTCTGCGCGGTGAGCGGCGTCTGCACGAAACCGGGGTGCACCACGCTCACGCCCAGGCCCAGCGGCTGCAGATCCATGTAGAGCGTTTCGGCCAGGTTGGTCAGTGCTGCCTTGGTGGGGCCGTAGGCCAGGCTCTTGGGCAGGCCGCGGAAACCGGCCACGCTGCTGATCAGGCTGATGTGGCCGCTGCCGCGCGCCGTCATGGCCGGCACCACGGCGTGCAGCACGTTGAGCGCACCGGTGTAGTTGATGGCCAGGTGCTGCCGCAGGATGGCCGGCGCAGTACAGCACCATGTCCAGCGGGCCCTGCAGCAGGATGGCGCGGGTCGTGGCGGCCACGGCCTCGGCGTCGGTGACGTCCAGCGGCCAGGCCTGGGCCGGGTAGGGCCCTGCGTGGGCAGCGGCAAAGGCCTGCAGGGCCTCGGCCTTGCGCGCCGACACCAGCACCTGGGCACCGCGGGCGTGCAGCGCGGCGGCGGTGGCCGCACCGATGCCGGTGGAGGCGCCGATGAGCCACACGCGCTGGCCGCGCCAGTCGGAAATGGGCGGGTTGAAGGGCGACCAGAAGCCGCGCGGCGCCGCGGCCTTGTGCTGGGTGGGCACCGGCAGCTGGGTGGCGGTCTTGGTGGTGGCGTGGGGGGCGTTCATGGTGGACTCGGATTTCATGCCGGGCGCTTCACGAAGGACAGCATCACCTCGCCCAGGCGGATGCCGAACTTGCTCATCACGGCCTTGTTGAGCATGACGCGGTCGTCCATCAGGTACATCCAGTCGTCGAACTGCACCTCGTAGACCTTGCCGTCCACCGGCAGCGCGAGTGTGTAGCCCCAGCGGAAGTTGCCGAGGTGCTTCAGGCGCCACACGCGCTTTTCGGTGGTGCCGTCGGAGTAGGTGAAATCTTCGTCGAGCACGCCTTCGTCACCTTCCCAGGTGCAGCGCATCACCACGGTGAAGCGGCGCGCCACCTTGCCGGAGCGATCGAGGAATACGCCGTAGGCGTCGAGCGTGCCGTTGAAGTAGGTGCGCAGGTCGAGCTCGGGTTTCTGGCCGGCGAAGTCGCTGATGGACGGGCTGGCGCAGCCGGCA
>JALORL010000074.1 GCA_025458915.1 Hydrogenophaga sp.
GCGCCAGCGCATTGCCCTGGCGCGCGCACTCGCCGTGGAGCCGCGCGTGCTGCTGCTCGACGAACCCTTCGGCGCGCTCGACGCCAAGGTGCGCAAGGAGCTGCGCCGCTGGCTGCGACGCCTGCACGACGAGCTGCACGTCACCAGCATCTTCGTCACGCACGACCAGGAAGAGGCGCTGGAAGTGTCGGACCGCGTGGTGCTGATGAACCAGGGCCAGGTGGAGCAGGTGGGCACCCCGCAGGACGTGTGGGACCACCCGGCCAGCCCATTCGTGTATGGCTTCCTGGGCGACGTGAACCTGTTTCACGGCCGCGCCCACGAAGGCCAGGTTTGGCTGGGTGGGCACCTGGACGGCGTGTCGGTGCACGACGTGCAGCGTTACCAGCCCGGCCTCAGCGGCATCGCCGCCGACCTGCAGCGCGCCATCGTGGTGGGGCCCATTGCCCGGCTGGAACTGCTGCCGGTGGACGCGAACGCCCCGGCGGGTCACGACCCGCTGATCGAGGCCCAGATGTCGGCCGAACGCTTCCGCGAACTGGGGTTCCAGGAGGGCGAGAAGCTGGTGGTGTCGCCGAAGAAGGCCCGGGTGTTCCTGCAGGCCGCTGCCTGACCGCACACCCGGGAACTCCAGGTCCGCCATGACCTGGCACGTCGTGGCGCCTTCAACGATGGGCCTGTCCTGCGGCGGGTGGTTCCGGTCGTTCATGCGCTGCCGCTCGGCATCGCTGCCTGGCGAAACCCTC
This sequence comes from Hydrogenophaga sp., assembly GCA_025458915.1. Classification (GTDB taxonomy): domain Bacteria; phylum Pseudomonadota; class Gammaproteobacteria; order Burkholderiales; family Burkholderiaceae_C; genus Hydrogenophaga. The sequence continues at coordinate 747 of JALORL010000074.1, forward strand.
CAGGCCCGCCCGATAAGCCCCGGCTCTCCCAACGCTCGGCAAAATCTCTACCATCGCGCGGTTCATTTGAACGGCCCCGGGTGGCCACGTGCCGCCCCCAACAGGAGACTTCCCGTGTTCAACCACATCATGGTCGGCAGCAACGACATCGAGCGGTCCAAGCGCTTCTACGACGCCGTGCTCGGCGTGCTTGGTGCCGGCCAGCCGCACCGCAACCAGGCCGCCTCCGGCCACCAGCGCCTGTTCTACCGCCACGACGGCAGCACCTTCTGCGTGAGCGAGCCCATCAACGGTGCGCCGGCCACCGCCGCCAACGGCGGCACCATCGGCTTCAAGTGCGGCTCCCCGGAGCAGGTGCAGGCCTTCTACGAAGCCGCCCTGGCAAACGGGGGCACCACGGCAGAAGACCCGCCCGGTCTGCGCAACGGCCCCACCGGCGCGCTCTACATTGCCTACGTGCGCGACCCCGACGGCCACAAGCTCTGCGCTCTGCACCGCCCGGCCTGACGCCCGGGCCCCGGGGACGCGCATCCCGCGTTCCCGCTCAGGCTGGCATGGCCGGCGGCTCCGACGGAGCGAACGGCAGGTGCAGCACCGTTTTCTTCGGGTCTTCGGCCAGGCGGTCCAGCTCCTTGTGCAGCTGGGCCATGAAGCGCTTCTGGTCGTTTTCTTCGTCCTCGGAAAACGGCATGTCCTGGGAAGGCAGCAGTGCCGACACCATGCGGAACCGCAGCGGCATGTCGGGCGGCAGGGTCGGACCCTGCTCCAGGCCCTTGGCCACGATGTGCTGCGCGATCACCTTCAAGGTGCCGGGCCGCAGCGGGCCTTCCACCAGCACCGCAAACCGCGTGTTGGAGATGCGGCACACGGTGTCCACATCGCGCACCACGCGGGACAGCCGCGAGGCCGCCACCACCAGCGCGCGGTCGCCGGTTTCGCGTCCGTCCTTCGACACGATGTCGCCGTGGTTGGCCAGCTCCACCAGGAACACGCCGCACTGGTGGCCGTAGCGCCGCGCACGCCGCACCGCATCGCGCATGCGCAGGTACAGCACCGGGCGGATGGTCAGCCCGGTCAGCGGATCGGCGCTGTCGAGCGCGCGCATGCGGGCGCGGTTTTCGCTGAACTCCTTGGCCCGGCGGTGCAGGATGTAGAGCAGCAGCGGAATCTCGATGGCCGAACCGATCAGCACCGCATATTGCGTGGCCCAGCTGTCGGGCAGCACCCCGGCGGCGCGCAGCGCCGGGAAGGGGTAGCCCAGGTGCACCGGCAGGAAACCCAGCGCCAGCCAGCCGGCGTATTTCTCGCCCAGCCGCCAGGTCCAGATGCACAGGGTGAAGCTCAGCAGCACCGACAGCAGGCCGTACAGGTTCAGCAGGGTGAACATCGCGGGTGTGCCGATGGCCAGATAGGGAATCGGGTACAGGAAGCCGAGCGCCGACCAGGCCAGCACGAGCTTGTCCACCAGCGGGTGGTAGCGCGACACCGCGCAGGCCTCGCGCACGAACCAGATGCCGGCCGCCGTGAGCCAGAGCATGAAGATGGGCGCCGCCGCGTTGTTCCACCAGGCGCTGTCGGGCCAGAAGAAAAAGCCTCCAGTGCCTGTGAACGCCACCTGGAACCCCAGCATGCAGGCCACGTAGATCACATAGGCCACGAAGGCGCGGTCGGCGTACAGGCGTGCGTGCACCCAGCCCAGGAACATCACCAGCAGGCCGAAGCCGAGGTAACCGCCAATGAACAGGTAGGTCCAGACGTGTTTGTTCTGCAGCGCATCGCCTTCGATCAGGTAGATGCGTGGGCTCAGCGGTGAGGGCTCGTTGCTCAGGCGCAGCCAGACCGGGCCGGGCAGTTGTTCCACGTCGATGGCGAACACCGGGCTGCGGTCGGGGCGGGTCCACTGCGACACCGGCAGATGGTCGCCAGCGACCTGCCGTTTCCAGCTCTGGTCGGCACCGCGCTGCAGGAAGTCCGCGCTGTCGGTGAAGGCGCCACCGTCCAGCATGAGGTACCAGCGCTTCCCGGGGTCGAGCGCGGGCAGATCGAAGCGCATCCAGAGCGCGGCCCCGCGCAGCTGGAAGGCCTGGTGCTGGTCCAGTGCAGTGAAGTCGGCGTCGCGCGCCACCACGGCATCGATGTCGGCTTCGGCCGTGGGGTCGAGCCAGAAGCGGCTTTGCAGCGTGATGTCGATCTGGCTGGTATTGGCGGCGGCGGTGTCGGGCGGGGTTTGTGCCAGGGCGGCGCCTGTCCACAGAAGGGTGACCGCCCAGCAGGCGACCACACAGCGGACCCACAGGGCCCTGAGGCTGAAGCGTGTCATGGGTGCATCGTAAAGCGCGGCCATGGATGTGGGGGGTTCGAAAGCCACAAAAGCGCGGACTTATTGCCGGAATCCGCCGTTCATGCCCTGTGCCGTCCCGTCCTCGCCTGGCCCTGCCAGCGGCCCGTGGTGGTCAGCCGGTCCTCGATGCGGTTGGCCCAGCGGCCGTTGTGGTGGTCGTCGCTCCACGCAGCCACCGTGTCCATCATGGGGTTGAGCACCTGTTCGGGCAGGGTCAGCGGCCGGGTCTGGTCGAGCAGGAAGCGGGTGAGCATGTGGTAGCCCAGCGTGCGGCCCAGCAGACGCACCAGCGAAAAACGCGCGGTGATGCGGCGCAGCACCGCATCCACCACGCGCACCAGAACAAGGCCGAGGCGGAACACCAGCCGCGTGCGCAACGGCACCCGCTGATCCACCCCGATGGCACGCGCTGCCTCGCGACCGATCAGCCACTGCGTCAGCGGCACCGGAATCTGGCGCAGCACCGGCAGGTGGATCGCGTCGGCCATGGCGTTCATCAATGCGCGGCCCAGCGCGGGGCGCGGGTCGGGGCTGGGCGCGGTGGTGCGGGCACGGGCCTGGATGCGGTCGAACAGCGCGGCAGCGTCTGCCATGGTGTGGGCCATCCAGTGCGGCTGGATGCCCAGCACATGGCCGACCACATTCCAGGTGTGCAGGGTCGCTTCTTCGTCCGCGGGCGTGAGGGGCTGGCCCAGCTGGCGCATGCCCCGCAGGAACACATAGCTGAACGTGAGCAGCGTATAGGCCAGTTCGATCTGGTTGCACGGCACGCCCTGCGCGTCCACATCCCAGCCGTGGTCGGCGAGTGCCTGGTGCATGCCGGTGGGCGCACCCTGCTGGCGGCGCGGCACCTCGCCGGTCACCGCCGCCGGGTTGCCGCGCAGGATCAGGTGGCGGATGGTGGCATGGATCAGCCGCACCTTGAGCACCTGCGCCACGCCACCGCCTTCGGGGCGCATCAGGCCGCCGCGCATCATGACCGGGAACACCATCGCGGCCGTCTGGCGGATGCGGTGTTCGGTGTGCGCCTCCAGCTGGCCGGCGATGTGCAGCACCCCGGCCAGTTGCGGTGGCACATAGCACTCGGGCAGGCTGGCGCAGAACAGCAGCGTGCACGCCAGGGGACCGTGCGCCATGAACAGGGCTTCGGCACGCTCGACCTTGGCAGCGTCCGCCCATTCGGGCAGGTGGGCCGCCTGCTGCAGGTAGTGCTGCAACACCTCGGCCACGGGCCGTTCGGCGTCGTCCTGGTGCGTGGCATCGGATGTTGCCGCCGGCGGTGGTGCCTGCTGCAGCAGCATGCCGTTGTGGGTCCAGCCAGCCATCAGCGCGGTGGCTTCCTTCAGGCGTGCAGACGCGTTGGCCGCGTCGGTGGTCAGGGTCGAACTGGGCAGCGGGCGCTTGCCCACGAGCAGGGACACGGTGTCGTCGGCCAGCGGATCGCCCACGCGCTCGCCGCTGTGCAGGTGTCGGGCAACGCTCATGACCGCACCGCCAGGCCGTGCTGGCTCCACTGCACCCAGGCCACGCTGGCAGCGAACAGCGGAATGCCCATGGCGAAGCATGCGATGGCGCGCACCTCGATCGGGTGGCCCCAGACCACCTGGAACACCAGGCCGCTGGCGTACAGGGCCAGCGGCACCAGTGCGGCACGCGGCACCGCACGGTCGCTGCGCAGGGGCTGCTGCGGCCGGGCCCGCCACTGGAACAGGCAGACGATGGCGAAGCCCACCAGCATCCAGCCCACGAAGCCCTGCAGGGTTTCGCCGAACCAGCCGCCGTCCTTCTTCTCCATGATCCAGGCCTCCAGCACGAACACGAAGTACGGATCGGCGCCGAGGTCGAAAGCGGTCACGATCATCGCGGCGAGCCAGGCGGTCAGACCGCCGGTGATCCAGCCGGGCGCGGCCAGCACCGGTTGCCGCCACAGGATCAGGCTGGCCATCACGTAGCCCAGCAGCGTGAGCGCGAACCACATCATCGGGATCACCACCGGCACATCACCCAGCGTCACGCCGAGCACTTCGGTGTAGCTGTAGTGGCCGAAGAACCAGCCGCGCGACGATCCCATCTGCTCCGCAAACCAGCCCATGCCCAGGGCCAGCAGTGCAAATCCGATGGCGCGTCCACGGCCCAGCAGCACCGCCCCCGCCCACAGGCTCACGGCAAACATCGTTGCCGAGGCGGCATTGAGCGCCAGGGTCACGGGCGGATAGGCCCATGCGGTGTAGAGCAGCAGCGTTCCCAGCCCGGCAGCCAGTGCCACCCCGTCCGGTGTTCGCAAACGCGATGAATCCAAGGCCAGCTCCTCCGGAACGAACAGATGGGAATGCCTGCGGGCCCGCTACGGCGCCAGCAACAGGCGCCTGGCCGTCGGGCTGCGGGGCCGCGCCATTCTAGGGGCACACTTTGTAACGTTTGAAGGTGGCGAACGACCGTTCGGGACGGCGGATGACCCGTTTGGCAGCCCGGTCCTGGAGACAGGCGAAAATAGCGGGTTTTCCCTGTGCTGGCCCCTGTGCCGACGCCAGCGCCCCACGACCGAATCGCCCCCAGAGGCGAGCCTGCGACCGTTCCCCTGCCTTCGCCTTCGTCTTCTTTCCTCTGTTTCATCACACGACCATGAGTGCCTTCAACGAAGAACGCGTGCTGAGCGTTCACCACTGGACCGATCGCCTGTTCACCTTCACCACCACGCGCGACCAGTCGCTGCGTTTTTCCAATGGCCACTTCACCATGATTGGCCTGCGCGTGAACGGCAAGCCGCTGCTGCGTGCCTACAGCATCGTCAGCGCCAACTACGAAGAGCATCTGGAGTTCCTGAGCATCAAGGTGCCCGACGGCCCGCTCACCTCGCGCCTGCAGCACATCCAGGTGGGCGACACCATCATCGTGGGCCGCAAGCCCACCGGCACGCTGCTGATCGACTATCTGCTGCCTGGCAAGCGCCTGTACCTGGTGTCCACCGGCACCGGTCTGGCGCCGTTCATGAGCATCGTGCGCGACCCCGAAACCTACGAGCGCTTCGAGCAGGTTGTCCTGGTGCACGGCGTGCGCCAGGTGGCCGAGCTGGCCTACCACGACCTGCTGGCAGAGCAACTGCCGGCGCACGAGTTCCTGGGCGAAGCCGTGAGCCGCCAGCTGCGCTACTACCCCACCGTCACGCGCGAGCCCTACCGCAACACCGGACGCGTGACCGAACTGATGCAGTCCGGCAAGCTGTTCAGCGATCTGGACCTGCCACCGCTGAACCCGGCCGAGGACCGCGTGATGATCTGCGGCAGCCCGGCCATGCTGCGCGACCTCAAGCACATGCTGGAATCCCAGGGCTTCCCGGAAGGCAATACCTCCACGCCGGGGGCCTTTGTCATCGAACGCGCGTTTGCCGAGCAGTGATCGCGCGGCACACCCTGTTGCTGCAAACCTAGACCGCCATGCAGATCGTTGTCTACTCCAAGTCCGCCTGCCCGCAGTGCGACTCCGCCAAGAAGCTGCTGGCCTCGCGCGGGCTGCCGTTCGAAGAAATCCGCATCGACGACGAGGCCGAGCGCCTCGCGTTCTACGAAAAATGCGGTCCTTCGGTGCGCCAGATGCCGCAGATCTTCATCAACGACCAGCGCGTGGGCGGCTTGGCCGGGCTGCAGGCGGCGCTCGTTCAGCTGGGACAGTAGGCCTCGGAAACCGGCCTGAATGAAAACAATAAAGTCTGTCTTAAAGGCTGCGCGTAAGTTGTTGATTTTTAAGTGCAGCAAGTGCAGGTGAAAGTTGGTCTCTAGATTTCACGCGGATTTGGGGCTATCTCGTGACGCATCTGAATGCACGCACCCGAACAGGGACGGCCGCTCAGGAATATCGTCGGACTCCCATCAGGGTCGCACACAGATGCCGTCAGCCGCGCGAAAATGTGGTGATGAACGCAGAAGACCAGATTGAAACCCTTGCCGCAACGGTGCAGCGCATGGTTGAAGAGTCCGGCAGGCCAGAGCATTTCAATGCCCGCGTTTGGCTCGATGACTGGTTGACCAGGAAAGTCTCCGCATTGGGCTTCCGACGGCCAGCAGACGTCCTCATGGAGCCCGGTGGCTTTAAGCGTATTCAGCAGATTCTTGCTGGCATGCAAAGCGGAGCGTACTTTTAGAAGCCATGCAGGCGTCCAAAGACAACTTGGTGTCGCTCAATGTTGACCGAGGTTTTGTGGATGGGAGTGAAGGAGGTCAGGATGCTGGCGCCTTGTTCCGCCACGGTCATCATTTCTATTCTGGACCAGTTCGAAGAACATGCTCGGCCAGAACAGCTGCACGAATTTGCTGATCACCTCGTTCTCACCTTCGTGGATACCTTCGAGAAGCCGGGTGAGCCGGAGTGGCCTGACAAGGGCAGTGACTTCGCCCGTTGTGCTGGCTTCGCCGTTACGCTAACAGGAACCGGCTGCAAGTCACAGGGCGAGGCCCTGTGAGCAAGATTCGCATGCTCGACCTGGCCGCCCGCAGGGCTCGCAAGATCGAGCGCAAACCGGCAGAAGTCATTGACGACGCCCTAGGTAGCGAGAGACTCATGCTGGACTGAAGGAAAGAGCATGGTATGCACGATTCGACGCAACAGCCAGCAACTCCAGGAAGCGTTACGGTTGTGTTGGAGGCACGAGTGGCGTTAATAATCAATCACTAATCACGCGGAGTTCCAATGAGTTACTGGGAGAAGACCGTTGAGTATATGTATGTGATATTGCTTGTTAATTCAGGACAGCTGAAGCTCGCACTGCCATTGGCAGGAAAGGAGGAACGCGGCGCTGGAGATGCAGTCTTCTTTCAGGGCGCCACGCTGATACTTGTCGAGTTCAAAGCCAATAGAAATGAAATTCACAAGGACGTCGAGGACATCTTCATAAACTTTGAAGGCGCGAAGCAGAAGCTTTCGCTCTTCGATGGTCACCATCTGATTGTCTTTGCCAAGCCGACACAGGAAGGAAAGGACTTGAGACTAGCTTCGCAAACCTATTTCGGATGCACTCCTGTCGAAGTTGAATCCACACTCTGCTGCGGCGTGGAAAAGCTAGTTTTCGATAGATACCTTGAGGAACTGCTCGCCTTTAAAAAGCCCGACGGAAGGTCATCATCAGGTGTTGTGTCGAGTGACTATGATCTGGTTTTGGGTGCCGTCTCAGGCGAGTTGCGTGCAGCACCCCTTGGCGAGTACGTGAAAAGGTTTGCGCCCAATCTGGCTGAGAATCTCACGCAGGTGGACACACCCCATTCAGCCCCGTCGGGGGTGCATTTGCCTCGTCCGCGGGGCTAGCCATGAATTGAGAGGTGAATCAACTTGTCGATGTCCCGGTTGCCAGTCATCTGTTGTACCCCGCACAGCAGCCACCCGTGCCAGTTCACATCGCTAAACTGAACCACCGCTTCGTAGAACTAGCGCCAGCCTACCAGGCAGTGCTCATCGGCTCCAACCGTTCCACAAGCAACCTTGCCTTGTGATGTTCCAAAACAGCTCGTCTCGCTCGAGCGCGGCGTAGACGGTCGCACCCGCCCGCTCGTACTGGTCGCAGTATTTGCGAAGTGCACGGCGTGCGTCTCCTCTGTGCCGTTGCCGAGGAAGACTGCGGTTTCGGAGGCTTTCTCGACGCCATGTTGGGTAGTTGGATGCTTGGCGGTTCTGGTTTTTACAAAAGGCCAAGCTACGCTGAAGATGAGGCCCAACGCGCACCCTTCAGCCAGTTCGTTACGGCTTCGAGCCGCTTCTCCATTTCCTCGACCACTTCTTCCCCTTGATCCATTGCGTCACGCTGGAAGTATGCTCCCCAACTCCAACCGTTCTCGCCCGCAAGAGCGCCATGCTTGTTCCAACGCGTGTCGGCGCCAAGCAGACCCCCAAAAGCCGATGATTCAGAGGCCTTCAATCCGTCCGACCTCAAGTACGATAAGAGGTGCTGCAAGAAGTACGCAGCCTGCGCGACGATGCCGGATGCGCTGGACGCGTGCATTAGGGTCGGGATGTACTGACCCTTTTTCTCATCACGCAGGAAGTTCACCTGTGCGTAAGCGTGCCCAAGGACGCAGACACTGCTCACGTGGCGAAATGGCTCACTGATCGGGGTCGGCCAATCTTCCTGGTTTTCTATGTCAGCAGGGTCATCTGGTGGGTCTGCAGCGTAGAAATCTTCCACCGATGAATAGACCTGCTGCGGCGTGATTGACGACTCGAAGCCAAAGATGCCCTTGAAGAATGGCGGGCTTAAGTCATCGAAATAGGCCACTTCATTGAAGCAGACTCAGGCTCTGCCGAATAGTTGCTACGGTGAGATTCGTTTTTTTCCCTCGATCACAGCGCGAACGCTTTGCCTAGGAACTACGACCAAGTCCCCTTCACGGAACAACGGGGCGTAGTCAATCCGATCGTAGATCAGGATATCGACTTACCGGCGGCATCCGTGTAAGAAGCCCGTTGCCACGTGATAGGCCTACGACGCTGCCCTGAGCAGCGCCGCACAAACCGGCGCCATGGCCCAAGGCATTGGCCAGGCCATCCCGTACCTGAACCTGATCTATTCACTCTCCAACATCGAAGAG
>JALORL010000075.1 GCA_025458915.1 Hydrogenophaga sp.
CCCATGACCAGCTTGACGTCGTGCTCGATGAGCAGGATGGTGCGGTTGTCCTTGCGGATGCGGTCGATCAGCTCGCGCAGCATCACCTTTTCGGTGGCGTTCATGCCGGCAGCCGGTTCGTCCAGTGCGATCAGCTGGGGGTCGGTAGCCAGCGCACGGGCTATCTCCAGGCGGCGCTGATCGCCGTAGCTCAAGGTGCGCGACTTGTAGTCGGCGAACTTGCCGATGCCCACGTAATCGAGCAACTCGCGCGCCCGCTGCATGATTTCGGATTCTTCGCGCTTGAAGCCTGGTGTGCGCAGAACGGCACCAATCAACCCCGAATGGGTTCGTACGTGGCGGCCCACCATCACGTTTTCCAGCGCCGTCATCTCGGCAAACAGGCGGATGTTCTGGAACGTGCGTGCAATGCCGGCCTTCGCCACCTCGTGCACGGCAGTCGGCGTATACGGCTTTCCGGCCAGTTCGAACGAACCGCTGTCCGGCGTGTACAGGCCGGTCAGCACGTTGAAGAACGTGGTCTTGCCGGCGCCGTTGGGACCAATCAGGCCGTAAACCTGGCCGCGCTGGATCTCGATGCCCACATCGCTTAGGGCCTGCAGGCCACCGAAGCGCTTGGACACGTTGGCAACTCTCAGAATGGTGTCAGACATGTTGCTTCGCCTTCCTCACTTGCTCAGGGACTTGCCGTGCTCAGGCGCTGGCCAAAGACCCTTGGGCCGCAACAGCATCACCACCACCATCGCCAGCGCAATCAGCAGCTGGCGCAGGACTTCAGGCGCCAGGCGCCCGTCAGTCATGGCGGTCAGCGGATGCGCCACATGCCGCAGCAGCTCAGGCAGACCTGCCAGCAAAAGCGCACCCAGGATCACCCCCGGGATGTGACCAATGCCGCCCAGCACCACCATCGCGACCACCATCACCGACTCCATGAGGGAGAAGGACTCCGGGGACACAAAACGCTGAAACGAGGCAAACAGCACGCCCGACACACCACCGAACGAAGCGCCCATGCCAAACGCCAGCAGCTTGAGGTTGCGGGTGTTGAGACCCATGGCCTTGGCAGCGATTTCGTCTTCGCGGATGGCCATCCAGGCACGACCGATGCGGGAGTCCTGGAGACGGTAGGAAATGATCACCGCCAGCACCACGAAGAACAGGAACAGGTAGTAATACAGCGTGACCGGCTGGAAGGTGAAGTCTCCGATCGTGAGCCGTTTTCCCAGGTCAACACCAAACACCGTGATGCTGTCGATCTGGCTGATGCCTTTGGGACCGTTGGTGATGTTCACCGGGCGGTCCATGTTGAGCAGGAAGATGCGGATGATTTCGCCGAAGCCCAGCGTGATGATGGCCAGGTAGTCGCCGCGCAGCTTGAGCGTCGGCGCCCCGAGGATCATGCCCACGATGCCGGCCACCACCGCCGCAACGATCATCACCCACCAGATGCTGTAGTGCAGACCGTCCGGGAACATGGCCTGGATGGCCGGAAAGGTGTTGGCCAGGTGCGGCGACCCAAGCAAAGCGAAGATGTACGCCCCCACCGCAAAGAACGCGATGTAGCCCAGATCGAGCAGGCCGGCATAGCCGACCACGATGTTCAGGCCCAGGGCCAGCAGAACATACAGCAGGGCAATGTCGATGATGCGCACCCACGAATTGCTGCCGGTGGACTGCAGGATGATGGGCAGCAGCAGCAAGGCTGCGGCCGCCAACAGAAAGACAATCAGTTTGCCCGCTTTGGAATTCATCATGTTGCGTCTCTCCAGGTGATCAGGCACGGTCCGCAACGCGCTCGCCGAGCAGGCCCGAGGGCCGCAGGGTCAGCACGATGGCCAGCACGATGAAAGCAAAGATGTCGGTGTACTGGCTGCCCAGCACGCCGCCGGTGAGCTTGCCCAGATAACCGGCACCCAGCGACTCGATCAGCCCCAGTGCAATGCCACCCACCACCGCGCCGGCCAGGTTGCCGATGCCGCCCATCACCGCCGCCACAAAGGCTTTGAGACCTGGCATGAAGCCCATGGCGTGCTGCACGGTGCCGTAGTTGGAGGCCCACATCACGCCGGCAATCGCGGCCAGCATGGCGCCGATGATGAAGGTGGCGGAAATCACCACGTCGGGCCGGATACCCATGAGGGCGGCTACCCGGGGATTCTCGGCAGTGGCCCGCATGGCACGTCCGAGGTTGGTCCGGTTGACCAGCCACATCAGGAAGGCCAGGGTGATGGCCGTGGTGGCCAGGATGGTCACCTGGGTCACCGAAATCACCGCGCCGCCAATTTCGATCGGCTCGCGCGACAGCATGGAGGGGTAGGACTTGGGGTTGGGCTTCCAGATGATCATGGCAAAAGTCTGCAAGAGCAGCGACATGCCGATTGCGGTGATCAGGGGAGCCAGTCGGGAGGAATTGCGCAGGGGGCGGTAGGCCAGTTTTTCGATGACGAAGTTGAGCGTTGCACACACCACCATCGCAATCAGCGTCGCCAGCAGAAGAACCAGCCAAAGGGGCATGCCAGGCGAAGCTTCGCGCATGATGCCGATGATGGTCCAGCTGGTGAGCGCACCCACCATCAGCACATCACCGTGCGCAAAGTTGATCAGTCCAATGATGCCGTACACCATGGTGTAGCCCAGGGCCACCAGTGCGTACATGCTGCCCAGTACCAGACCGTTGATGATCTGCTGAAGCAATACGTCCATGAAGGTTCTCCGTGTGTTTGACTGCCGGCACGACTCATGGTCATGCGGTCCGCTTCAACCTAGCAAAAAACCCGCCAGACATGCCCTGATCCAGGGCAGGCTGCGGGTTGGTGGGCGGATTGTAGCGACGGCTTTTGGGGCACCTCATGCGCGTAAGCCCTTAGCACGCACGGGTTTTCCCTGATGCCACCCGCCCGGCAGGCGTTGCATCAGCACGATTGGGCCTTGATTAGGAATCTTGATCGTTGCGCCGGCGAAGCTCGCGCATCCGCTCGGCGATGCGGATTTCCAGCCCCCGATCCACAGGGCAGTAGAAACCCGGATCTGCCATGCCCTCGGGCAGGTACCGCTCGCCCGCGGCGAATCCACCGTCTTCGTCGTGGGCGTAGCGGTAGCCTTTGCCATAGTCCAGCTCCTTCATGAGCCGGGTGGGCGCGTTTCGCAAGTGCATGGGAACGGGCCGGGTACCGTCCTTCTTGACCAACGCCTTGGCCGCGTTGAAGGCCTGGTACACCGCATTGGACTTCGGCGCCACGGCCAGATACACCACGCACTGCGCCAAGGCCAGTTCGCCCTCCGGCGAGCCCAACCGCTCGTACACCTCGGCGGCATCGAGCGCAAGGCGCAGCGCCCGCGGGTCGGCCAGGCCGATGTCCTCGCTGGCCATGCGGATGAGGCGTCGCGCGAGATAGCGCGGCTCGGCACCACCGTCGAGCATGCGCACGTACCAGTACAGGGCGGCATCGGGGTCGGAGCCGCGCACACTCTTGTGCAGAGCACTGATGGTGTCGTAGAACTGTTCTCCGCCCTTGTCGTAGCGGCGCATGCGCTCGCCCAGCACGCGCAGCAGCCAATCGTCGCTCACCGCATCAAGGCGTTCCCGGGAAGCCGCCACCGCCAGGGTCTCCAGTGTGTTGAGCAACCGGCGGGCGTCGCCGTCCGCGTAGGCGATCAACCGGTCGGCTGCCGGAGGTTCAACGGGGACCACGGCTCCGATGGCCAGCGCCTTCTCAATGATTTGACGCAGGTCCGCGTCGGCCAGCGGCTGCAGCACATACACCGCCGCGCGCGACAGCAGGGCCGAATTCACCTCGAACGAGGGGTTTTCGGTGGTCGCGCCAATGAAGGTGAACAGTCCCGATTCCACATGCGGCAGAAACGCATCCTGCTGGCTCTTGTTGAACCGGTGCACCTCGTCGACGAACACCAGCGTGCGTTGCGGTTGCAGGCCGGTAAGCGCCGCTTGCGCCTGCTCCACCGCCTCGCGGATGTCCTTCACGCCGCCCAGCACCGCGCTGATGGTGATGAACTGGGCGTCGAAGGCAGTGGCCATCAGCCGCGCGATGGTCGTCTTGCCCACACCGGGCGGACCCCAGAGGATGCAACTGTGCGGCTGGCCGGACTCGAAGGCCAGCCGCAGGGCCATGCCTTCGCCCAGCAGGTGCTGCTGGCCGATGACCTCGGCCAGGGTGCGCGGACGAAGCCGCTCGGCCAGCGGTACGTTGCCTGCGGCGGGCGCTGAAGGGGTGGCTTTCACGAACGCCCGTCGGAAAGGCGCGCCTCAGGGCCGGATCACGTCCGCACCGGCCGGTGGCTGGAAACGGAACTGGTCTGGGCTGATCGCCACGTTGGGCTGCCATTCGGTGAAGGTGATGACCGAACGCTGGCCCAGGCTGTCCTCGATGTCCAGCACCGACAACTGGCCCTGCCGAAAACCCACGCGCACGCGCTGCAACTGTCCGTCGCGCACCCGGGGAACAGCCTGCATCCATTCCAGGCCATCCTGCGCTGGCGCCGGCTTGAGCTCGAACAACTGCCCCAGTTGGTTCAGGTCGGTCCCGGCAGCAATCAATGCCGCAGGCGTGCTGCCCAGCACGTCCTGCTGCTTGCGGGCCGTCACCTGGTTCAGGTCCACATCGTGCAACCACAAGGTCTCGCCGTCGGCAACGATGGTCTGCTCGAACGGCTTGCTGTATTCGAATCGGAAGCGGTTCGGCCGCTGGAATTCGAATCGGCCACTGGAGGTCTTGCTGCGCGCCACCGTTTCGCCGGTCCTCTTCGGGGATGTGACCACCTGGGTGAAACCGGCCCGAGCGCTGGACACCTCGCGCAGGAAAGTCTCCAGGTCCTTCAGACCGTCGGCCCGGGCGACCAGGCTGGCCAGCGCCAGGGCCGTGCCAATGAAAAAAATCTTGATCATGGGATTCCGATCGGGTTGTGCCGGCAGGGTTCCAGCGCGGTGAACATCACTCGCCGCGCGTCGGCACGAGAATGTCGCGCTGGCCGCTGGAGGTGAGCGCACTCACCAGTCCGGCGTTCTCCATATCTTCCAGCAGGCGGGCGGCCCGGTTGTAACCAATCTTGAGCTTGCGTTGCACATAGGAAATGCTGGCCTTGCGGTCCTTGAGCACGATCTCCACCGCCTGGTCGTACAACGCGTCTTTCTCTCCGCTGCTGCCACCGCCTCCGTCGCCGAAGATGTCGCCCCCCTCGCCGTCCCCGGTGCTGCCTTCGAGCACACCATCCACATAGTTGGGCTCGCCGCCCTGCTCCTTCAGATACGCCACCACGCGGTGTACCTCGTCGTCGCTCACAAAGGCGCCGTGCACGCGGATAGGAAACCCGGTGCCTGAAGGCATGTAAAGCATGTCACCCATGCCCAGCAGGCTCTCGGCCCCCATCTGGTCGAGGATGGTGCGGCTGTCGATCTTGCTACTGACCTGGAACGACAGGCGCGTGGGAATGTTGGCCTTGATCAGGCCGGTGATCACATCCACGCTGGGGCGCTGTGTGGCCAGGATGAGGTGGATGCCGGCCGCCCGCGCCTTCTGCGCCAGCCGCGCAATCAGCTCTTCGATTTTTTTGCCGACCACCATCATCAAGTCAGCAAGTTCGTCGATCACCACCACGATGTAAGGCAACCGCTCCAGCGGCTCCGGCTGCTCGGGCGTCAGGCTGAAGGGGTTGCCGATGATCTCGCCCCGCGCATTCGCTTCGTCGATCTTGGCGTTGAACCCGGCCAGGTTGCGCACACCCATCTTGCTCATGAGTTTGTAGCGCTTCTCCATTTCCGCGACGCACCAGTTCAGGCCATTGGCTGCGTGCTTCATGTCGGTGACCACGGGTGCGAGCAGGTGCGGAATGCCCTCGTAGACGCTCATCTCCAGCATCTTCGGGTCGATCAGCAGCAGGCGCACGTCTTTTGCGTCGGCCTTGTACAGCAGCGACAGGATCATGGCGTTGATGCCCACCGACTTACCCGAGCCGGTGGTGCCGGCCACCAGGCAGTGCGGCATCTTGGCGAGGTCGGCCACGACGGGCTGGCCCCCGATGTCCTTCCCCAGACCCATGGTCAGCAGCGACTTGGCGTCGTTGTAGACCTGCGACCCGAGGATCTCGCTGAGCTTGATCATCTGCCGCTTGGCGTTGGGCAGTTCCAGCGCCATCAGGTTTTTGCCCGGGATGGTTTCGATCACGCGAATCGACACCAGCGACAGCGAGCGCGCCAGGTCGCGGCCCAGATTGACGATCTGCGAGCCCTTCACCCCGGTGGCGGGTTCGATCTCGTAGCGCGTGATCACCGGGCCCGGCGCCGCGGCCACCACCCGGACCTCCACCCCGAAGTCCTTCAGCTTCTTCTCGATCAGCCTGCTGGTCATCTCCAGCGTCTGACTGTCCACGCCCGCCTGGTGGAGCGGCGCGCTGTCCAGCAGGTCCACCTGAGGCAGCTTGCTGTCCGGCATTTCGCTGAACAGCGGCTTCTGCCGCTCCTTGGCCACGCGGTCGCTCTTGGGTACATCCACCAGCGACGGTTCGATCACCACCGGCGTCGGATGCTGCTCCTCAATTTCCTCGCGCTCCACCGCCACCACGACCTCGCGTTCGCGGGCTGCCTTTTCGCCAATGCGCTGGTCCTCCACTGCCTCACGTTTTTCGCGCTGGGCATCAAACCAGCCATCCAGCGTGTGGCCCACCACCTCAGCCCAGTGTCCCCAGGAGAAACGAAACACGACCGGAAGACAAAGCACCCACAGAACCAGCATCACCAGGGCGGACCCAGTGAAGCCCAGCCACTGCAAGGCTGCAGGCCCCAGAGCCTGCCCCAGTATGCCACCGGCGTGCCCCGGCAACAGGGACTCCATCCGGTAAAGGCGGCTCCATTCCAGCACCGCGCTGGCGCACAGAAGCAGGGCCAGACCCAGCCAGAACACCAACCTGCGTACCCAGGGCTTGTGCCAGAACCGTTCGGGATCCGCCACGGCGCTTCCATCCACTGTTTCGAGACCCTGCTGGCCCCTGATCCAGGTGGCCAGCCCGGACAGCCAGGCTCGCAGCCCGATGAAGAAACCCCACCACACCGAAAACCCGAACAGGAAATAGCTGCCGTCCGCGACCAGCGCTCCCACACGACCACCCCAGTTGCCCGCTTCGGCGCGCGTACCGGTGGTGCTCCATGCCGGATCTGCGAGCGAATGGCTCAGCAACGCCAGCAACCAGAAGGCCAGCGCCGCTGCCCCCAGCACCAAACCGATTTCCTGCGCAAAACGGGACACACCCGGCGCCGACGCGCTGGCGCGGTCGGCATTGAGCGTATTGAGTGAATAAGTCATAAACCTCTGGCTACTTCAGAGGCAAGCTTACCCCAAGGGATGACCTGTCCCAGACCGTCAACGCACAAGGCTGCCACCGTGCTGCCCGTGCAGCGAGCCCATCAGCCGAGCGCGTTCAACCGTTCCTTGATCACCGTGGTGCCGTCCTCGCGCACCTCAATGAAACCGCGCTCTTCGAGATCCTTCATGACGCGGCTCACCATTTCGCGCGAGGCTCCGATCATCTTTGCAACGTCCTGGCGGGAAACCCGGTCCCGAATGACCAGCACACCGTCCGGTCCAGGATGGGCAAATTCCAGCAGTGCACGAGCCACACGCCCGTACACATCCATCAGGGCCAGGGACTCGATCTTGCGGTCGGCATGCCGCAGGCGCTGCACCAGCCCTTTCATGACGGAATAGGCCATGGACGAGTTCTCGGGCAGGCAGCGCGCAAACTCGTTGCGGCCCAGGATCAGCACATCCGTCTGCACTTCGGCACGCACCGTGGCCGAGTGGGGCTGGTTGTCGATCAGGCTCATCTCGCCGATGTAGTCGCCCGGATTCATCGTGGCCAGGATGACCTCGCGGCCTCGCGTATCCGTTGTGACCACGCGGGCCCTCCCGGTCAGAACAATGGCCAGACAGTTCGACTTCTTGCCTTGCTCAACGATGCATTCACCGCGCCGGAACCGGCGCTTGACCACCGCGTCCGCCACCGATTCGGCCTGGGCCTGGGTGAGTGTGGAAAACAGCGGGACCCGGCGAATGAGATCAAGATTGGACAAGATGGACATGCGTGAATTCCTTGTGTTGTCGGGCGCCAGAGACGCACTTCCCTACAATCCGCCAATGAACTGCAAGACCGCGCGCTGGTGCATTCTGCAGCAATTCCCATTACTCTAATCGACCCACCCAGTGCGGCGGGCCGGGACAAACACCATGAAGCATTGCAAAGTTCTGATCCTGGGCTCTGGCCCGGCGGGCTACACCGCTGCAGTTTATGCAGCACGCGCCAACCTCAACCCGGTCCTCGTCACCGGTATCGCGCAGGGCGGCCAACTCATGACCACCACAGAAGTCGACAACTGGCCCGCTGATGTGCACGGCGTGCAGGGCCCGGAACTGATGCAGCGTTTTCTGGCGCACGCCGAGCGTTTCAACACGGAGATCGTGTTCGACCACATCAACGCGGTGGATTTTTCCAGGCGGCCGTTCGTGCTCAAAGGCGACAGCGGTGAATACAGTTGTGATGCACTCATCATTGCCACCGGCGCGTCTGCAAAATACCTGGGGCTGCCGTCCGAAGAGGCGTTCATGGGCAAGGGGGTATCCGGCTGCGCCACCTGCGACGGATTCTTCTACCGCAACGAAGTCTGCAGTGTGGTCGGGGGTGGCAACACCGCTGTGGAAGAGGCGTTGTACCTCTCCAACATTGCCAGCAAGGTGTACCTGGTGCACCGACGCGATACCTTCCGGGCCGAGGCCATCATGGTGGACAAGCTGATGGAGCGGGTGGCCGAGGGCAAGATCGAACTCAAGTTGCACGCCACGCTGGACGAGGTGCTCGGCGACCCATCGGGCGTGACTGGTGTACGGCTGAAAAACGTAAACACAGGCGCCGTGGAAGACCTGGCGGTCAAGGGCTGTTTCATTGCCATCGGGCACAGTCCCAACACCGACATTTTCAAAGGCCAGCTGGACATGAAAGACGGTTACATCGTCACCCGATCGGGTCTGCAGGGCATGGCGACCATGACCAGCGTTCCGGGGGTGTTTGCGGCCGGTGACGTGCAGGACCATGTGTACCGTCAGGCCATCACCAGCGCCGGCACGGGCTGCATGGCAGCGCTGGACGCGCAGCGGTTTCTCGAAAATCACTAGGCACTTGCCGGTCGAGATGATGGCGGCCCGCAGCCCCTGGAAGAACTGCGCGCGGCGGGCTATAATGTGCGGCTTTGCTGCAAAGAGCCTTCTGGCTGTGCGTTGCAAATTCCGGGTTACCGCCACCCTTTGTCTGGCGAGGTGAGGCCCCTACCGCTCGGGTAGCGGCCGTTTGATGAAATCGGAGTGTCCTCATGGCACGCGTCTGCGACGTCACGGGCAAGAAGCCCATGGTCGGGAACAACGTTTCCCACGCC
>JALORL010000076.1 GCA_025458915.1 Hydrogenophaga sp.
GCCACGGCCATGTTGAGCATGGCGGGCATTGTGGTGGCGCTGGACGCCTACGGACCCATCACCGACAACGCCGGTGGCATTGCCGAAATGGCCGAGTTGCCCAGCAGCGTGCGCGACATCACCGACCCGCTGGATGCCGTGGGCAATACCACCAAGGCCGTAACCAAAGGCTATGCCATTGGCTCGGCTGGCCTCGCCGCGCTGGTGCTGTTCGCCGATTACACCCACAAGCTCGAAACCTACGGGCACCAGGTCAGCTTCGACCTGAGCGACCCGATGGTGATCGTGGGTCTGTTCATCGGCGGCATGATTCCTTATCTGTTCGGCGCCATGGCCATGGAGGCCGTGGGCCGGGCGGCGGGCTCGGTGGTGGTGGAGGTGCGGCGCCAGTTCCGCGAGATCCCGGGCATCATGGAAGGCACGGCCAAGCCGGAGTACGGCCGTGCGGTGGACATGCTGACCACCGCCGCCATCAAGGAAATGGTGATTCCCAGCCTGCTGCCGGTGGTGGTGCCGATTCTGGTGGGCGTGTTCCTGGGACCGAAGGCACTGGGCGGACTGCTCATGGGCACCATCGTCACCGGCCTGTTCGTGGCGATCTCCATGTGCACCGGCGGCGGTGCCTGGGACAATGCCAAGAAGTACATTGAAGACGGCCACCACGGCGGCAAGGGCAGCGAAGCCCACAAGGCAGCCGTGACCGGTGACACCGTGGGCGACCCCTACAAGGACACGGCGGGCCCGGCGGTGAACCCGTTGATCAAGATCATCAACATCGTGGCGCTGCTGATCGTTCCGCTGTTGCCGATGGCCTGAAGCCCTGTTCACGCCCACAACACAAAGGCCCGCCAGGGCCTTTGTTGTTGGGGTGCCTGGCGGCCAGTCTCAAAAACGCTGTGCCTGCGTGAGCGAGCGAACCACCTCAGCAGCGTCGGCCGTGATTGACGTCAGTTCGGCCACCCGGTTCGCTTCAATGGCCTGCAGCACCAGCTCATTGATGGCCCCCACGGCTGCGAGGGCCATGGCCGGCGTCAGGCCGGATGTCGACCCCTCCTCGCCGCTCATGGACAACAGGAAATCCGCCAGCTGGTTCATGACGCCGCGGCGCACGCGCATGCCCTCCGGCCCGAGCTGGATGATCACGACAAACAGGGTTCGCACCAGGGAAGGCGCAGCCGCCAGGTGCGCAAAGTAGGTGCGAAGACCGTGCTCCATCTGGGGTTGCCAGGGCCTGTCGGGCAGGAGGGAGGCGGTGAGCGCGCGAAGCGCCGCGTCGCTGGCGGCCTGGTACAGCGCCAGGAAACAGGCTTCCTTGCTGTCGAAGTGTTCGTAAAAGGTGCGCTTGGAAACGCCAGCTTCGCGCACCAGATCTGCAATGGTGGTGTCCGCAAAGCCCTTTTCAGCAGTGACGGCGGCCATGGCCTGCAGCAGGCGGGTGCGGTGGCTGGGCTCGACCATGACGGTCGAATCGGTTTCGGCGGCGCTCATGGGAAGCCATCTTACGCACGCAGCAACGTGCTGCCATGCCCAAGCGGTCTACCCGATTGACAGCCGGACGCTCCGGCGCCACAGTTCTGGCGTGGTACCGCTGTGTACCAACTCCTTTTCTGCCACACACCAACACCATGACCGAGCTTGTTGTTCGCCGCCTTCTGATTGACTTGGAGCATCCGGTGGACCGCCACTGGTGCAATGGCGATGCGTTCCTCACCGCCTGGTTCAATGCCCTGTCCATGAGCTTCCCGGTGGGAGAACAGTTCTTCATGGACGCAGTGCGCAATGGCCTGAAGGCGCTACCGCCGGAGCAACAGGAACAGTACCGCGAAGAGGTGCAGGGGTTCGTGGGTCAGGAAGCGACGCATCGGCACATCCATGCGCGGTTCAACGCGCAGATCGCGCGGCATGGTCTGGTCAACGAATGGGAACCGCGTGCCCGGCTGCGGTTGAAGTTGCTGGAGGGTACCGACCCGCGCCATGCACTGGCCATCACGGCCGCGAACGAGCACTTCACAGCCCTGTTTGCCGAGTGGATGCTGTCGCACCCTCACCTGCTGGACGGTTGTGAGCCTCGGCTGAAAGCCCTTTGGCTGTGGCACAGCGCCGAAGAAGCGGAGCACAAGTGCACCGCTTTCGAGATGTACCAGCGCCTGGGTGGCAGCCACGCCTGGCGAAAGCGCTGGATGTGGCGTGTCACGGCGATTTTCCTGACCGACACGCTGCGACAAACTGTTTGCAACCTGCGCCACGATGGCACCCTGTGGCGCTGGAGTACCTGGCGCAGCGCTGCCGCTCATCTGCTGGGCCGGGAGGGGCTTCTTCGAACAACCTTCCAGCCCTGGCGGGCTTACTTCAAACCAGACTTTCATCCTTCGCAGCAGGACAGCGACCTGTCCAGCCGCTGGCTGCAAAACCATGCCGACCTGCTCTCCACGGTCGGTCGACGCTAGCGTTACCGCCTACCCGGGGCATGCATTTGGCGCCAAGGCACCCGCGCCGATGGCCGGAGTCTGCAGCGGTTTTGGGGGTCCCCGATAATCTGCGCATGTCCGAACGCATCATTCCTCTCGTCGACCATCGGCATTCGGCCATTGCAGTGCCGACCCCGGTTGCACCGAGACCCCCTACGGGAGTCCTGACCGACGGCCTCGGTCGACCGCTCAGGGACCTGCGCATCAGCGTGACCGACCGCTGCAACTTCCGCTGCAGCTACTGCATGCCGAAAGAGGTGTTCGACAAGGACTACCCTTACCTGCCCCACCAGGCCCTGCTGAGTTTTGAGGAAATCACCAGGGTTGCGCGTCAGTTCGTGGCGCATGGCGTCCAGAAGATCCGTCTCACCGGCGGCGAGCCGTTGTTGCGCAAGAACATTGAAATCCTGATCGGACAACTTGCCGAACTGCGCACGGTGGAGGGCGAACCGCTGGACATTACCCTCACCACCAACGGCTCGCTGCTGGAACGCAAAGCGGCATCCCTGAAGGCCGCAGGCCTGCAAAGGGTGACGGTTAGCCTCGACGGCCTGGACGATGCGGTGTTCCGCACCATGAACGACGTCGACTTCCCGGTGGCCGATGTGCTCCGGGGCATCGAAGCCGCACGCGCAGCAGGGCTGGGGCCGATCAAGGTCAACATGGTGGTCAAGCGCGGCACCAACGAACACGAAATCGTTCCCATGGCCCGGCACTTCCGGCATTCGGGCGTCGTGCTGCGGTTCATCGAATACATGGATGTGGGTGCCACCAACGGCTGGCGCATGGACGAGGTGGTGCCCAGTGCGGAGGTGGTCCGCCTGTTGCAGGCCGAATGGCCGCTGGTACCGCTGGAGGCGGCAGCCCCCGGCGAAACCGCTCAGCGCTGGGGCTATGCCCGGCCCGATGGCAGCTGGGACCAGGAGGCCGGCGAGATCGGCGTGATCAGCAGCGTGACCCAGGCCTTCTGCAGCGACTGCAACCGGGCGCGGCTCTCCACCGAAGGCAAGTTGTACCTCTGCCTGTTCGGTACCCAGGGCCACGACCTCAAACCCCTGGTGCGCGGCAACGCGACCGACGAACAGCTGGCCGGTGCCATTGCCGCCATCTGGCAGGGCCGCATGGACCGCTATTCCGAGCTGCGCGCCAGCCTGCCGCCGGATGTGGCTGCGCGCTCCGGCCGGCGCATCGAAATGAGCTACATCGGCGGCTGATCGCAACCCCACGGCCTCCTCCGCTTTACCGGGGTTCGTGCCCCTTTCCAGTTTCAGGTGTTCTCATGATCCAACCCCACCACATCACAGGCCTGGTGCTCGCTGGCGGCCGTGGCGCCCGCATGGGCGGGGCCGACAAAGGTCTGCAGAACTTCCGCGGCACGCCCCTGGCCCTGCACACGTTGCTGCGCCTGCAGATGCAGGAGGGCGATCTGATGGGGGACCAGATGATCAATGCCAACCGCAACCTTGCGGCCTACGAAGCGTTCGGCGTGCCGGTATGGCCGGACAGCCTGAGCGACTACGCCGGGCCGCTGGCTGGTTTCATGACCGGGCTTGAACGCTGCGAAACGCCCTATCTGCTCACCGTGCCCTGCGACACGCCGCTGTTTCCGCTGGACCTGAGCGTTCGCCTGGCCCAGGCTTTCGAACAACCCGACACCGAGATCGCCATGGCGGCCGCGCTGGAAGAAGACGGGCAACTTCGCCCGCAGCCGGTGTTCTGCCTGATGAAGGTGGAGCTGCTGGAGAGCCTGGTGGCCTTTACCCAGCGTGGTGGCCGCAAGATCGACCGCTGGACTGCCGAGCACCGAACGGTGGTTGTGCCGTTTGACCGTCCTGTGGATGATGCACGCGCCTTCTTCAACGCCAACACCCTGGCAGAACTGCACGCGCTGGAAGGCTCCTGATCCCGCGTGGCCATCTGAATCCAGCCTTCCGGGCCCGCAACGTTTTCACTGCTCACCTCCATGAAGACCCTTGAATCCATTGCAGCGGAACTGCAAGGCTACGACCCGCAAGCCATCACGGCCGAGGGTGTCAACCAGTTTCTGAGCCGGCTGGTGGAGCCCGTGACCGATGTCGAGCCAGTGTCGGTGTTCGAAGCGCTCGGGCGCGTGCTGTCGCAGGATCTCGTGTCGCCCATCAGCGTTCCGCCGCACGACAACTCGGCCATGGACGGTTTTGCCTTCGGCAGTGACAACCTGGTGGCGGGTGAACCGGTTCAGCTGAAGGTGGTGGGCACCGCCTTCGCTGGCAAGGCCTGGGTGGGCGAGCTCGCGGCTGGCGAGTGCCTGAAGATCATGACCGGCGCCATCATGCCGGCCGGGGCAGACACGGTGATTCCACTGGAATTCGTGAAGGTGGATGGCGACCGGATCAACGTGCCGGCCGGAGTGGTGAGTGCAGGCGACAACCGGCGCCTCCTGGGCGAAGACCTGATGGCGGGCTCCCCTGCGTTGCATCGAGGTCAGGTGCTGGGGCCGGCAGCGCTGGGACTGATCGCCAGCCTGGGTCTGGCGGCAGTGCCGGTGTTCCGCCGCGTGCGGGTGGCGTACTTTTCCACCGGCGATGAAATCCTCAGCCTGGGCGAACAGCCCCGCGAAGGCGCGGTGTACGACAGCAACCGCTACACCGTGTTCGGTCTGCTCAGCCGCCTGGGCGTGGAGGTGATCGACATGGGCGTGGTGGGCGATGAACCGGCGAAGCTGGAAGCGGCGTTCCTCGAAGCGGCCGAACGCGCAGACGCCATCATCACCAGCGGTGGCGTGAGCATGGGCGAGGCCGATCACACCAAGGCGATGATGAAAAAGCTGGGCGACGTGGCGTTCTGGCGCATTGCGATGCGCCCCGGGCGCCCCATGGCGGTGGGCCGCATTGAAGGCAGCGGCGGGTCCGCAGGAGCCATACTCTTCGGCTTGCCCGGCAATCCGGTGGCCGTGATGGTGACCTTCCTCGCTTTCGTGCGTCCCGCCCTGCTTCGCCTCATGGGCGCCAGCGCCACCGAGCCTGTTCTGCTGCAGGCCCGCAGCCTGGAGCCGCTGCGCAAGAAGCCAGGGCGCACCGAATACCAGCGCGGCGTGGTGTCGCGGGATGCAGCGGGAACCCTTCAGGTGCGCACCACCGGCAACCAGGGCTCTGGTGTGCTGAGTTCGATGGTGCAGGCCAATGGGCTGATCGTGCTGCGGCACGAACAAAGCAACGTGGCCGTGGGTGACCTGGTGGAGGTCATGGTGTTCGACGGCTGCATCTGAGCCACTGACGCAGCCCGGGCCGCCAACCGGTCGGCGGCATCGGGCGGCGGTATCAGGCAACCGACGAGGACGGCGCACCCAGGGTGCCGCCGTCGCTGTCGGAAGTGGTCTGGGCCGGTGCATGAGCCTTCCGGCTGCGCGCCAGCAACAGGTACATGGTGGGCACCACGAAGATGGTGAGCAGCGTGCCCACGCTCATGCCCCCCACAATCACCCAGCCGATCTGCTGACGGCTCTCCGCACCGGCGCCGGAGGCCAGCGCCAGCGGAATCGCCCCCAGCACCATCGCGCCCGTGGTCATGAGGATGGGCCGCAGACGCAAGGCGGCAGCCTGCTTCACCGCCTCCAGCTTGTCCATGCCCTGCTCGCGCATCTGGTTGGCAAACTCCACGATCAGGATGCCGTGCTTGGTGATGAGGCCCACCAGGGTGATGAGCCCGATCTGGCTGAACACGTTGATGGTTCCCCCGGTGAGCTTGAGCGCGAGCAACGCACCCAGCATGGACAGCGGCACACTGAGCATGATGATCAGCGGGTCCACGAAACTCTCGAACTGGGCCGCCAGCACCAGGTAGATGAACAGCAGCGAGAGCGCAAACACGATGGCCAGCGAGCCCGATGAATTGCGGAACTCGCGACTCTGGCCGTTCAGGTCGGTGGTGTAGCCGGGCGGCAGCAGATCGCGCGCGGTCGCGTCAAGGAAATCCAGCGCTTCCCCCAGCGAATAATCGGGCGAAATGTTGGCCGTGATGGAAGCGCTGCGGCGCTGCCCGAAATGGTTGAGTTCGCGCGGCACCACCACCTCGCGGGTGGTGACGAGCGCTGCCAGCGGAATCATGGCGTCGCCGCGGCCGCGCACGAACAGGCGGTCAATGTCCTCGGGGGTGGTGCGGTTGGCTGACACCGTCTGCACCACCACGTCGTACTGCTCGCCATCGCGCTTGTAGCGGGTCACGGTTCGCCCGCCCAGCATGGTTTCCACCGTGCGGGCGATGGCGTCCACGCTCACGCCCATGTCGGCGGCCCGCTCGCGGTCCACGTCCATGCGGATTTCGGGTTTGTTCAGACGCAGGTCGGTGTCCACCTGCACAAAGCCCGGGTTCTGAGCGAGCCGCTCCTGGAACTGGCGCACCACCTGCGCCAGGTTTTCGTAGCTGTCGCTGGTGACGATCACGTAGTTCACCGGCCGCTCGCGGAAGCCTTGCCCCAGCGATGGCGGCGTGATCGGGAACGCGCTGATGCCCGGCAGGCCGGCGATCTTGGGCGCCAGGTCGCGCGCGATTTCCATGGTGGTGCGGTCGCGCTCCTCCCAGGACTTGCCCCGCAGGATCACACTGCCCTGCGCCACCGAGGGGTTGCCCACAATGGTGAAGATCCGCTCGAACTCCGGGTACTGGCGGCTGATGTCTTCAATGGCTTCCGCGTACTTGCGGGTGTAGGCCAGCGTGGCGCCGTCGGGCCCGTTGATGGTGGCCAGCACCACCCCCCGATCCTCCATGGGCGCGAGTTCCTGCCGCATGGACTGCAGGAGGGCCCAGCTGCCCACGGCGCTGCCCAGCATCACACCGACCACCAGCCAGCGCACCTTCAGTGAAGCGCCGAGCACTCGGCTGTAGCCGTTGGTAAGGCTGGTCAGCCGGCGCTCCATGAAGGCGTCAAAGCGGCTCGGCTTCGGGTTGTGGCGCAGCAGCTTGGAACACATCATGGGCGAGAGCGTCAGCGCCACAAAGCCCGACACCACCACCGCCCCGGCGAGCGCCAGCGCAAACTCGGCAAACAGCCGCCCGGTGCGCCCCGGCGTGAAGGCCAGCGGCGCGTACACCGCCGCCAGCGTCAGCGTCATGGCCACCACGGCAAAGCCGATTTCCTTGGCGCCCTTGATCGCCGCCTCGAAGGGCTTCATGCCTTCCTCAATGTGCCGGTAGATGTTCTCCAGCACCACGATGGAGTCGTCCACCACCAGACCGATCGCCAGAACCAGCGCCAGCAAGGTCAATGTGTTGATGGAAAAGCCGAACAGCGCCATCAGCGCAAACGAGCCGATCAGGCTCACCGGAATCGTCACCAGCGGAATGATGGAGGCGCGCAAGGTGCGCAGGAACACGAAGATCACCAGCGCCACCAGCACCACCGCTTCGGCAATGGTGGTGTACACGGCCTTGATGGAGCGGTCGATGAAGATTGAGTTGTCGTTGGCGATCTCCACCCGAACGCCGTCGGGCAGGTCGGCTTCGATCTGCGGCAACATGGCCTGCACACCGGCCGACAGATCCAGCGGATTGGCCGTGGCCTGGCGGATCACGCCGAGGGAAACGGCTTCCCGACCGTTGTAGCGCACGGAGGTGCGCTCGTCCTGCGGGGCCTGCAGCACCTGGGCTACATCGCCGATGCGAATGGCCTGCCCATTGACGTTGCGCACGATCACATCGGTGAACTGCTGCGGCGTTTGCAGGTCGGTGGCAGCAGTCACGTTGAACTCGCGCAGCGCGCTCTCGATGCGGCCGGCCGGCACCTCCAGGTTGGAGCGGCGCAGCGCGTCCTCCACATCCTGCACGGTCAGGTTGTAGGCGGCCAGGCGGTCCGGGTCGATCCAGATGCGCATGGAAAAACGCCGCTCGCCGAAAATGCGCACATCGGCTGCGCCGGGGGCGGTCTGCAGGCGGGGCTTGACCAGGCGGTTGGCGAGGTCGCTGAGTTCCAGCGGCGACACCGAATCGGAGTTCAGCGCCAGCCACACCACGGGCTGCGCATCGGCTTCCACCTTGGCAATCACGGGCTCGTCCACGTCCTGCGGCAGACGCTGGCGCACGCGACTGACCTTGTCGCGCACGTCGGCGGCAGCCGAATCGGGGTCGCGCTCCAGCTTGAAGCGCACCGTGATCTGGCTCTGTTCCTGGCGGCTGATCGAGGTGATGATGTCCACCCCCTCGATGCCAGCCAGCGAGTCTTCCAGAACCTTGGTGACCTGGGACTCGATCACCTCGCTGGAGGCTCCACCGAGCCGGGTGGTCACCGTCACGGTGGGTTCGTCAATCTGGGGGTACTCGCGCACCGTAAGCCGGTCGAACGAGACCATGCCCACCAGCAACACCAGCAGGGACAGCACGGTGGCAAACACCGGCCGGCGGATCGATATTTCAGGCAGTTGCATGGCGCAAGCTCCGCATTCAATAGGGGTCGGTCATCAGTTGGCCGGAGGAGGCACAGCCACCCGGGCCATGTCCACCACCCGGACGGCCGTACCGTCGCGCTGCAATCGTTGCTGGCCAGCCACCACCACCGTGTCTGCCGGGCTGATGCCCTTCACGATCTGGACCGAACTGCCTCGTCGTACCCCCACTTCCACTTCAACGCGGCGAGACACCAGCTTGCGGGCATCGCCCTCGCCTTCTTCGCTGGCCAGAAAGACGAACTGTTTTCCCGCCTGGGGCACCAGCGCCTCTTCGGGCACCACCAGG
The DNA here is from genome assembly GCA_025458915.1 of Hydrogenophaga sp. GTDB lineage: Bacteria > Pseudomonadota > Gammaproteobacteria > Burkholderiales > Burkholderiaceae_C > Hydrogenophaga. The sequence goes on from JALORL010000076.1 coordinate 9,174, forward strand.
GCGGCATCGTCCACAGAAAACACGGTGAGCACGCGGGCAAACATGCCGGGACGCAAGGCGCTGTTGCGGTTGACGGGCATCTCGGCACGCACCGCAATCGAACGCCCGTTGGCGTCCAGCAGCGGGTCCACCGCGATCACTCGGGCGTCGAAAGTTTCGCCCGGCAGGGCATCCACTTGCACGCGCACCGACTGGCCGCGAGACAAACGGCTCTGATAGCGCTCGGGCAGGTTGAAGTCAACGGTGAGCGCGCTGGTGTCTCAGACCCACCGTGCCGTCGAACGGCGCAGAGATGCGCATGCGGCCCAGACGGGCCTGTGCCAGTGCCACCTGGGCCTGGGCCACCTGCAGGTTGGCGGCACTTTCGTCCACCACCCGCTGCGCGACAAAGTTCTGGGCCACCAGTTCCCGGTTGCGGTTGAGGTTGGCCTGCGCAATGGACAGCTGTGCCTGGGCCTGGCTCAGTTCAGCGCGCTGCAGGCTGTCGTCCAGTTGCACGAGCAACTGCCCCTTGCTTACCCTGGCGCCGTCCTCGAAGGCGATGCGTGCCACACGACCGGCAACCTCCGGCCGCAACACCACGCTCTGGCGCGATCGCAGTGTTCCCACGGCCTGCGCATCGTCTTGCAGGCGCACGCTTTCCACGCGGGCAACCTCCACGCTGGGCATCGATGCGCCACCCGCCCCCCTCGCGGCAACC
>JALORL010000077.1 GCA_025458915.1 Hydrogenophaga sp.
CGCGCACACCGCCCGGCCCAGCTCCAGTTCCAGGTGCGCACGCGCCGCGGCTGCGCCACCGTCGGCCGAATCGGCCGTGTTGGCGAAGTTCCGAAACCGGGGCCAGTCGGCTGCGAACTGGGCGGTGAGGATGCGGGCCAGGTCGTAGGAGAGTTCGTTGCCTTCGTCGGGGCGGTGGAAGGAGTCGCCCGACCAGAATTGCTGGATCTCGGCCGGCCCCCAGAAGCGCTGGTGGCGGGCGTGCCGTTGCGCCGCGTCGTGTCCGCCCCGGTGGGCACCGCTCATCTGCGGGTAGAACCGCTGCTCGGTGTTCACGGCCAGGCCTTCGTTCAGCCAGACGGGTATGGGCAGGTGGTCGAGCAAGGCGTGGGTGAGTTCGTGAACGATCACGGGTTCGATGGTGTCCAGCTGGTCTTTCACGGTGACGAAGTGGCCGCAGCCGCTGCCCAGGTACATGCCGCTGCTGAGCGCAAACTCGCCGTCGTCCGGGTAGTGGTTGGCGGCGTAGCGGTAGTAGGTGTCGTGGTCGTCGAACACCACCACCACGTCATAGCCCCAGTCATGCACCTCGGCAAGGCCTTCCAGCGTGCGCACGATGCGCTGCCGCGCCCGGTTGACGAAGGTCAGCGTGGCCCTAGCGCTGACATCGTCCTGCGACGAAAGCAGGGCCACCTGGCCATCCACGCGCAAACGGTAACCGTCGCCCAGCGCCGCACGCAGGTGCTGCAGCCAGGCCAGTTCGCACCGGCCCCACGCTGCACCTTGCTGGTCGTTGTCGGGAAGGGTCTCCAGCCAGGTTCTGATGGCATCCCAGTCGGGCACGGGAAAGCCGTTTTCTTCGCGCATCACCGTTTTCAGCGCAAGGGGCATCGCGCCGGTCGCCTCGATGTGGGTGGGCGGAGGCGCATCGAATTTGCCGTGCGTGGCGCCCGCAGGGGGAGCGTGGGGCGCACCCCTTGTTCCGGAACGGGCAAAGAATGTGTCAACGAGACGCTTGAACATCAGCACCTCTGCGGCACAGCCGGTGCTGCGCTCGGTCTGGTGGTTGCCGCCGGGCAATGGGCGTGGCTGTGGTGAACGTGTTCCGGCACAAGGCTCCCTGATCTGCATGTTTTGGAGGCGATTGTGTACGTTCTGTTACGGCCAGCGCAAGCGGCTCGGTGCACAGTCCCTCAAGCTGAACCCGGGCCTGGCCGATAGAACGGCCATAACCATCAGGGATTCGCCATGGACATGAACATCTCCCCCGCCTTGCTTGTGGATCGCGTGCTGCAGACCCAACACATTCAGAGCACGCAAGACGCCCAGATCAACCTGCTGAAGAAGGCGATGGATGCGCAGGCAACGGCGTCGATGGCGCTCTTGAACGCGGTGGCGGGTGATCTGCCGCTGGCGAGCGATGGGTCGGTGGGTACGCAGGTCAATACGCTGGTCTGACGCTAGGGGTGCGGCCCGCGAAACCGGTTCGATATGGCCCCTTGACGGCGCGGGGCAGCACCACCAGCGGTCTGTTGAACGGTCCTGTCAACGTTCGAGGGTCGGCACTCAGCTGCAGCTCACACTGCCACAGCCGCTCATGCTGGCCAGGCGCACCCGGCTGGGGTCGGCCAGGGTTTCGGTTCGGGTGTTGAAACCCACCGACTGCAGGTGCAGCGCCAGCCCGGCATCCATGCTGGCGGCGTGCTGCGGGAACCATTCGGCCAGGGCTTCGGCCAGGCGGGTGATGACGTCGGTGTCGCCCTGCACAAAGTGCGTTTCCACCGCGCGCATGGTGTCCAGAATGGTGGCGTGGTGGGCGGCGTGGCAGTTGTCGGCAGCGAAGCCGGTGGCCAGCATCCAGCGCTCTTCCTGCGCGAAGTGGTCAACCGTGTGCGCCTGCAAGGCATGGAACAGCGGGAGTTGCTGGTCGGTGGGCGCAGCGAGCAAGCGGTTGAGCTGCTCGACGAATTCGGCGTGGGTGTCGTCCATGCGGTCGTCGCCCACACACAGGGCTGGCGACCACGCAAGGGCAGTGGTGAGGTCGGTGGTGGCTTCCATGGAAACGCACTCTAATGCGGACTCACCAATGAGCGCTTGACGCACATCAAGCTGCACAACCCGCAACCGCCGGACGGCCCGGGAAAATGCAGCGGAACCCCATTGCAACGCACGGGTCGCACACTGCATGAACCCGAAAAATCCTTGGTTGAAGCGGTGTCAGCTGCTCGGACTGTCTGCCGCGGTTTGCCTGCCGTTGGCCGTGCAAGCGGTGGAACTGGTTCGCTGGACGGACGACGCGGGCCGCGTTTACTACGGCGTGGCCACCGACGTGCCAGCGCGTTTTGCCCACCGGGCCGAGCCCGCCACAGATCCTCTGCCAGCCGACACGCCCACCTGCGAACGCCAGTGGCATGCCTACGCGGCCAGCGCGGCGTGTTTCAACACCTTCCGTGTGGTGGGTGGCGGCCTCAAACCCGAAGCCTTCGAGCAGTGCACCGAGGTGCCACAGCCCCCGCCCTGCAACTGACGCTGGTCTGCCGCGAGGCGGCTCAGGCCAGCCGCGCGCGGTGGCGGGCAATCTGCTGCCGGACCTGGGCCGGCGCGGTGCCGCCCAGGGTGTTGCGCGCGTTCAGGCTGCCGCGCAGGCTCAGGCACTCGTACACATCCTTCTCGATGCTGGCGTTGAAGCCTTGCAGCACGGCCAGCGGCAGTTCCGAAAGATCGCAGTTGTGTGACACGGCGGCCTTCACCGCATGGGCCACGGTTTCGTGCGCATCGCGGAAGGGCAGGCCTTTTTTCACCAGGTAGTCAGCCAGGTCGGTGGCGGTGGCGTAGCCCTTGCGCGCCGCCTCTTCCATGGCCGCGGCATTGACCGTGATGCCGCCTTCCTTCACGCCAGTGGCGGGGTTCAGCTGGCCGCCCACCATTTCCACGAAGATGCGCAGCGTGTCCTTCAAGGTATCGACCGTGTCGAACAGCGGTTCCTTGTCTTCCTGGTTGTCCTTGTTGTAGGCCAGGGGTTGGCCCTTCATCAGCGTGATCAGGCCCATGAGGTGACCCACCACCCGGCCGGTCTTGCCGCGCGCGAGCTCGGGCACGTCGGGGTTCTTCTTCTGCGGCATGATCGATGAGCCGGTGGTGAATCGGTCGGCGATTTTCACGAAGCCGAAGTTCTGGCTCATCCACAGAATGAGTTCTTCGCTGAAGCGGCTGATGTGCACCATGCACAGCGAAGCGGCCGCGGTGAACTCGATCGCAAAGTCGCGGTCGCTCACGCCGTCCAGGCTGTTCTGGCACACCTGCGGGTTGCCCTGTTCATCCACCATGCCCAGGGTGCGCGCCACGCGCTCGCGGTCCAGTGGGTAGGTGGTACCGGCCAGCGCGGCGCTGCCCAGCGGCAGGCGGTTGGTGCGGCGGCGAACGTCGGCCATGCGCTCGGCATCTCGGCTGAACATTTCCACGTAGGCCAGCAGGTGGTGGGCAAAGCTCACTGGCTGGGCCACCTGCAAATGGGTGAAGCCAGGCAGGATGACATCCACGTTCTTTTCCGCCACGTCGACCAGTGCCGCCTGCAGCTCGCCCAGAAGCGGCACGATCAGGTCGATCTCGTCGCGCAGCCACAGGCGCACGTCGGTGGCCACCTGGTCGTTGCGGCTGCGCCCGGTGTGCAGGCGCTTGCCGGCATCGCCCACCAGTTGGGTCAGGCGGGCTTCGATGTTCAGGTGCACATCTTCCAGGTCGAGCTTCCATTCGAAGCGGCCGTCTTCGATCTCGTTGCGGATCTGTGCCATGCCACGTTCGATGGCGGCCAGGTCGTCGGCACCGATGATTCCTTGCGCAGCCAGCATCTCGGCATGGGCCAGGCTGCCGGTGATGTCGGCCAGCCACAGGCGCTTGTCGAAGAAAACGCTGGCGGTGTAGCGCTTGACCAAGTCGCTCATGGGCTCCGAGAATAGGGCGGACCAGGCTTCGGATTTCTTGTCGAGTTGATTGGTGGACATGGTGTTGCCAGCAGCTGGATGGACGTGAGAACGGCAGACGCCTGGAACAGGGTCGGCTGCGGGAAGGGGATGCGTTTGGCTGCGGCAGACGGATGCCGCCACGCGCTGCCGGCCTGCACGAACGGCCAGACCTGTGAAGCACCCATGAAAGACTCCCGGATTTTATCGACCTTCCAGGACCTGTCTCCTGGCGCTGGCGCCCGGCCTCTGGAGCAGATGCCTGCGGTCTCGCGCCAGCGGGACATGGTGTTCGACACCTGCAAGGTCGGCGTGGTGCTGCGTGCGGTGCTGTTCGTGGAGACCGTGGTGCTGGTGGCCGCGCTGTTCAACGCAACCAGTCCCATGGTCTGGCTGATCGATGTCGCCACGCTGACCGGTGCCGCCCTGCCCGCCGCGCTGGTGTGGCTGCTCTCGGCCTGCGCCCTGAAGCGCCCGCTGAGCTACCTGCCCATGCCCGCGCAGTGGGCAGCGGGGGTGTCGCTGGGTGCGCTGGCTGGCCTGTACGGCTGCGGGCTCATGACCTGGATGGGGCTGGTCGCGCAGCCCCCCTGGCTGGCCAGTGCAGCGTCCGGTGGTTTGCTGGCGGCCATCCTGGTGGCCGGCCTGGTGTGGCGGGCGAAGGCGCAGGCGCCGGCCGGCACCAGGGCCCAGCTAGCCGAGCTGCAGGCGCGCATCCGGCCCCATTTCCTGTTCAACACGCTCAACAGCGCCATTGCCCTGGTTCGCGCCGAACCTGCCAAGGCCGAAAACCTGCTGGAAGATCTGAGCGAGCTGTTTCGGCATGCGCTGGCCGACACCAAGGAGGCCGTTCCGCTGTCCCAAGAGCTGGAACTGGCCGAACACTACCTGGCCATCGAGCAGGTGCGTTTCGGAGAACGCCTGCGGGTGGAATGGAGCATCGACGAAACCGCGTCCAAGGCCAAGCTGCCGCCCCTGATCCTGCAGCCGCTGGTGGAAAACGCGGTCAAGCACGGCGTGGAGCCCAGCCCCGACGGTGCGGTGGTGCGCATCAGCACCAAGCGGCGGGACGGTGTGGTGGTGATCAAGGTCACGAACACCGTTCCAGCGGGCAGCGGCAAGCGCGGAAACGGCCTGGCGCTGGACAACGTGCGGCAGCGCCTCACGCTGCTGCACGACGTTCAGGGCCGTTTCCAGAGTGCGCTGGTGAAGGGGGTGTTTCAGGTGCGGCTGGAAATCCCGGTATAAGGTGGCCCTGATGCAGGTGAGGATACGGAGCACAACATGACATTGAAGGTACTGATCGTTGACGACGAATCGCTGGCCCGGGCGCGACTGCGCACGTTGCTGGCCGAATGCACCGACCCGCGTGCCGACGTGGTGGGAGAGGCAGGCAACGCGGTGCAGGCCATGGACCATATCCAGCGCGGTCAGTGCGACCTGGTGCTGCTCGATGTGCACATGCCCGGCGTGGATGGCATGGCGCTGGCCGGCGCCCTGCAGCAGATCGAGGCCCCGCCGGCGGTGGTGTTCGTCACCGCCTATGCCGAACATGCCGTGCAGGCCTTCGAACTGGAAGCCGTGGATTACCTCACCAAGCCGGTGCGGCGCGAGCGCTTGCAGCAGGCCTTGCAGAAGGTGCAGCGCCTGCGCAGCGCCATCGAACAGGCTGCACCCGAAGCTGGCGGCATCGGCGAGTGCCTGATCATCCAGGAGCGGGGCCGCAGCGAGCGGGTGGCCCTGACCGATGTGATCTACCTCAAGGCCGAACTGAAATACATCACCGTGCGCACGGCCGACAAGGAGCACATCTACGACGGCGCACTCAGCGATCTGGAGCAGCGCTACACCCACCTGTTCGTGCGCGTCCACCGCAACGCCCTGGTGGCGCGCCGTGCCGTTCGTGCAGTCGAGAAGCACAACGATCCGGTGGAGGGCGAAGGCTGGACCGTGCGCCTGGACGGCGTGGAGGAGCGCCTGTCGGTGTCGCGGCGGCAACTGGCCGCGGTGCGCGAGGCCCTGATGGGCTGAGGCAGGAGCCCCACATTCCCGCCAACCCCATTGGCCCGCTGCCTTGCTGACCCTGCGGCAGCGCTCCATGTTCTGGGGTTTCCACTATGAGGTGGTGGACCCTTCCGGCCTGCTCCTGGCCGATCTGATCTGGCCCACCTACACCCAGGCACGCAATGCGCGGCTGAAATGGCACAAGCCGGGATCGTCAGATGGTGATCTCACCATCCGCACCGCCCAGGGGGATTTCCGCATCGGCTTCGAATACCTCACCCGTGCTTTCACGAACGAAGTGCGGTTCTTTCTGAACCGGGGCGACGAACCGCTGGCCATGGCCGACGTTCTGTTTCCCGAAGGCCTGCGCCGCCACGAGATCTTCCTGCGGCAACCCTCGGAAGGCCGGCTCATCCGCGCGAACCGCTGGGGCCGCGTGGGCTTCCGGGTGGAGCTGGCAGGAAAGGACATCGGGTCCATCGAAGAACCGCACTGGTTCTCCCTGCGGCGCCAGCTTCGCCTGAACCTGCCCGCCGCCATGCCGATGCCGCAACAGGCCTTCCTGGGCTTCCTGGCGCTCAATTCAGCGTTTCGCTGATCCTGGCACCTCCAAACGTCAGCCAGTACTCCTTCCGGAGCACGTGCCCCCATCCAGCAACACCCAGGATCTGGCTCCGCCAGTCCGCAGGTGTGCCCCCTTGAGGGGGTCGCGCACAGCGCGGCGGGGGTGGGTCAAAATTCCGCCGCTTCCACCAGAAAACGCACCCGCCGCTGGCCCTGCCACTCGTCCGCATCCAGCCGGAACGCCAGCTTCACGCGCGCTGGCAGCGGCTCCGTGTGGCCGAACCAGATACCGTCCACCGGTTCGCCCTGGTGCTTGAGTTTGAGCGACAGATGTTTTTCGCCCACCAGCCGCTGCGACACCACTTCCAGTTCCTCGCAGAACACCGGCGGCGCAAAACCCTGGCCCCACACCTCCTTGTGCAGCGTGTCCACCAGGTCGGCGCGGCGGTACTGCTTGTCCAGCGCGCCATCGGCTTCGAGCCGGCGCTGCAGCGTGGCGGCGTCCAGCCATTCGTGCGCCACCTGCTGGAACGCGTGCTCGAAGGTGTCCAGGTGTTCTTCCTCGATGGTGCAGCCTGCTGCCATGGCGTGGCCACCGAAACGCAGCAGCACGCCCGGATGGCGCTTGGCCACCAGGTCGAGCGCGTCGCGCAGGTGGAAACCGGGAATCGAGCGGCCCGAGCCTTTGAGCTCGTGCTCCTTGCCCTCGGCGCCACTGGCGGCGAACACGAAGGTGGGCCGGTGCAGCTTGTCTTTCAGGCGGGAGGCCACGATGCCCACCACACCCTCGTGGAAGTCCGGGTCGAACACGGTGATGGCCGGGGGCGGTTCCTCGGATTCGTCGAACAGCTCTTCGGCCAGCAGCAACGCCTGTTCGCGCATGTCGCCTTCGATGGTCTTGCGTTCGCGGTTGATGCCGTCCAGCGTGCGCGCCAGTTCATCGGCCCGGCCGGCGTCGTCGGTGGTCAGGCATTCGATGCCCAGCGTCATGTCGGCCAGGCGGCCGGCGGCATTCAGGCGCGGGCCCAGGGCAAAGCCGAAGTCGAAGCTCGTGGCCATCTCCGGGCGGCGCGCCGCCACCTGGAACAGCGCGGCCATCCCCGCTGGCATGGCACCGGCCCGCACCCGCTTGAGACCCTGAGCCACCAGGCGGCGGTTGTTGGCGTCGAGCTTGACCACATCGGCCACGGTGCCCAGCGCCACCAACGGCAGCAAGGTGTCGATCTTCGGCTGGGACTGGGCCGTGAACACCCCGCGTTCGCGCAGCTCGGCGCGCAGCGCCAGCAACACGTAGAACATCACACCCACCCCCGCGATCGACTTGCTCGCGAAGCCGCAGCCCGGCTGGTTGGGGTTGACGATGGTGCAGTCCTGCGGCAACACCACTTCGCCTTCCTGCACGGCGGGCAGGTGGTGGTCGGTCACCAGCACCTTCAGGCCCAGTTCCCGGGCCGCCTTCACGCCGGTCACACTGGCAATGCCGTTGTCCACCGTGACCAGCCATTGGGCGCCGCGCTCCTTCACGCGGCGGGCGATGGCGGGGGTGAGGCCATAGCCGTCGGTCACGCGGTCGGGCACCAGGTATTCCACCCGATCGAACCCCAAGGGCGCGCCCAAGAGGCGCAGGCCGCGAATGCCCACCGCACAGGCGGTGGCGCCGTCGCAGTCGTAGTCGGCCACGATGCAGATGCGCTCGTTTGCCGCCATGGCGTCGGCCAGTGCGCGGGCGGCTTCCTGCGTGCCCTTCATCTGCGACGGCGGAATCAGGCGCGCAAGCGCATCGTCGAGCTCGTCGGTGCTGGTGATGCCGCGGGCGGCAAACAGGCGCGCCAGCAGCGGGTGCAGGCCACCTTGCTCCAGCGCCCAGGCGGCGCGGGGCGGTACGTCTCGGGTGATGATTTTCATAAGGGATCGATGGATTGCCAGGCTGGTTTTTTGCCCCACCATTGCTTGAAGGCCCGCCCCAGACGTCCTGCGGTGCCGGGGCGCTCGCTGTGCCAGGTGCGCGCACTGCGTTCCCCGCACAGCGTCAGGCGCACGGGCTGCCCCTGGCGCAGCGCGTCGAGCAGCGGTGGCATGTCGTTTGCATCCAGTGCCTCCCAGGCAGATCGCCAGGCCAGCCAGTCCGCCTGCAGGGCAGCTTGTCGAAGGGCATCGGGCATGCGGAGGTCCGTTGGCGCCCGGGCGCGGCAGGCTGCAGCACCGGCACCGTGCACCCAGAAGCCGTTGATGCTGGCCTGGCGGGCTGCGTCCCGAGCGTCGTTCACCGGGTGGGTATAGAACAGCATCTGCGCTTCGCTTTGCAGGCGCTTGAGCAGGGCCAGACCAGCGCCCGCGCTGCCGACGTCGTGCAGCCAGCCGTCGACGGACCGACCGCTCACCCGGTCCAGACTGGCGTAGGCAATGCCGCGCAGGACTTCGCCGCTGGCATGCCACCGGGTGGGTGTTTCGAAGCGCAGGGTGATGCCGTCCTCCCGGCAGAAGGGGGCGAGCGCCTCGAACAACGGACGGGAGTTCGCGTCATCCAGCGCCAGCTGCTCGCCGGGAACGAGCGACACCTGGTCCATGCCCACCTGGAAGTGGCAGGGCGAGAACCAGGCTTGCGGCAGTTCGGGCGCGTCGCTCAGCGCGGCAGCCCAGGGAATGCGGCCGTCGGGCCAGGGGCTGCCATCGGCCTGCACGATGCCCATGGCCAGCGCGCGGGCCCGCTCGTGTGGCAGGCTGAGATCCTGGTCGCTGCCTTCCGCGAAGGTTTCCGGCACCATCTGGGCCAGCAGTGCTTCCAGCCGGGGCAACTTCAGGGTCTGCAGCAGGGCCTGGCATTCAGGGGCGCTGGCCCTGGCGAAGGGAACCAGCAGGTGCGGGACCGGCTCAACAGACGGGGGAATGGCAGGCATGCGCGCATTGTCGGGGATGCCACAATCCCACTCATCCTGGGCTGGCGCTACACCCGCGCCGGCCGCGCCACCCGGCGCAACGGCTTCATCTCTTTCATCTCGGGCGTGTCCATGCTGGGCATCGCGCTGGGTGTGGCGGCGCTCATCATCGTGCTGTCGGTGATGAACGGTTTCCAGAAGGAGGTGCGCGACCGCATGCTGGGCGTGCTCTCGCACATCGAGGTGTTCGACGCGACCGGGCAGGCCATTCCCGATCTGGCCGGCACCATGGCCGCCATCGAGACCCATCCAGAAGTCGTCGGCGTGGCGCCATTCGTGGCCGCGCAGGCGCTGGTGGCCCGGGGGGAAGACATGAAGGGCGCCCTGGTGCGCGGCATCGACCCGGCCATGGAACCCCGCGTGACCGACCTGGCCGCCGACCTGGCCGACACCGTGCTGCCACAACTGGTGCCGGGCACCTTCGGCATCGTCCTGGGCGGCGAACTGGCGCGCAGCCTGGGCGTGACCACCGGCGACTCGGTGACGCTGATTGCGCCGAGCGGGCAGGTGACGCCCGCCGGGGTGGTGCCGCGCATCCGGCAAATGACCGTGGTGGGCGTGTTCGACTCCGGCCACTTCGAATACGACTCGGCCCTGGCCATGCTGCACATGGAAGACGCCGCGCGCATCTTCCGCGTGGAAGGCCCGACTGGTGTGCGGGTGAAGATCCGTGACCTGCACCAGGCCCGGCAGGTGGCCATGGACCTGGCCTCGCAGCTCAACGTCGGCCTGCTGGTGCGCGACTGGACGCGCCAGAACCGCACCTGGTTCGCGGCGGTGCAGCTCGAAAAACGCATGATGTTCATCATCCTCACACTCATCGTCGCCGTGGCGGCGTTCAACCTGGTGTCCACGCTGGTGATGACGGTGACCGACAAGCGCGCCGACATTGCCATCCTGCGCACGCTGGGGGCCAGCCCGGGCAGCATCATGGGCGTGTTCATGGTGCAGGGCGCCATGGTGGGCGTGATCGGCACCGGCCTGGGCCTGCTGCTGGGTCTGGCGGTAGCCTTCAACATCGACACCATCGTGCCCGCGCTGGAAAGCCTGCTGGGGGCGAGCTTCCTGCCCAAGGACATCTACCTCATCAGCCGCATGCCCAGCGACCCGCAGCAGGGTGACATCGTGCCCATCGGCGTCATTTCCCTGATCCTGGCCTTCGTGGCCACCATCTATCCCAGCTGGCGCGCCAGCCGCGTGAACCCGGCGGAGGCGTTGCGTTATGAGTGAATTGAACCCCCACGCTCCGCCGCTGCGCGGGTCGCTGCCCCCCGAGGGGGCTGAGCCCGCCTTGGGGCGGCCCAGCGGCGGTCTCGCCGACCCCCACGCTCCACCGCTGCTCGGGTCGCTGCCCCCCGAGAGGGCTGAGTCCGCCTTGGGGCGGCCGGGTCGCTGCCCCCCGAGGGGGCTGAGCCCGCCCTGGGGCGGCCCAGCGGCGGTCTCGCCGACCCCCACGCTTCGCGACCGCCCTCCGAGGGGGCCGCCCATGGCTTGGGGCGGCCCGGTGCCATGGGCGGTGTGCCAGGCGCGAGCCGTGTGGTGTTGCAGGCCACCGGCCTGACCAAGCGCTTTTCTGAAGGCCGCCTGGACGTCACCGTGCTCCAGGGCGTGGACCTCTCCGGCTCCGGCAAAAGCACCTTGCTGCATTTGCTCGGCGGTCTGGACGCGCCCACGAGCGGTTCGGTACAGCTCATGGGGCAGGGGCTGGCCGGGTTGCGTGCCGCGCAGCAGGGCCAGCTGCGCAACCAGCACCTGGGCTTCGTCTACCAGTTCCACCACCTGTTGCCCGAATTCAGCGCGCGCGACAACGTGGCCATGCCGCTGTGGATCCGCCGCATGCCGCGTACCGAGGCTGGCGAGCAGGCTGCCCGCATGCTGGCCAGGGTGGGCCTGTCGGAGCGTCTGCACCACCGGCCTGCGGAGTTGTCGGGCGGGGAACGCCAGCGTGTGGCCATTGCCCGCGCGCTGGTGGCCCAGCCGGCCTGCGTGCTGGCCGACGAGCCCACCGGCAACCTCGACCGCAACACGGCCGAAGGCGTGTTCGACCTGATGCTGCAACTGGCCCGCGACCAGGGCACGGCCTTCATCGTGGTCACGCACGACGAGTCGCTCGCCGCACGTTGCGCGCGCACGCTGCGCCTCAACAAGGGCGTGCTGGCCTGAACCCGGTCAGGGCTTGGTCTTCTTGAACAGCAGCGGCTGCTCCATGCCCTGCACCTGGATCGTGAGCTGGCGGTCCAGAACCTCGTAGCGCTGCGCTTTCTGCAGCGCGTCCATGTAGCGCATTTCCTGTTCGCCAGCCCCGCCCAGGCAGGCCATCCTGGTGGACGCCACCTGGCGGAACACGATGCGCTCCACATCGATGGCCACCGCCCCCACGAAGCGGTTGCACGAGCCGTTGCCCGCCACACGTCCGGCCTCCGGGAACTGAAGGCTGGCCTGTGAGCCGTCCATCACCGGCCGGCCGTTGATGCTCTGCAGTTGCCATTCGGTGCCCACCAGCGCCACAGCCGCTGGCGGCGCTGACGTGGCTCCCGCACAGGCCGCGAGTCCGGCCATGCCCAGCAGGCTGACCGCCAGCAAGGTGGACTGCAGGCGCTGTCGTTTGGATGTGGAATGCAGCATGGCGATCTCCCTGGAACGGTGACACTTCGACGAATATGGGGCGGCTAGCCTGTGCCGTGGGCGCGGGTACTGACATTGGCCGTACGCCCGGCGCTCGCCTGCCCACACAATGGGGGTTATACCGCCATGTGGATCGACACCCATTGCCATCTCGACGCGTCCGAGTTCGGTCCGGACCCGGCCCTCATCTCCCGCATTCGGGCTCAGGCCGGCGTAGGGGGAGTTGGTCTGTGCGTGATACCGGCCGTGGAACGCGCCAACTTCGACACCGTGCGCCGCCTGGCCCACCGGCTGGGCGATGCCTACGCTCTGGGCATTCACCCGCTGTGTGTGCCCCACGCGGTGGACGACGACCTGCAGGCCCTGGATGCTGCGCTGGCCGAGCACCGGGACGACCCGCGTCTGGTGGCGGTGGGCGAAATCGGGCTAGATTTTTTTGTGCCGGCTTTGTGCGAACCCGCCACGCGGGAACGCCAGGAATGGTTCTACCGCGAGCAACTCAGGCTGGCACGGCGGCACGGCCTGCCGGTGATCCTGCACGTGCGCCGCAGCGCGGATGCACTGCTCAAGCACCTGCGGGCACTGCCCACGGGCGGCGGCATTGCACACGCTTTCAACGGCAGCCTTCAGCAAGCCCGGACATTTCTGGACCTGGGCTTCAAGCTCGGTTTTGGCGGCACCGTCACCTTCGAGCCCGCGCAGCAGATCCGCCGCCTGGCCACCGAACTGCCGCTGTCGGCGCTGGTGCTGGAAACCGATGCGCCGGACATTCCGCCGCAGTGGCTGTACGTGCCGGCTGCCGAGCGCGCAGCCGGGCGGCCGCAGGGCGTGAACACACCGGCCGAACTGCCGCGCATCGGCCAGGTGGTGGCCGATCTGCGTGGCATCGGCGAAGCGGCGTTGGCCGATGCCACCACCGCCAATGCCAGCGCCGCGCTGCCAAGACTGGCACACCTGATCAACCACGCACCGGGCCAGCGATGAGCCGCCTGCAGGGATTGCCACCGGTGATCGACCGCCACACCCGATTGCTGGTTCTGGGCAGCTTTCCCGGCGTGGCCTCGCTGCAGGCCCAGCAGTACTACGGCCATCCACATAACCATTTCTGGAAGATCCTTGGGAGCCTCTGGGGCTTGCCGCTCGCTTCGTCGCCGTATGGCGATCGCCTCGCTGCCCTGCGGTCGCACGGCGTGGGCGTCTGGGACGTGTATCAGTCCTGCGAACGCGAAGGCAGCCTGGATGCGGACATCCGCCAGGGTGCGCTCAACGACTTTGCCCTCGTGCGCCGCACCTGCCCGCAGCTGCAGGCGGTGGCCCACAACGGCGGCGAAAGCCACCGCCATGCCCGGCGGGTGGCTGCGGTGCTGGACGCGCAGCTCGCTGGCGACCCGCAGCCCGGCGGTGGGCCTTCTGCGCCCGGTGGCCCGGTTCTGATCCACCGGCTGCCCTCCACCAGCCCGGCCAACGCCAGTTGGTCGTTCGACCGCAAGCTGCAGGCCTGGGCTGCGGTGTTCCAACGCCATGGTGTGGCCTGCGGGGGTATGCAGCGGGCGAAACCATAATGGGGCGGTCTTTCGCCCAACCATGCATCATGCTGCCTTGTCTGCCTGTCCCCGCGCTGCCTGCCTGCAGCGGCCTGTCATGAAGTCCCCTGCCAGCATCTCCGCCCGCCAGCGCAAGGCTTCCGCCCTGCCCGAAGTCACCCTGTCCGAGGATGGTGAGGTGCGTTTTCTGCACCTGGGCACCGAATGGATCCAGGGGTCCATGATCATCGACGCGCCGTTCGAGATCGAACTCGACTATGTGCAGCGCATGATGGCCTGGTTGCTGTTCGTCGACCCCGATTCGGTGGGCAAGCGGCGTGCCATGCAGCTCGGACTGGGTTCGGCGGCGCTCACCAAGTTCTGCTTCAAGGCCCTGCGCATGGACACCACGGCGGTGGAAATCAACCCGCAGGTGGTGGCCGCCTGCCGGGGCTGGTTCAAGCTGCCACCCGACGGCCGGCGCCTGCGGGTTCTGCTCGCCGACGCCGGGCAGGAAATCCGCCAGGCTGCACACACTGGCCGCATCGACGCGCTGCAGGTGGACCTCTACGACCACGAGGCCGCCGCCCCGGTGCTCGACAGCCCCGACTTCTACGCCGACTGCCGCAGCACGCTCACCGACGACGGCGCCATGACCGTGAACCTGTTCGGCCGCGATGCCAGCTTTGAGCGCTCTCTGCAAAGCATCTGCGCCGCTTTCGGGCAAGACGCCGTCTGGGCCTTCAAGCCCACGCGCGAGGGCAACACCATCGTGCTGGCGCAGCGAACGCCCGACCGTCCCACCCGCATGGCCCTGCTGGCGCGGGCCGAGACGGTGCAGGCCCGCTGGGGGCTGCCGGCCGTGAAGTGGTTGCGCCTCTTCAAACCCGTTGCCTGAACCCGCCATGAATCCACCCCGCAAACCCGCCGCTGTTGTTCCGCCCTCCGGCCCGCTCGACTGGCGTTCCCTGGTCGACTGGTTGCGGGAAGACGGCGTCATTTCTGCCGATGTGGCCGAGCGCACCATTGCGCGCTGCGCATCGGCCCACAGCGCACAACACCCGCTGCAACGGCTGGCGGTGGTCGGCATGGCGCGCCATGCCGACGGGCACGTGCTCGACGCCGAAGCGCTTGCCGAATGGCTGGCGCAGCGCAGCGGCCTGAGCTATCTGCGCATCGATCCGCTCAAGGTGGATGTGGGCAAAGTGGCCGACGTGATGAGCGCCGCGTACGCCGAGCGCCACAAGGTGCTGCCGGTGCAGGTGGGACCGGGTGAGGTGGTGGTGGCCACAGCCGAACCCTTCATCACCGACTGGATTCCCGAGGTAGAACGCCAGACCCGCAAGACGGTGCGCATGGTGGTGGCGAGCCCCACGGAGATCATGCGCTACACCGCCGAGTTCTTTGCGCTGGCCAAGTCGGTGCGCGCCGCCAGCAAAACGGGCGGGCAGGGCGGTTTCGGCAGCTTCGAGCAGCTGGTGGAACTGGGCAAGGCCAACAAGCAACTCGACGCCAACGACCAGGGCGTGGTGCAGGTGGTGGACTGGTTGTGGCAGTACGCCTTCGACCAGCGCGCCAGCGACATCCACCTGGAGCCGCGCCGCGAGCAGGGTGTGATCCGCTTCCGCATCGACGGTGTGCTGCACCCGGTCTACCAGATGCCCATCGGTGTGATGAACGCCATGATCGCGCGCGTGAAGCTGCTGGGCCGCATGGACGTGGTGGAGCGGCGCCGCCCGCAGGACGGCCGCATCAAGACCCTGCGCCCCGGTGTGGGCGCGGTGCGCGGCGACGAGGTGGAGATGCGCCTGTCCACCCTGCCCACCGCCTTCGGCGAAAAGCTGGTGATGCGCATCTTCGACCCCGAAGCCACCGTGAAGGACCTGAGCGCGCTGGGCTTCTCCAGCCACGATGCCCAGCGCTGGGAAGGCCTGACGCGGCGCCCGCACGGCATCGTGCTGGTGACCGGCCCCACCGGTTCGGGCAAGACCACCACGCTCTACGCCACGCTCAAGCGCCTGGCCACCGAAGAAGTGAACGTGAGCACGGTGGAAGACCCGATCGAAATGATCGAACCCGCCTTCAACCAGACCCAGGTGCAGCCGCATCTGGACCTCGATTTTGCGCAAGGCCTGCGGGCACTCATGCGGCAGGACCCGGACATCATCATGGTGGGTGAGGTGCGCGACCTGCCCACGGCGGAAATGGCGGTGCAGGCCGCGCTCACCGGCCA
>JALORL010000078.1 GCA_025458915.1 Hydrogenophaga sp.
CAACACCGATGTGACCCAGCAGAAGCAGCTCGAGCAGCAGTTCCTGCGCGCCCAGCGCATGGAGAGCATCGGCACGCTGGCGGGCGGCATCGCGCACGACCTCAACAACGTGCTGTCGCCCATCCTGATGTCGATCCACATGCTCAAGGAGGCCGTTCCCGACCCCGAGGACCAGGCCCTGTTGCGCACCATCGAGGTCAGTGCGCGGCGCGGTGCCGACCTGATCCGGCAGGTGCTCTCGTTTGCGCGCGGTGTGGAAGGCAAACGGCACGAAGTCAGCCTGCACGACGTGCTGCGCGACCTGGAGCACATCCTCAACGAAACCATTCCCCGCAACATTGCGTTCCAGTCGCGCCTGGCCGCAGACCTCTGGCACATCCAGTCGGACCCGACGCAGCTCCAGCAGGTGCTTCTGAACCTCTGCGTGAACGCGCGCGATGCCATGGCTGGCGGCGGCCGCATCACCATCAGCGCCGAGAACATCCGGCTGGACGAACACTACGCCGCCATGAACATCGACGCCCATGTAGGACCGTATGTGAAGCTGGAGGTGGAGGACAACGGCGCCGGCATCGACCCGGCCATCCTGGAGCGGGTGTTCGACCCCTTCTTCACCACCAAGCCGGTCGGTGAGGGCACCGGTCTGGGGCTGGCCACCACCCAGGCCATCGTCAAGAGCCACGGCGGCTTCATTCGCGTGTACAGCGAGCTGGGCCGGGGCACGCGCTTTCGCATCTATCTGCCAGCCGACCCTGCTGCCGTGGGCGCGCGCACGAACGACCTGCTCCCGGCCGTACCGCGTGGCCAGGACCAACTGGTGCTGGTGGTGGACGACGAAGAGGCCATTCTTCAGGTCACACGCCAGACCCTGGAGGCCTACGGCTACCGCGTGCTGGTGGCCGCCAACGGCGCCCAGGCGGTGGCGCTGTTTGCCCAGAATGTGGATGGTGTCGACCTGGTGCTGACCGACATGATGATGCCCGTCATGGACGGCCCTGCCACCATCCAGGCGCTGCGGCAGATCCGGCCCGATGTGCGCGTGATCGGTGCGAGCGGCCTTTCGCACAATGGTCATGTGGCGCGCGCCACCGGCGCGGGCGTGCGGCATTTCCTGCCCAAGCCCTACACCGCCGACACCCTGCTGCGCACGCTGGCCGAGGTGCTGGCCGAACCGGCCTGATCCACCAGGGTGCGGGCGGCGGCCGCCGCGCCGGGTCTTTGCGAAGCGTTACAAAAACCGCAGCAGCCCCGGCGCTGCCGGCGGTGGGTGAAGTCGACAATCGGGAAGCGCTCGCTGCGCCGTCCGTTCCCTTCCACCCGGCCTCTACCCGATGCTCCCCACCAAGCACAAAGACCTGACTTCGCGCACCGCTCTCGAATTGCGCCGCCTCATCGGCCGGCGCGACATTTCCCCGGTCGACCTGATGAAAGCCTGCTTCGACCGCATGGAGACCCTCAACCCCGGCGTCAACGCCATCGCCGCCACCGACTTCGACCGTGCCCTGGCCCAGGCCCGCCTGGCCGAAGCCCAGGTGATGCGCGGGGAACCGTTGCCGCTGCTGCACGGCCTGCCCATCGGCATCAAGGACCTGCAGCACACCGCCGGACTGCGCACCACCTGCGGCAACCCGGGCCTGCGCCACCACGTGCCCACCGAAGACACGGCGCTGGTCGCCCGCCTGCGCCAGGCCGGTGCCATCGTCACCGCCAAGACCAACGTGGCCGATCTGGGCGTGGGCAGCAACACCCGCAACCCCGTGTGGGGGGCCACCGCCAATCCGTTCGACCCCCAGCTCACTGCCGGCGGTTCTTCGGGTGGCTCCGCCGTGGCGCTGGCCACCGACATGCTGCCGCTGTGCACCGGTTCCGACACCGGTGGATCGCTGCGCCAGCCGGCGGCGCTGTGCGGCGTGGTGGGACTGCGGCCCAGCCCGGGGCTGATTGCCAATGACCACCGCGTGCTGGGCTGGTCCACGCTGTCGGTGCTCGGCCCCATGGCCCGCAACGTGGCCGACACGGCGCTGCTCATGGCCGCCAGCGTGGGTGCCCACCCGCTCGACCCGATCAGCCGCGATGTGTCCGGCGACGCCTACTGGCCGCTGCCGGAAGTGGACCTGTCGACCCTGCGCATCGGTGTGGTGGAAGACTTCGGGGGGTGCCCGGTGGAGCCCGACATCCGCAAGACCTTCCGCGACCGCGTCAAGCGCCTGAGCGGCCTGGTGCACCACTGCGAGCCCATCGACCTGGGCCTGGGTGTCGATGCCCACCGCGTATTCGAGGTCCTGCTTGCAGAAACCCTCGAGGCCGCCTACGGCGCGTTGCGCCACACCGCGCCGGAGAGCCTGAGCGAACACGTGCTGGCCAGCATCGACCTGGCAGCCGCATGCACCCTCGCCGACCGCGCCTGGGCGCAACAGGAACAGACCCGCTTGGCCCGGCAATTCGCCAGCGCGCTCACCCGCTGCGACCTGATCGTGGCGCCGGTGTCGCCGGTGTCGCCCTTCCCCTGGACCCAGGGGTTCCCCGAGCGGGTGGACGGCCAGCCCATGCGCACCCCGCACGAAAGTTTGGCCCTGACCTACCTGCCCACGCTGGCCACCAACCCGGCCATGGCGCTGCCCTGCGGCGTGGACGCCCGCGGCATGCCCTTTGGCTTGCAGGTGATTGGTCCCCTGCGCGGGGACGCTGCCCTGCTGGCGGCCGCCCAGGCGATGGAACTGGCCTTCCAGACCGATGCCAGCATGCGCCGTCCCAGGCCTGGCATCGAGGCCCTGCTCAAGCCGAATCCCGGGCTGGTCAGGGACACTCCCCCGCGCCGCTGATGGGGGCAAAGCCCCCACCGAGCTGCGTTCGGCGGGGCCACCTGCAGGCCTGCCATGGCGGGCACCGCGCCGCGCTGTCCAGCAAGCGACTCCGATCCTGATTTTCACAAAGCATTTGCTTGCTGAAAATAATGCGGCCTGCTATGGTGCGGTCCCATGCGCGTTGAAACGTCCGATTCCCCCGCCTCCGCACCGCTGCGCCGCGCCCGTGGCCGGCCGCGCAAGACCGTGCACGAGCGCGACGATGGCAACCGCCGGCAGGAGCTGTTGCGGGCCGCCGCGCGGCTGTTCCGGCAGCAGGGGTTCGGCGCCACCAGCACGCGCGACATTGCCACGGCGGCAGGCATGCGCTCGGGGTCGCCGTTCTACCACTTCGAGAACAAGGAAGCCCTGCTCGCGGCCGTGATGCTGGAAGGCATGCAGAGCGCGCTGCAGCGCCAGGCCGCTGCCATGCAGGCTGCGGTGGCACAGGCGGCCGCGCAGGCCCGCACCCTGAGTGCGCGCGAATGCCTGCAGGTGCTGGTGCGCAGCCACTTCGAGGTGCTGCTCGGCCCCGACAGCGACTTCATTCCGGTGATGCTGTACGAATGGCGTTCGCTCTCCAGCGAACAGCGCAGCGAGATCAACCGGCTCAAGGGCGATTACGAAGCCGTGTGGGTGCCGGTGCTCAAGGCCTTGCATGCCGCTGGCGAGCTGCAGGGCGAACCGGGCCTGGCGCGCATGCTGCTGTTCGGCGCGCTGAACTGGTCGGTGCAATGGTTTGATGCTGCCCGCCAGGCCACGCTGGACGACCTGTCCGAATGCGTGATGCAGCTGTTCCTGAAACGGTCCTGAACGCTGCAAACTGCGGCCACGCTTGCCTCAACCCAACCGACCGGAGAGCGTCATGACACCATCGAATTCCGCCGCCCCGGGCTACCGCTCGGTGTTCGCCCCCGGCCTGTTGGCCGGCCGCGTGGTGGTGGTCACTGGCGGTGGCTCCGGCATTGGCCGCTGCACCGCGCACGAACTCGCCCACCTGGGCGCGCATGTGGTGCTGGTGGGGCGCAACCTGCAGAAGCTGCAGGACACCGCAGCCGAGATCGTGCACGACGGCGGGCGCGTGAGCTTCCACCGCTGCGACATCCGCGATGAAGCAGCGGTGCAGGCCCTGGTCACCGCCATCGTGGTTGCGCACGGCCGCATCGACGGGCTGGTGAACAACGCCGGCGGACAGTACATGACACCGCTGGAAAAAATCTCCGCCAAAGGCTGGCAGGCCGTGGTCGACACCAACCTCACCGGCGGCTTTCTGGTGGCGCGCGAATGCTATGTGCAGAGCATGGAAGCGCACGGCGGGTCCATCGTCAACATCGTGGCCGACATGTGGGGGTCCATGCCCGGCATGGGCCACAGCGGTGCGGCCCGCGCCGGCATGGTGAGCTTCACCGAAACCGCCGCGCTGGAATGGGCGAAGAGCGGCGTGCGCGTGAACGCGGTGGCGCCGGGCTACATCGCTTCCAGCGGCATGGACCACTACCCGCCCGAGGCCGGCCCCATGCTGCGCGCCATGCGCGAAACCGTGCCGCTGGGCCGCTTCGGCAATGAAGCGGAAACCAGTGCGGCCATCGTCTTCCTGCTCAGCCCGGCGGCCAGCTTCATCAGCGGCAGCGTGCTGCGCGTGGACGGCGCCCGACCGCAGGTGCGCATGGGCTGGGGCCAGGTGGCAGCTGCGCCGGAAGTTCAGACACGCGACGCGGTGAAAACCTTTGACGGCTTTCACCGGTACGCCACACCCAAGGTGTTCCAGTCATGAACTTCGCTTCCGCTTTCAACCCGCACGGCGAGGCCGCACTGGCGCGCCGTGCCGCCATGCTGGAGCGCATTGCACAGTTGCGGGCCATCGAGGCGCGCGCCGCCGCCGCTTCGGCGCAAAGCAAGCCGGTGTTCGACAAGCGCGGTCAGCTGCTGCCGCGCGAACGCATCGCGCTGCTGGTCGACCCCGGCGCGCCCTGGTTGGCGCTGTGTTCGCTGGCCGGTTATGGGCAGGACACAAAGGATGTGGCGAAAAGCGTGCCGGGTGGCGGCATGGTGGCCGGCATCGGTTTCATTGGCGGTGTGCGCTGCATGGTGGTGGCCAGCGATTCGGGCATCGAGGCCGGCGCCATCCAGCCGCGCGGGCTGGAGAAGATCCTGCGCGTGCAGGACATCGCGCTGCAGAACAAGCTGCCCTTCGTGCACCTGGTGGAAAGCGCGGGCGCCAACCTCACGAAATACAAGGTGGAGGGCTTTGTGCACGGCGGCGCGCTGTTCCGCAACCTCGCGCGCCACTCGGCCGCGGGCCTGCCAGTGATCACCGTGCAGCACGGCTCGGGTACGGCGGGTGGGGCCTACATGCCGGGCCTCTCTGACGTGGTGATCATGGTGCGCGGCCGCTCAAGGGCGTTTTTGGCCGGCCCGCCTTTGTTGATGGCAGCAACGGGCGAGGTGGCGAACGAAGAGGAACTGGGTGGGGCAGAGATGCACGCCAGCATCTCTGGCCTGGGTGAATATCTGGCTGAGGACGACCGGGAGGCGCTGGGCTTGGCGAGGCGGGTGGTTGCGCAGTTGGCGGCGCGGGCCCCCACCCCAGCCCTCCCCCAGAAGGGAAGGAGGCAAGATGAGGAAGGGCGGTTGCTCCCTCCCCTTCTGGGGGAGGGCTGGGGTAGGGGCCACGCACGCCCACCCCTCCTCGACCCGCAAGACCTGCTCGCCCTCATGCCCGCGCACCACCGCGAGCCGGTGGACATGCGCGAGGTGATGGCGCGCATTGCCGACGGCTCCGAACTGCTCGAATTCAAGCCGCTCTACGGCGCTGCCACGCTGTGCGTTCAGGCCCGCATCGGCGGCCATGCGGTGGGTCTCATCAGCAACAACGGGCCCATCGACGTGGCCGGCGCCAACAAGGCCACGCACTTCATCCAGTGGATGTGCCAGCTCGGCCACCCCATCGTCTACCTGCAGAACACAACCGGCTACATGGTGGGCAAGGACAGCGAGCAGGGCGGCATGATCAAGCACGGCAGCAAGATGATCCAGGCCGTGACCGGCGCCACCGTGCCGCAGATCACCATCCAGTGCGGTGCCAGTTTCGGCGCCGGCAACTACGGCATGTGCGGTCGCGGCTTCGACCCGCGCTTCCTGTTCAGCTGGCCCAACGCGCGCACCGCCGTCATGGGCGGCGAGCAGGCCGCGACGACCATGCGCATCGTGGCCGAGGCTGGCATGGCGCGCAAAGGCATCACACCCGACCCGGTGCAGATGCAGCAACAGTTCGACCAGATCGTGCAGGTGTTCGAAAGCCAGGCCGACGCCTTTCACACCAGCGGCCTGGTGCTCGACGACGGCGTGATCGACCCACGCGACACCCGCGCCGTGCTCATGTTCTGCCTCGACACCTGCGCCGAGGCCGCCGCCCGCACCCCCCGGCCACGGCCGTTTGGGGTGGCGAGGATGTAGCGACGGGGTCCCTGGCCGAGCAAACCAACAACCGTTCGCCCTGAGCTTGTCGAAGGGCTCACCAACACCTCGGTGAGGGCTTCGACAGGCTCAGCCCGAACGGAGGTCACACAAGGAGACAACCCATGCAGTTCACCCACGAACACCGCGAGATCCAGAACACCCTCAAGCGCTACATCGACGACCACATCAACCCGCACGTGGACGAATGGGAAGCGGCCGAGATGTTTCCGGCGCACGAAGTCTTCAAGGGCCTGGGGAAGCTGGGCCTGCTGGGCCTGACCAAGCCCGAGGCGTTTGGTGGCGCCGCACTCGACTACAGCTACAGCCTGGCCATGGCCGAAACGCTGGGCCACATCCACTGCGGCGGCGTGCCCATGGCCATCGGCGTGCAGACCGACATGGCCACGCCCGCACTGGCCCGATTCGGCAGCGAAGAACTCAAGGCGCAATTCCTGGCCCCCGCCATCGCGGGCGATGCGGTGGCCTGCATCGGCGTGAGCGAACCGGGCGCGGGCAGCGACGTGTCGGCCATCAAGACGGTCGCAAAAAAGGACGGTGACGACTACGTGATCACCGGCCAGAAGATGTGGATCACCAACAGCCTGCAGGCCGACTGGATGTGCATGCTGGTCAACACCAGCGATGGGCCTGCGCACAAGAACAAGAGCCTGGTCATGGTGCCGCTGCGCGAGAACGGAAAGCCGGTCAAGGGCTTCGAGGTCGGCAGGAAGATCCGCAAGATCGGCATGAACAGCAGCGACACCGGCCTCTTGTACTTCGACGAAGTGCGCGTGCCGCAGCGCTACCGCATTGGCGACGAGGGCGCGGGCTTCATCTACCAGATGGAGCAGTTCCAGGAAGAGCGGCTGTGGGCGGCGGCGAGCTGCATCCAGAGCCTGTCCAACTGCATCGAGTGGACGATTGAATGGGCGCAGGAGCGCCAGCTGTTTGGTGCCACGCTGGCCGACCAGCAGTGGGTGCAGTTCAAGCTGGCCGAAATGAAAACCGAGGTGGAAACCCTGCGCGCGCTGACCTACCAGGCCTGCGAACACTATGTGGGCGGCGCCGACGTGACCGAATGGGCCACCATGGCCAAGCTCAAGGCCGGACGCCTGAACCGCCTGGTGCCCGACACCTGCCTGCAGTTCTGGGGCGGCATGGGCTACACCTGGGAAAACAAGGTGTCGCGCATGTTCCGCGACGGGCGGCTGGCGTCGATTGGCGGCGGTGCGGACGAGGTGATGTTGGGCATCCTCGCCAAAACCATGGGGATCAAGAAAGCCCCCCTGCGCCGCTGACGCGGCTTCCCCCCGGTGGGGGGACGCCACCCTTCGACCGGCGGAGCCGGATCGTCGGTGGCCCTGGATAAGGCACTTCGCGCCGGACACATTCAAGGAGACAAGCATGAGCAAACCTTTCACTGTCGACCGCCACGGCGACACGGAAACCTGGACGCTCAACGACCCCGCCAGCCGCAACGCACTGAGCGACGCGATGGTGCTGGGCCTGGCCGAGGCCTGTGTGCGGGCCCGGCAGGACGCGGCGCTGCGGTTCATTGTGCTGACCGGGGCCCCCGGCGCCTTCAGCGCGGGCGGCAGTCTGGGCGGTTTTTCCAGCGCCATCGGTCAGCCGCTGGAACCGGGCACCGACGACCCTCTGGTCACGATGAACCGCGCCTTCGGCGACGTGCTGCACGCCCTGTGCGACCTGCCGCAGCTGCTGTTGTGCGCGGTGGACGGTGCCGCCATGGGCGGCGGTTTCGGTCTGGTGTGCTGCGCGGATCACGTGATCGCCACCGAGCGGTCGGTGTTCGGCACACCCGAGGTCACGCTGGGCCTGCCGCCCGCGCAGATCGCCCCGTTTGTGTGGATGCGCCTGGGCGAGGTGGCTGCGCGCCAGTGCCTGCTGCAGGGCCTGAGCTTCCGGGCCGAGGCGGCCATGCAGCTGGGTCTGGTGGACGAGGTGGCCGACGACGGCACGCTGGACGCCGCGTTGAAGGAGCGCCTGCAACGCCTGCGCCGCGCCGCGCCCGGCGCCGTGGCCAGCACCAAGCGCCTGCTGCAACGCCTGCGTGGCGATGCCCCGGACTTGCGTGACACCGCCGCCCATGCCTTTGCCAGCGCCCTGCGTGGGCCGGAGGCTGCGGCGGGCCTGGCGGCCTTCGCCAAAAAGCAGGCTGCGCCCTGGGTGGAGAAGCCATGAAACGGCTCCTGATTTCGAACCGGGGGGAGATCGCGCGGCGGGTTATCCGCACCGCCCACCGCATGGGCATTGATACCGTGGCCGTGTTCAGCGAACCCGATGCCGACGCGCTGCACGTGCGCGAAGCCACCCTGGCGTTTGCGTTGGGCGGCGTCACTTCGGCCGAGTCGTACCTGCGCATCGACCGTCTGCTGGAAGCCGCACGCGCCACTGGGGCCGATGCGGTGCACCCCGGCTACGGCTTCCTGAGCGAAAACGCCGACTTCGCCCAGGCCGTGATCGACGCCGGCCTCACCTGGGTTGGCCCCCCGCCAGCGGCCATCCGGGCACTGGGCAGCAAGTCCGCCGCCAAGGCGCTGGCGCTGCAGCACGGCGTGCCGGTGCTGCCCGGTTATTTCGGCGCCGACCAGCGCATGGAGACCTTCATCGCCGAGGCCGAGCGCATCGGCTTTCCGCTGATGATCAAGGCCGTGGCGGGCGGTGGCGGGCGCGGCATGCGGCTGGTCACCGACGCCGCACACCTGCCCGCCGCACTGGCCAGCGCGCGGTCCGAAGCCCTGGCGGGTTTTGGCAACGGCGACCTGCTGATCGAACGCGCCGTGCAGCGCCCGCGCCACGTGGAGGTGCAGGTGTTCGCCGACGCGCACGGCCAGTGTGTGCACCTGGGCGAGCGCGACTGCTCGGTGCAGCGCCGCCACCAGAAGATCATCGAAGAAGCGCCGAGCCCGGCGGTGGATTCGGCGTTGCGCGAACAGCTCGGCCGCTGCGCGGTGGCGCTGGCGGAGGCAGCGGGCTATGTCGGGGCGGGCACGGTGGAGTTTTTGCTGGACGAGGGACCGGGAGGGGCTTCGACAGGCAGGTCGAACACCCGGTCACCGAAATGCGCACCGGCCTGGACCTGGTGGAATGGCAGCTTCGCATGGCGCGCGGCGAACCGCTGCCTCTGACCCAGCATCAGATCACCTTCAGCGGCCACGCCATCGAAGTGCGCCTGTGCGCCGAAGACGCGCACTTCACCCCGCACACCGGCACCGTGCACAGCTTCGTCGAGCCACCGCTGCACCGGGGGCTGCGATTCGACCACGCCATCGAACCTGGCAGCGCGGTCACGCCCCACTACGACGCCATGCTCGGCAAGCTCATTGCCCACGCACCCAGCCGCGCGGAGTCCATCGAGCGCCTGGCCCATGCGCTGGACGGCACCACCGTGCTCGGCCTGCCCACCAACCGCGCCTTCCTCGCGGCCTGCCTGCGCCACCCGGTATTCGGCGCCGGCCAGGCGCTCATTCCCTTCCTGGCCGAACACGGCGGTGCCCTGCGCGAACAGCTGCAACCCCCGCCCGACGTTGTGCTCGCCGGCGTGCTCGCTGCCGCGTATGCGCACCACCCGCCCGCACAGGCCCTGCCGTGCCCGTTTCCTCGTCCGCTTCGCTGGCAATGCGGCAACGGGTGGCTGGCCCTCACCGTGCAGGAAAGCGGCGCGGGCGGCGTACACATTATTCAGGGTGACCGAACGCTGAACGCCACCGTGGCGGCCGGCAGCGTCACCCTGGGCCACCAGCGCTGGGCGACCACCGCCTGCGAAATACAAGCGGGCCAGTGGCAGGTGCAGGTGGGTGCGCACACGCTGCACCTGCAGGATCGGAGCCATACCCCGCTGGAGCGCGCCGGCGGTGCCGCCGCCAGCCGTGAGCTGCGCGCGCCGTTCAACGGCAAGCTGCTGGCGGTGCACGTGCAGCCGGGGGCGCAAGTGCAACAGGGTGAACCGCTGCTGGTCATCGAATCCATGAAGCTCGAACACCAGGTCACCGCGCCGCGCAACGGCCGCATCGACGCGGTGCAGGTGGCCCCCGGCCAGCAAGTGGCGCCTGGGCAACTGCTCATCACCTTCGCCGCAGAAAGCCCCGCATGAACTGGACGCCGCAAGACACCACCGCCCTGCTCGATACGGTGGAGCGTTTCGCCCGCGAAGCCTTGGCCCCGCACGTGAACGAATGGGACGCGCAGGCCGGCTTCCCGCGCGCGGTGTACCACCAGGCCGCCGCCATCGGGCTGCTCGGCCTGGGCTACCCCGAACACCTGGGTGGCACGCCCGCACCCTGGCGCGCACGCAATGCGGTGTCGCAAATGCTGGCGCGGCGCACCGCCAGCGGCGGCCTGCTGGCCAGCCTGTTCAGCCACAACATCGGTCTGCCACCCATCCTCAAACACGGCACGCCCGAGGTGCAGGCCGAGGTCATTCCGCCTGTGCTGCGTGGCGAGCGCATTGCGGCGCTCGGCATCACCGAACCCGGCGGCGGCAGCGACGTGGCCCACCTGCGCACCACCGCCCGCCGCGACGGTGGCGACTACGTGATCGACGGCGAGAAGACCTTCATCACCTCCGGCGTGCGCTGCGACTGGATCACGCTAGCAGTCCGGACAGACCCGCAGAACAAGAGCGCTGGCGGCATCAGCCTCATCGCCGTGCCCTGCGACGCCAAAGGCATCGAGCGCAGCGCGCTGCACAAAATGGGCTGGCACGCCAGCGACACCGGCCACCTGCGCTTCGACAACGTTCGCGTGCCCGCGCGCTACCTCATTGGCGAGGAGCACAAGGGCTTTCGCATGATCATGGGCAACTTCAACGGCGAACGCCTGGCCATGAGCGCACTGGCCCTGGGTTTTGCCGAGGCCTGCCTGGATGAGGCCCAGGCCTGGGCGCAACAGCGCAAGACCTTTGGCGCCGCACTCATCGAACACCAGACCATCCGCCACAAGCTCATGGACATGCGCATGCGCATGGCGTCCACCCAACACTGGCTGGACGCCCTGGGCGAGCGCATCGACGCCGGCGACGAGGGAGCAGACTGGGTGGGCAACGTGTGCCTGCTGAAGAACCACAGCACCCAGACCATGCAGTTCTGCGCCGACGCCGCCGTGCAGATCCTCGGTGGCATGGGCTACATGCGCGGCACCGCCAGCGAACGCATCTACCGCGAAGTGAAGGTGATGATGATTGGCGGCGGATCTGAAGAAATCATGAAGGAACTCGCAGCCCGGCAGCTGGGGCTGGGCTGACGCCGCTCCACTGCCGAGCAGCGTTCACAATCCCACCACCATGACCAAGACCCCACCCCTGCCCACCACCTTCGAGCCCGAATTCATCCAGGGTCTCAAATCCATCTTCGAAGAAAAGATCGTGTTCAACCAGGTGCTGGGCCTGAAGATCACCAGTCTGCTGCCCGACCGCGTGGCCGGGCGCATCGACATGAAGCGCGAGCTGGTGGGCCACTACAGCCACAACCGCGTGCACGGCGGCGTCATCAGCGCCTGCCTGGACGCGATGGGTGGCCTGGCCTGCATGGCCGCCATCGGCGCGCGGCACATGGACGAAGCGCCCGAGCAGCGGCTGCACCGTTTCGCCAAGCTCGGCACCATCGACCTGCGCATCGACTATCTGCGCCCCGGCATCAGCGACCACTTCGAGCTGCACGCCGAGGTGATGCGCCTGGGCTCGCGCGTGGCCAGCACGCGCATGGAGTTTCGGGGCGCCGATGGCAAGCTGCTGTCCACCGGGGCAGGGGCCTACATCGTGAGTTGAGTTGAGCTGAACCGACTCGGGATGGGCGGCTTGGATCAGCGGTTGCCGCCGCCCTTGCCACCACCATTCCCGCCGCCTTTACCGCCGCCGTTGCCGCCCCCGCGGCCGCCGCCGGCACCCCCTTTGCCACCACCGTTGCCGGCACCGCCGCCTTTGCCCCCGCCTCCAGAGCCACCCCCGTTGCTGGCCCCGCCGCTGCTCTTGCCGCCGCCGCTGTTGCTGCCACCCGCACGGCCGGCGCTCTGGCCGCGGTTGCTGGTGTCACCGGCAGCAGCCAGTTGCTTGCCGCCTTTGGCAGGGCGCTGAAAGCGGACGGCGCTGGTTTCGCCTTCCGTGTCCGAACTGGTGATGGGCGTGGTCTTGATGGCGCGCGGGGATTTGTTGGCCGCGCTCACCACGTCGCCGAGCCGCAGGTTCAGGGAATTGGCGATTTCGCCCCAGCCCATGCCACTGTCGCGCATGGCCTGCACATTCGATTCCGCCACCCCCAGGTCGGTGCTGGTGGGGTCGGTCACGCCTTGCTGCGCCAGGCTGGCGGCGGCGATCAGGGCGGTGAAGGTAGGCTTCTTGGGCTGCGCGACCGGCTCGGCCACGGGATCGACCGGACCGACAACCACCACCACTTCCTGGGCGGTGGCGGCCAGGCCGCTCAGGGCCAGGCCGGCGACGAGGGCACGCAGGAGTTTCGAGGTCTGGGGGCGCATGTGTTGTTCTCCGGGAGGTTGTGAGAAGCGCGATGCTAGGCCCGGCCTTCCGATGCAGGCGCGACCAGCTGTGTGCACATGTACGACTGCGAAAAAAGGTTTAAGCGTGTTGCCGCCTGGTCGTTCGATTGTTGCTTTGGGGCAAAGCGCCAGAGCGTTCAACGCCGGTGCACTCGGGCCACTGACACCTCAATCCGGCGCGAACAGATCGCCTTCGCCTTCCGGCTGCGCATCGAACAGGTTCACGGGCGGCAGCCTGAGCAACGTCTGCGCCTGCGCCACCGTGCCGGCCAGCCACTGCTCCACATCACCGCGCTCGATGGGAATCACGCTGCGCTTGTCCTGCAGGGCCATCGGCAGTGGCTGGCGCGTGGCCGGGTCCCGTTCGGGCTTGTGCATGCGGTTCATCAGCGGGTGGCCGTTGGCACCCAGCGTGAGCATGGTGTAGGACTCATGCACCTCGCCGGTCTGGCGGTCCACCCAGCGGTTCCACAGCCCGGCCAGGCCCCAGGGCTGGCCGTCGGCCCGGCGAAAGCGCCACCATACGTTCTTCCCGGTTTCCCAGTTCGGCTCGAAGAAGTCCACCGCCGGCACGATGCAGCGTTGCCCCCGCGCCCAGGCGTCCCGAAAACTGGCCTTGCCCGCCATCTCTTCCGACCGTGCGTTGTAGGTCGCGAACTTCACGTCGGGTGTGGTGGAAAACGGCGGAATCAGTCCCCATCGCCCCGCTGCGAGTTCCACTGAAAAGCCGGCATCAAGCCGGGCACGCCGCACGAAGGGGCCGGTCTGGCGGGGAAACCGTTCGCGCCCGAACACCGTGACCAGCCCGGTGGTGCTGTTGGTGCGGCCGATGTGCCATTCGCGTTCGATGGACGCCTGGTCGGGGGTGGTGTAGCGGGTGCACATGGTGTGGCTCGACAGGGCCGAGGCATAGCCACCCTGTTGGCAGGTGGCCAGCGTCACGAAGCAGGATTGTGGATGCGCCCTGGCCGCACCCACCACCACGCCAGCGCCACCAGCCCCGCAAACACCGTGTATGCCGCCACGAATACCCACCAGGGCGCGTCCCAGTACAGCAGCCGCGCCAGCCAGTGTTCGATGAAGCTTTCGGTATACCCGGTCTGGCCGGCCATGCGGCGCAGATCCTGTTCCCACACGGTGAGCGGGCACAGCTGGCCCAGCCAGGCCTGGGCGGCGATGAACAGCATGAGCGCCAGGTGGGTCAGGCGCAGGCCGCTGTGGCGCACCCAGCGCCAGCCCAGGGCGCCACCCGCCAGCACCAGGGGCAGCAGCCCGACCACGAACACCACCACGCCCACGTGCAGGGCGAGCAGTGCATCGGCGAGTGTCTGGGCCTGGCCCGGGGTCAGGTGGGTCGCAAGGGTGGCAGCGGGCATGCTGCGATGCTAGGGCTGCTGGGCCGGTTTCTCAAGGCGCCGGCAGGGGTGAAAGCGCCGCAGACCGGGCACGGTACCCGACCCGCTGGCGCCTGAACACCGGGGCTCGTCCCCAGGGCCAGCATCGGCTCCAGATCGCACGCGGCAAGGCGGGAGCGCAGGCCGGTTCAGGCCGCTTCTGCAGCGCGGTGTGTGTCCATCAGGCGGGCGCGGATGGCCGCCTCCTGCAGCAACTGCCGGGCTTCTGCCTCGCTCTGGGCCAGCAGCGGCTGGGCGCGCAGGGCGAGGTCGGCGAAGGCGTGCAGAGCGTGGGCCTGCTCGTCTTCGGTGGGGGTCTGGGCCGCGATCTCGCGCGTCATGTCGTTGGCCGCGGGGCGGTCCAGGGCCCGCAGGACCAGCACCGCAAAACTGGCCGGCACGCCGTACAGGCTGGAGCGGGCGCTGGTGCCATGAACGCGCAGGGTGTGGCCATAGCGGCCTACCTCGGCGTCCATGCGCTCGATCTGCTCCAGCGGGAAGCTGCGCACACCGGCCACCTTGCCGGTCTGCACCACCAGCAGCGACCGGGTGGTGACGACCCACACGGTGCGGCCGGTGCCCACAGCCCGGCCGGTGGCGAACGCGCAGATGGCTTCGTCGCGGGGCAGGTGGTTGCGGATCAGGTCCACGTCGCTGTGCGGCAGCAGCTTTGCGGCGTTGGGGTTGAAGCCCTCGAACAGGATTTCCACTTGTTCGTTGTAATTGCGAAGGAAGTCGAGCATCGGGTGCGTGCAAACGGCCGGGCAACATTGCCCAGGGTCGGACTGTGGGGCCAGCCGCCGCCCTGTGCTGGCGTCGGGTTTTACCGGGTTTTCGGGTTTTTCGGCCGGCGGTTTGACAGGCGAAAAAAAACCGCCGGTGCTTGCGCACCAGCGGTTGCGGAAAAGGCCTTGGAGGCTCAGTTCACCTTGAAATAGTCTGACACCACTTTCCAGCGGGCACCCTGCAGTTGCGACAGACGGGTGGAAGTGCTGCCCAGGCGTTTCTGCGGGCCGAAGGTCATCTCGGCGCTGCCGAAGATGTCGGGCGGGATCACCATCGTGTCCATGGCCTTGATGAAGCTGTCGGTGGTCAGGTTGTTGCCGGCCTTGCTGGCGGCACGGATGAATGCGTCCACCAACGAATAGCCGTACACCGAGAACACGGTCGGGTCTTCGTTGAACTTGGTCTTGTACTTGTTGGCCCAGAACCGGATCGGCTGTGAGGCTTCATCCAGGTAGGGGTTCTGCACCGTCATGGTGGCGTAGAAGCCGTCCATGCCCGGGCCACCGAGCTTGTGGATCAGGTCGGTGTAGGCCGCGCTCGACCCGAGGAAGGTGGGGTTGAAGCCCAGGCGCTTGGCGGTGGCAATGCCACCGATGGTCTCGCGGATGATGGTGCCCATCACCACGAAGTCGCACTGGGAGGAGGCCAGCTTCTGCATCTGGGAAGCAAAGTCGGTGGCGCCGCGCTTGAAGGTGGTGACCTCGGCGAACTGCATGCCCACCGACTTCAGGCCTTCTTCGGCTCCGCGGAACACCTCCAGGCCGAACTCGTCGTCCTGGTACATGGTGCAGACCTTCTTGGCGCCCTTTTCCTTCACCAGCATGGGCACGGCGGCCTTCATCTGGTCGTAGTAGGTGGCGGCGAACGAGTACTTCAGGCGGTGGAAGGGCTCGTACATTTCGCGCGCTGCGGTCACCGGGAAAAAGTTGATCACGTTCTTCTGGAACTGCACCGGCATGGCGGCCATGTTCTGCGCGGTGCCGATGTGGCCCACCATGGCAAAGATCTTGTCCTGGTTCACCAGCTTCTGCGCGGCCAGCACGGCGCGGCGCGGCTCGTAGCCGGAGTCCTCCACGTTGAGCTTGATCTTGCGGCCGTTCACGCCGCCCTGCTCATTGGCCTCGTCCACGCGCAGCATCATGCCGAAGCGCACCTGCTTGCCGAAGCCGGCCAGCGGACCGGAGAGGTCCTGGATCGAGCCGAGAACGATTTCGTCCTTGGTCACGCCCTGGGTAGCCTGGGCAAAGGCTGATCTCCTTGTGGTTCAACGGGGGGTTGATGGTGGCGGAACGGGAAGGCTGGGAGCTGCTCGTGGGTGTCAGCGGTACATCGCCTCGATCTGCGGTGCGTACTTCTTCTCCACCAGCTTGCGCTTGAGCTTCATGGTGGGGGTGAGTTCTTCGTCTTCGGCGCTGAGCTGGGTGTCGAGCAGGAAGAACTTCTTGATCTGT
>JALORL010000079.1 GCA_025458915.1 Hydrogenophaga sp.
GTCGTAGCGGTTCTGGCGCTGCTTCTGGGGCTCGGTGTGGCTTCTTTTGGCCGCGTGCTAGAAACCACACGCTTACGGACGCTGAGCAACGACTTGGTCTCCGATCTCCGGCTGACTAGGTCCGAGGCCATTCTGCGCGGCGAACGGGTGGTTATGTGTACCGCCATGACTTCGGACAATTGCTCGCAGGAAGCCGGCTGGCATCAGGGTTGGATACTGTTTGTCGACACCAACAACAATGCATGGCGAGATGATGGTGAGCCAGTCTTGCGCGCAAAAGCAGCTGTGCCTGCCGGATGGAACATCACAGGCAATATGCCGGTCGCGCGGTACGTCTCTTATGACGCTTTGGGGTCTACGCGCTTGACGGGAGGAGGGTTCCAGGCGGGCACAGTCACCGTGTGTCGCAGAGGTTCAAGCAATACACCTGCACGGCGGGTCATCATCAACAGCGTCGGCCGTTCGCGCAGTGAAAACACAACGCTGGCACGTTGCGATTAATGGCCGCAGTCACTTTCGCACTTCATCAACCAGAGCTCTGAACTCGTCAATGTCCTCAAAACTCCGATACACGCTCGCGAACCGGATGTAGGCCACCTTGTCGAGCTTTTTCAGCTCCCGCATCACCATTTCGCCGAGCCGTGTCGCGGGCACTTCCCGTGTGCCGAGGTTCAGCAGTTTTTCCTCGATGCGCTCAATGGCTGTGTCGACCTGTTCGGTGCTGACCGGCCGCTTGCGCAGGGCGAGGACGTAGTCCACCCGGCGGCCGTCCTTCTTCACCACCGCTGGGAAAGACACGTCGGGCCGCTCGTAGGTGGTGAAGCGTTTTTCGCAGTGGCTGCACTGCCGGCGGCGCCGCACGAAGTCGGCCTCCTCGGAGACCCGGGTTTCCACCACCTGGGTCTCGAGATGGCCGCAAAACGGGCATTTCATGGGAACGCCTGGGCCGTGTTCCTCCCAGCCCGCCGAGTTTCCGCAGCGCTGCGGGCTGCAGGGTGTTTGCGGTCTGGGTGGCCTGCGATCACTGGTAGACCGGGAAGCGGGCGGTCAGCGCATTCACCCTGGCCCGCACCGCCTCGATATTGGCCGGGTCGCGCGGGTTGTCCAGCACGTCGGCAATCAGATGCGCCGTCAGTCGCGCCTCTTCGTCCTTGAAGCCCCGCGTGGTCATCGCCGGTGTGCCGATGCGCACGCCGCTGGTGACCATGGGTTTTTCCGGGTCGTTGGGAATGGCGTTTTTGTTGATGGTCATGTGGGCGCTGCCCAGAACCGCCTCGGCTTCCTTGCCGGTGATGCCCTTCGCGCGCAGATCCACCAGCATCACGTGGCTTTCGGTGCGACCACTGACGATACGCAGGCCACGCGATGTAAGCGTTTCGGCGACGATGCGGGCATTTGTCAGAACTTGCTGCTGGTAGGCCTTGAATTCAGGCTGCAACGCTTCCTTGAAGGCAACCGCCTTGGCAGCGATCACATGCATCAGCGGACCGCCCTGCAGGCCGGGGAAGATGGCGCTGTTGATCGCTTTTTCGTGCTCGGCCTTCATGAGGATGATGCCGCCGCGCGGGCCACGCAGACTCTTGTGGGTGGTGGAGGTCACCACGTCCGCATGGGGAACGGGGTTCGGGTACACACCCGCAGCGATCAGGCCGGCGTAGTGGGCCATGTCGACAAGGAAAACGGCGCCGACATCCTTGGCGACCTTGGCAAAGCGTTCGAAGTCGATGCGCAAGCTGTAAGCGGAGGCGCCTGCGATGATCAGCTTGGGTTTGGTTTCATGGGCCTTGCGTTCCATGGCGTCATAGTCAATGGCTTCGTTGGCATCCAGCCCGTAGGACACCACGTTGAACCATTTGCCCGACATGTTCAGCGGCATGCCGTGGGTGAGGTGACCGCCTTCGGCCAGGCTCATGCCCATGATGGTGTCCCCAGGCTTGAGAAAAGCCAGGAAGACCGCTTCGTTGGCCGAAGCACCGCAATGTGGCTGGACGTTGGCCGCATCAGCGCCAAAGAGCTTTTTCACCCTGTCGATGGCCAGTTGCTCCGCCACGTCCACATATTCGCAGCCGCCGTAATAGCGCTTGCCCGGGTAGCCTTCAGCGTACTTGTTGGTGAGCTGGGTGCCCTGGGCGGCCATGACAGCCGGTGAGGCGTAGTTCTCGCTGGCAATCAGCTCAATGTGGTGTTCCTGGCGGGCGTTTTCGGACTGGATGGCAGCAAAAAGCTCAGGGTCGGTTTGCTCGATGAGGATGGTGCGGTCGTACATGGTGGCAGTCTGGGTAACGGTGATCCCTGGTCGGCTGTTTGAAGCCGGTCAGGAGCTGCCCAGGCGAACGGCTGAACGCCGTACCAGTGCATCCGGGGTACAGCGGCACACTTCCCAGTGGTTGTCTCTGATTGCGTGTATCGCTCAGAGGGCCCACGTCAGTGCTGTTGTCATTTCCGTTGCCTGGAAATGAAACGCACCTATCGCCAGTTGCGTGCGGGGTGGATTTTAGCCGAGGCAGGCGGGTCTGTGGCCCCGTGTGCTGCCGGCAGGGTGGGTCAGGAGCGCGCCGTGGCGTCTGTAGCTGTATGAGGCTGTTCCTGTGAGGGCAGGTTGAGCGCTTCTGCATCCCGTGCCATGGTCGGCAGAGGTTGCGGCAGGGGAGCCTGGGCCGACTCTGTCAGCGCCGGGGCCGATTCCGCCGGAGTGGGTGCCACAGTGTCGATCGGCCGGGCCGGCGGGATATAGCGCGGCACGGGTTTGCCCAAGGCCACATGCTGAAGCCGCTGGTGCTCGGCCATCACTTTGTTGATGTAGTCGCTGCCGTCGGTGGTGACCGCGCCCACGTAATACCGGAGGCCACCTTCGATCGAGCCTGCGCGTTCGATGCAGTCCTTGAGCACCATGACGCCCACGCGCAGGTTGCTCAAAGGGTCGAAGGCGGCGAGCTTGCCACCGAAATCTTCGTATTTCTCGGTATGCACGCGCGTCAGAACCTGCATCAGGCCTTGTGCGCCCACAGGGCTTTGGGCATAGGGGTTGAAGCGTGACTCAATGGCCATGACCGCCAGGATCAGGGTGGGATCGATGCGCACCCTCTCTCCGAGCTCAAACGCTTCTGCCACCAAGACGGTCAGTGGCTCAGGAGCAACGCGGTATTTCTTGCTGAGCCAGAAGGTCACGTTGGCCTGCTGCTCCGGCAAGGATTGCGGGTGCGCGGCGGTCACACGCTGGATGGCTTCGGGTTCCGTCTCGATCGAAAGGGGCAGGGCGGTCTGTTCCTGGCGCTCCATCAGCCAGGTCAGCAATTGCAGTTCGGCGTTTTGACGAAGGTCCCCCCGCGCCGCCAGAACGATGGCACCCACTGCAAGGGTGGTGCCTACCAGGGCCAGGCCGTTGTGGGTGACATCGAAGAATCCGCGTGCCACATCGCCGACGGCTGTTTTGACTGCCGAGCCGATTTGCGACGCACGCAACTTGGGACCGGTAACCGCTGCAGAAGCATTGTTCATGTTGTTTCCGTTGTTCACCCGCTGCCTGTTCAGCCTGACGCGCCGGGTGATGGACGCTGACGAAGGCGGAGCCGGAATGGGCGGTCCATCGTTGACCTGTGCCCACACGGTTAAGGGTTTACCCGGGAAGGGGCAAAAACGTGCGGATCGTACGGATCGTTTAGTCTCAGGTCAAGTGTAAAAATGTATTTTATATATCTTTTAAGAATATAAAAAGACGTGCGAGGTCCATCCTCGACCTCCTGCTAGCGCTCTGGCCTTGCCGGCTGCGGCTTGCAGCGCATCGGAACAACGGAGGTGGCTGAATGCCGTTCGTCGGTTGAGAGCTGCCGCTCATGGTGTGTCCTCGACTTTGGGGAGGCAATGGACCTTGGCTGTGGGGTTGCTTGTGGGGTCTTTTGTTGGGTCTCGATGGAGCCTGATCACCCGATTGGAAATGTCCATCGCAGAACGCAGTACAGGCCTTGAAGTTGAACCTTTGCAGGAGTAACCTCAAGGCGTCCACCAGTCGGTGGGCATTGCTGACAGTCGATGCGTCGACCATCAGCCCCCCCGGGAGCAATCTGTTGCTCCCAGGCTATGGAGACGTTCATCTCTCCATGCCAAACCCGACGGCAAGTGCGTTTTTGCCCGCCGTCAACCCCGGTGGCGTGTACCCACCGGGGTTTCTTTTGGGTCTTTGCGCTGTTTTCGGGTGTGAGGCTCCGCCTTTGAAAATGGAATGTGCAGCGCCTCTGCGCTGCATTGCCACGCACCGAAGCCACAGCGGTGACAATATGGGGCTTTTGATGTGCCCGCAGAACCATCTGCCACGGCGTTGCTCCGGGCCCCCGACCCTTCCGCCACTGACCGCACACACCCGCATCCCGTCCACCGTTCCTGATCTGCTGTGAATTCGCCTGCCACTTCCAAAAACGCCGCTTCTCCCGTGCAGCACCTCGACACCCTGACCGCTGGAGCGTTTTCTGCCCCCACCTCGGGAGAGCGCACTGCGCGCATTCGTGCGTGGCTCGAAACCCAGCCATCGCTGGATCAAATGAACGAGGTGTTCAAGGAGCTGTCGCACCGCGACCGGGGCGCTGCCAAACCCCTCAAGGAAAAGTTGGACGAGGTCAAGCGGCAGAAAAACCAGGAACAGATCGGAGTCGAGTGGGCAGCCAAGGCGCAAGCCTTGTTGGATCAGCCTCGACTGAATCTCGCGGACGCACTCGCCTGGCAACGCGACGCCGCCCGCGCAGGTGCGCCGCTTTCGCGAGAACCGCTGGCCGAGTTGAAACGGCTTCTTGTCGAGCGGGTCAAGGCCATTGAAGACCTTCAGCACCGGGTTCAGGTCGAACGCGAAGCGGCCGTGCTGATTGCTCAGCGCATTGAAGTGCTTTCAACGAAATCCTGGAAGGAGGCGCAGACCAGCGCCGAGTCGCTGCATGCCGATGTCCAGGACTGGCAGCGCCAGGCCGCCGATGTGTCTGCAGACGTCCAGTGGCCCAGCGTGGAGCCGCGCTTTCCTGCCATGCTGGATGCTTCCCGCCAGCAGTTGCAGCTGGTCTGGGACGCTTTCGAGGCTGCCCTGAACCAGGCGGTCCTGGCCGACGCCGATCCGCAGGCCGCCTTGCCCGCAGTTCCGGTATGGGCCGACGAGTTGCGCGCTGCCCGCGGCGTGCCGAACGACGCTAATGACACGAAATCGGTTCAGAGTGCGCAGGCATCGCAGGAGAGGCGTGCACGCGCCCAGGCCGAGCTGGACAAAGTGCTCGTGGTCTTGGAAGGCGAGCTGGCCCAGGGGCACGGAAAGGCAACGCCACGGGCCGCGGCCGATGTGCGGAATGCACTGAAGTCCTTGGGCAGGCTGGTGGGCTCCGAAATGGAGGCCCGTGCGCACGCCGCCCTGGCACAGGCCGGCGAACTGGAAGGCTGGCAACGTTGGCGCGCCGATCAGCTGCGGGAAGAGCTGGTGGCCAAGGCTGAGGGATTGTTGCAGGCACCCGAAGGCAAACGCCTGGGTGGACGAAAGATGCAGGAGACCTTGCGCAGCCTGCGCGAGCAGTGGAAGACCACCGATCAGGGCGGGCAACCCAACCACGCCTTGTGGAAGCGGTTCGACGAAGCATGCACCGAAGCGCACAAGGTGGTGGAGACCTGGCTGAGTCAAGTGCGCCAGCAGGCCGAGGCCCACAAAGCGCAGCGGCTGGAGATCATTCGCGAACTCAAGGCGTGGACCGAGGCCCATGCCACCAGCAACGACTGGAAGTCCCAGATCCGGGAACTGCACGGTTTTTCAGAGCGCTGGCGGGAAGCGGGGCACTTGAGTGAGAAGGCGTTCGCCGAAATGCAGCCGCAGTGGAAAGAGGCGATGCAGCAGGCCCACGTACGCCTGGAAGCGGCACAAACCGAGAGCGTTGCGCGTCGCAAGGCGCTGATCGACGAGGCCACGGGCCTTGGAGCGGCGCCGCAGTTGCGGATAGACGCCGTGAAATCCCTGCAACAGCGCTGGCAGGCGGAGGCGCATGCCGTTCCATTGGAGCGCAAGCAGGAACAAAAGCTTTGGGAGGCTTTTCGCCAGCCCATCGACGAGGCGTTTGCCCGAAAGAGCAGCGAGCGGGAAAAGACGACAACGGCGCTCAACGCCCACGACCAGCGTGTGCTGGACGCTGCCAAGGAGCTTGAAGCGGCCAACGCCAGCGGCGATGCCCAGCGCATTCGCGCGGCGATGCTGGCGCTGGAGCAGGCGGTTGCAGGGCAGGCGCTGCACGTGGCGGCGGAAGAGAAGCCGGTTGCCGGGGCGGACCAAGCAACGAATGCAGATGCGCAGGGGGTTTCACCGCCTGCTGGCGAAGCGAGTGCCGTGGAAGAGGCCTCCAAGCCGGTCATGCCAGCCAGGAAGCTGGTGGCTGTGCGTGGAGACGACCGCCCTGGCATGAAAAAACCGGAGCCTTCCCCACGCGACGCACGGCGCAATGACCGTCCGGGTGGCCGCCGCGACGCAGCGGGTGGAGAACGGTTCGATGCTCGCAGCAAGGGAGCAGGGGGCGCAGGCTGGCGCGACGACCGCGAGCCAAGGGGACCACGGCTGGGAGATACCGCATTCCGCGCCCAGCGGCAGGCCATGGAGGCTGCTCAGGCCAGCCTGCGCCGGCTGGCCGAGCAGGCCCACGGAGAGGTTCTGACCCAGTTCATGACGGCCTGGCAGGAGCGCGATTCACAGCGCATGCCCACGGCGCAGGCTTTGGGCCCCAGGGTCAACCCTGCATCCCGGACAACCTGGTGCAATGCGCTGTCGGCAACGGCCCGGTCGCCCGATGCTGAAACCATGCTCCGTCTGGAGATAGCCGCCGATGTACCCACGCCGGCAGAGCACCTGAGCGCACGGCGCATGCTGCAACTGCAGCTTCTGACTCAGCGCCACGCGGCCGCGCCGGCTGACACCTGGGTGGAAGACGTGGCCAGCCTGCTGGCAAGCGGCTACGAAGCTGGCACTGCCAGGCGCCTGCAAACGGTGCTGAAGGTGCTTCTGGGCCGTCGCTGAGTCGCTGGCCCGCCTGATCGACCCTCTCAGGGATCTGCCTTCAGGGCTCCAGGGTTCCTGGCCGGAAGAAGCCGTCATACAGGGGAAGCAGGCTGGGGAACGCGTTGGCGAACTGGTCGCGGTGGAGGAAATACGCCTCGCTGGTCACCGCGAAAAATTCGGCCGGATGCGTGGCGGCATAGTCGTCCAGCCAAGGCTTTTCACCGCCGAACCGCTCGGCGAGCAAAACCGCTTCCCGGAACGCCTCGTAAGCCTGTTCCATGGTGTGGCGCCAGAGTCGTCCAGCCTCTGTCCGGGAGTGGGTGCCCATGAAGCGGTCCGGTAACGGTGGCGCGCCATCGGGGGCGTCGCCATAGCGGCTGTTGCGCATGTCCATCTTGTGCACGAACTCGTGGATGACCACATTGCTCCCGCCTGGAGTTTCTTCCGGCGTGCCTTGAACGGCGTCCCAGCTCAACATGATGGGCCCCCGGTCCATGGCTTCGCCCGCCAGCACTTCGTTGTAGTGGTGAACCACTCCCGCACCGTCGACCGATTTGCGACGCGCCAGTACGGCTCCTGGTTGAACCACGATGCCCACAAAGTCGTCGTACCAGTCCAGTACCCTCAGGGGGTGCCGCACTGGCTGGCCGGACGGGGCGTGCATGTAAAGCAGCGGCAGACACGCCTGCACGGCAATGGCCAGCGCCATGCCGTCGTCGAAGGACAGACCATTGGCAGGATGAAATTCCTTCTCCAGCAAAAAATGGCTGCTCAGCCACCGCAGTCGTTTGCGTTCGGCTGCTTCAAGGCGGGCCAGAAACGGATAGGCGGCCAGCGTCTGGCGCCACAGCGGCTCGGGGATGGGGGGGGGCGAGCGCCAGCGGCGGGGCAACCAACGGTTTACCAGATCGATCACGGCGCAAGTGTTGTACGACCAGGTGGGCAGGGCATCAGGCCATTCCCGCGGCAGACACTGGATATCGATGCAGTCCACCGGCATCCAGCCGCAGAACCTCTGCGCGTGCAGGGGTGGCCGACAGGTCCCAGTCGCTGAGAACTTCGCGGCTCAATCGGGGTGCCAGCACATGACGGGCTGGGCGGTGCGTGTGGCCGTGGATAAGGGTGTGTGCCTCGGCACGGTGCAGCCATTCGATGGCGGCAGCAGTGTCCACATCAGCCCACAGCGAAGGGTCGTTGCCGGACGCGCGCTTGCGGGCTTCGCTTTGGCTGCGCAGGTCACGGGCGATGGCCCTGCGCTCCTGCAGGGGCCGGTTCAGGAAGTCGTTTTGCCATGCCTGCTGCCGCACCAGTGCGCGAAACCGCATGTAGTCCTTGTCGGCCAGGCACAGGGCATCGCCGTGGCTCAACAGCCAGCGCCGGTCCATGAACTGCAGAATGCAGGGATCGTTGAGTCTTTGCATGCCGCAAGCCAGCGCCGCTGCATGGCCCAGCAAAAAGTCGCGGTTGCCCGCCATGAAATAAACCGGGGTGGTGCGGGCATAGGCCAGCAGGGCTTGTGCGCACTGCTGCCAGAAATCGGGTGGGTCGGTGCCAACAGCACCCAGAACATCGTCGCCTACCCATACCTCGAAAAGGTCGCCCAGGATGAAGAGCGCATCAGGTCGCTCGGAGGGAGGACGGTCGAGATATTCCAGCCACGCGTGGAAGGTGGCCGGCTCCTCGGCCTGCAGATGCAGGTCGGAAATGAATTCGACCGCTTGCCAGTGCGCTGGGGCGTGCAGTTCTGCAAAGCGGTCGATGGCGTCTTCGGTCATGGGCAAGGGGCAAGGCCCCCAGGCTCAGAGGGCAACGGCCTTTTCAATCACGACGTCTTCCTTGGGCACATCGTCGTGGAAGCCGCGGCGGCCAGTGGCAACACCTTCAATGTTCTTGACGATCTCCGAACCCTTGACCACCTTGCCGAATACCGCATAGCCCCAGCCTTGGGCGCTGGGAGCAGTGTGGTTCAGGAAACCGTTGTTGGCCACGTTGATGAAGAATTGCGCGGTGGCGGAATGCGGATCGCTGGTGCGCGCCATGGCCAGGGTGTAGGTGTCGTTCTTCAGCCCGTTGTTGGCCTCGTTCTGGATGGGTGCATCGGTGGGCTTCTGGGTCATGCCGGGTTCGAAGCCACCGCCTTGCACCATGAAGCCCGGAATCACCCGGTGGAACACGGTGTTGTTGTAGTGGCCCTTGTTCACGTAGGCAAGAAAGTTGGCCACCGATTTGGGTGCTTTTTCAGCGTCCAGCTCGATGGTGATGACGCCATGCTGGGCAATGTGCAATTCGACAAGGGGGTTGGCCATGGTTATTTCTCCAGTGTGGCTTGAAGGATGGTGATGGGGGTGCGCGGCACGTTCTGGTGCATGCCCTGGTTGCCCACGGCGGCTGCGCGAATCTTGTCGACCGTGTCCATGCCCTGGATCACCTTGCCGAACACGGTGTAGCCATGGCCATCGGGTGAGGGCGCATTCAACCCGGCGTTGTCGACCACGTTGATGAAGAACTGTGCCGTGGCGGAATTCGGGTCGCGGGTCCGCGCCATGGCTACCGTTCCGCGATCGTTTTTCAGACCATTGCGGGCTTCAAGCGGAACGGGTGCGCGTGTGGGTTTCTGCTGCAGGTCGGCAGTGAAGCCGCCGCCCTGGATCATGAAGTCGCTGATGACACGGTGGAACACGGTGCCGTCGTAGTGCTTGTCCTTGACGTACTGCAGGAAGTTGTCCACTGTCTTGGGAGCCTTGTCCGGGTACAACTCCAGCACCACGTCGCCCATGGACGTGTTCAGGCGCACCTTGGGTGGCGTCGACTGCGCAAGGGCCAACGGAGCAAAGGCGCAGGCGGAGGCCAGCACCACACAGGAAATGGTCAGGGCGGCTTTTCTGCGTCCCGACGACTGGATTGGTTTCATCCCACAGGTCCTTCAAAAAATATCTTCCATTGGCCATTTTCGCGGCCCCAGTACTGGCGTTTGCTCACGCTGCGCGATTGTCCTGCCACCGATTCGCTGAAATTCACCACCATCGTGTCTTCGGTACCACTGCTGGAAATCACGGCCCTGGGCGCGAAAATTGTCCGAGTACAGAGCGCGCAGCTGCACCTGGTCAGCCTGGGACTTGGCTGTGCGCCAGGCAGTCAGCGCCTGGTCGAAGTCGGCGCGTTTCTGTTCCAGCGTACCGGGCTCAACCCAGAACAGCTCCGGTGCAATGATCACCGGGGTGGTTCTGATGGCCACGGTGGACAGCAGTTTTTCCAGATCGGGGTTGGAGAGCACCACGCAGCCATCGGAGGCCTGCGGAGCGCGGACGAACTGGGCGCTTGGTGTGCCATGCAGCCAGATGCCATGCCCTGTCTTGCCGCGGCGCACATCGAGTGCGTTCGGGTAGTTGATGGGCAGTGCACCGGAACCGTACAGATCTGGCAGCTTGGCCGGGTCGAGATTGCCGGTGATGTAGTACACCCCCAACGGCGTTCTCTGGTCGCCTTCGACGACTTTTTCGATGCCCGACAGGCCGACGGAAATGTAGAAGTCGCTCTTGAGGCGAAGCTGAGGCGCAGCAGTCTGCTCCGCCGCTTCTGGAGCCGGGCTCAGATTTTCAAACAGGTACAGGCGGGAGCGTGAAGCGTCCACGGCAATGACGTGCCGACTTTGGGCTGCCAGGGCCAGGATCTGGCTGGGCACCCGTCCTTCGGGAGGCCGTTCGGTGAGCGCGGCGAGCCGCCGTCGGGACTCCTCCCGCAAGGCGTCGAGCTGGGCCTGCGCTGCCATAGCCTTCGTGTCGGGCACGTCGCCCAGTTGGCG
The DNA here is from genome assembly GCA_025458915.1 of Hydrogenophaga sp. Taxonomy (GTDB): domain Bacteria; phylum Pseudomonadota; class Gammaproteobacteria; order Burkholderiales; family Burkholderiaceae_C; genus Hydrogenophaga. The sequence goes on from JALORL010000079.1 coordinate 10,806, forward strand.
TACAGGTCTGGCCTGCAAGCTCAGCAGATCGCCGAGGACCAGTTGGGCGAGCTGGAAGTTGGGGTGTTGCGCAACGAGCTGTTCGGCCAGTTGCAATGCCTGCCGCTGGTTTCCCTGGCCGATGTGCTGGTAGACCTCGATCAGCCTCGCCTCTGCATCGCCCATCAACGGTTTGACGCGCTCAAATGCTTCCGCTGCCAGCGGGGTTCGCGTCAGACCGTTGGGCAGCAGCCGGCTGGAGCTGAGCGGTACTTCGTCGACCTTGGCTTGGGCACTTTCTATCAGGGAGGCGGATGGTGCGCCGACGTCGGGCCGCCACTGCTGCAGCTCTGTTCCCAGGGAGCCCAGCAGCCCTTGCTCCGCGGACTCCGATCGGTGCAACAAGGACCACAGCAGTGCAATGGCCAGTCCGGCCGAAGCGACACCCAGGCCAATCAAGCGGTGCTTCTGGCGGGATGCAGGCGGGCTTAGGCCAGGAATGCGCTGCGCTGCAGACGCTGCTCGAACGCTCTGCGCAGGGCTGGACACGGGCATTGATCAGGACCCGGTGGTTTCCCGAACGATCAGCCAGCGGCTGCCACTTTTGACCATGTCCAGCGTTTTCAGGCTGTTCACGTTCAGCGTGTCGGAGGCGTAGGCCTGCCGGAAACGCGCGGTGGCACGGTCGCCGTCAACGGTTACTTCAAGCTCGCTGACATCCACGCTGATGCGCTGGCGTGGAACGATGCGCGCACGGCGGTCGGCCTCCCATGCCGCCCGGGCTTGACCGCCCGGAGGCGTGAAGTTGGGGGCGTAGGCGCCCAGGTAGTCGGGCATGCTTTTGCTGGACCAGGCCTGTGCCCAGGCCTGAACAGCGGCAGCGACATCGTCCCTGGCCGCCGGGCTGGTTGCAGCGGGTGGGGCAGCCGCAGCCGCAGCCGCTGGGTGCAACGCCGGTGTTGCCAGCGTCCAGCTGCAAGGCTTTGCTGTAGGCCTGGCTGGCCAGCTTGGCGTACACGTCGCCAAGGTTTTCGTGCGCAGTGGCGTAGCTCGGATTGGTGCGTATGGCCATTTCGAGGGCAGCCCGGGCCTTGTCGAACTGGCTCTGGCTGGCATAGAGCACGGCCAGGTTGTTGTAAGGCTCTGGCAGCTCGGGGTAGTCTTCCGTGAGGCGCTGGAAGGTTGTCACCGCGTCGGCGGCACCGCGTCGGCGGACTTGCCGCTCTCGGTGAGTACCACGCCCTTGAGAAACCGCATCTGCGGATCACCGGGTTTGGTGGTGAGGTACTGATCGGTTTTCACCAGTGCCTCGCTCAGCTGACCAGCGCGGATGAGACGGTTGACCTCGGCGTACGGATCGGCTTGCGCCATGACACCGGGAGCGAAAAGTGCTGCCACCAAAGCGGCGCCAGCGGTCAGCTTTTGCATGCGGGACGATGCCCGTGCCCGGTTCGAAGGGCCCGGATCGGTGAGCAGGAACAGCGCAGATTTCTGGGTGTGGGGCATGCGACCTCG
>JALORL010000335.1 GCA_025458915.1 Hydrogenophaga sp.
GATCCTGCATGGCGTGAGTTTCGAGATCCCGTCCGGCAAGACCGTGGCCGTGGTCGGGCCATCCGGCTCGGGGAAATCCACGCTGGCCCGCCTGCTGTATCGGTTCTACGACGTGGGCAACCAGAAGGACACGGGCCCCCACGGGGCCGGCCGAATCCTCATCAACGGCCAGGACATCCGCGACGTCACCCAGTCCAGTGTGCGGCAGGCCATCGGCATCGTGCCGCAGGACACGGTGCTGTTCAATGACACCATCGAATACAACATCCTCTATGGCCGGCCCGACGCCGGGCACCACGAGGCGGTGGCGGCCGCGCGGGCGGCGCATATCCACGGCTTCATCGAGAAACTGCCGCTGGGCTACCGCACCATGGTGGGCGAGCGTGGCCTGAAGCTCTCCGGTGGCGAAAAGCAGCGCGTGGCCATTGCGCGCCGCGCCATCCAGGCCGAGCTGAAATCCGCTGCCCGCAACAAGACCACGCTGGTGATCGCGCACCGCCTGTCCACCGTGGTGGACGCGCACGAAATCCTGGTGCTGGTCAACGGCGAGGTGGTGGAGCGCGGCCGGCACACCGAGCTGGTGGAGCGCGGCGGGGTCTACGCCGGCATGTGGAATCTGCAACAGAGCGGGGCCGACTGACCGCCGGGGCGGTGTAACCCCCACCCGCCCGGTGGGGTGGGCCGCTCCATAATCGCGCCCCATGGAAACCAAGTGGCTCGAAGATTTCGTCAGTCTGGCTGAAACGCGCAGTTTCAGCCGCTCGGCACAGCTGCGCCACGTCACGCAGCCGGCGTTCTCGCGGCGCATCCAGTCGCTGGAGGCCTGGGCCGGCACCGACCTGGTCGACCGCTCCTCCTATCCCACACGGCTCACCGCCGCCGGCCAGACACTCTATGCCCAGGCGCTGGAGATGCTGCAATCCATGCAGAGCACCCGCGCGATGCTGCGCGCCCACACCGCCGCCGCGCAGGACGTCATCGAATTTGCCGTTCCGCACACGCTGGCGTTCACCTTCTTTCCGTCCTGGCTGTCCAGCCTGCGCGAAGTCAGCGGCCCCATCAAGAGCCGACTGATCGCCCTGAACGTGCACGACGCGGTCATGCGCCTGGTCGAAGGCAGCTGCGACCTGCTCATTGCCTACCACCACCCGGCCCAGCCCATCCAGCTCGACGCCGACCGCTACGAAATGATGCCGCTGGGGCGTGAATTGCTGGCGCCGTACGTGCGCCCCAACGCCCAGGGCGCGCCGCTGTATTCGCTGCCGGGCACGGCCATCCAGCCGGTGCCCTACCTGGCCTACGCGCCCGGGGCCTACCTGGGCCGGGCGGTCGACCAGCTGGTGAAACAGGGGGGTACACCGGTGCACCTGGACCGCATCTATGAAACCGACATGGCCGAAGGTCTCAAGGCGATGGCACTGGAGGGGCACGGCATCGCCTTCCTGCCGGCCAGCGCGGTGCGCAACGAGCTGCGTGCCAACCGGCTCGTGTCGGCCGGCGGTGACCTGGAAACCGAACTGGACATCCGCATCTACCGCGCCCGGCCGCTGGACGCCCAGAAGGGAAAGCGCGCGGTGCAGCTGTTCTGGACCCGCCTGGCCGAGAGCCTCGCCAACCGCCCGGCCTGAGCGCCGCCGGCCCGCCAGGTCGGTGGGAAGGTTCTGGTCACTTTTGTGACATATCCCGCACCGCACGCCACGGTGTTGCGGCACGGTCATTGCTTACGTCAAGCTTACACAATAAGCTCGCGCACAGCCCATGCAAGGCCGGTCGACCAGGGAGGTCCACCCCATTGGAGTTTCTTCATGTTCAGAGTGTTTCGTTCCCGCCGGATGCTGGCTGCTGCCGGTCTTCTGGCCGTGTCCGCCGTGCATGCCCAGACCGGCAACCTGCTGGACCGCATCAAGGCCGATAAAAGAATCGTGCTGGCCCACCGCGAATCGTCCGTGCCTTTCTCCTACTTCGATCAGGACGGCAAGCCCGTCGGCTACGCGCTCGATGTGTGCCTCCAGCTGGTCAAGGCGCTGCAGAAGTCCCTCGCGCTGGACAGGCTGGACGTCGAATACCTGGCGGTGACACCGTCCAACCGCATCGAGATGGTGGAAAGCGGCAAAGCCCAGATGGAATGCGGCTCCACCACCAACAACGCCGCACGCCGCAAGCAGGTGGACTTCACCATTCCCCACTTCATCACTGGCGCACGCCTGCTGGTCAAGGCCGACAGCCCGATCGACCGAATCGACCATCCGGCGCTCAAGACCATCACTTCCACCAGGAACACCACCCCGCTGACCGCCCTGAAGCGCATCGATCTGGAGCGTTTTCTCAAGCTCAACGTGATCGAAGCGGAAGACCACGCCAAGGCCGTTGAAATGGTGGAATCCGGCAAGGCCGACGCCTTTGCCATGGACGACGTGCTGCTGTTCGGCCTGGCCGCCGGCCGGCCCGACCCCAAGGCGCTCAAGGTCGTGGGCCGCTTCTTCACCACCGAGCCGCTGGCCATCATGCTGCCCAAGAACGAGCCGGCCTACAAAAAGATCGTCGACGAGGAAATGCGGCGCCTGATCTACAGCGGCGACAAGCTCAAGATCTACCAGCGCTGGTTCGAGCAACCCATTCCGCCGAACAATGTGGCGCTCAACCTCACGCCGAGCTATCTGCTGCGCGATCTGTGGAAATACCCCACGGACCAGATGCC
>JALORL010000336.1 GCA_025458915.1 Hydrogenophaga sp.
GGCCTCGAAGCAGGAAACCTTGGCGTTGCTGGAGGAGGGCATCGGTGTCGTACCGTTGCCCGCGCTGCCCTGGCTCAAGGAAACGCTGCAATAGCCCGACGGGCTTCAGCGCGCCACGGGTCCTTGGCACTTCCCCGGTCCAGACGGCTTCGGTTCCTGCTGTCTGATCACCGTTTGCCGTTGTCGCGTCCGATCTGACGCTGCCTGCCGCAGCGGCTGATTGGCGCGTGGCTGGCACCGTTTCTGGTGCCCATGCATTTGCCGCATAAGGTCATGGTATGGCTCCATGCAATCCTCTACTGGCCCGGTTGCGCGCGGTTTAACGCTCCTAGAATCCGCCCACCTTCCAACCAACCAGGTCGGGGTCAATGGCCGCGACCCATCGGATTCGACCCATGAAACCCAGTTTTCAGGACCTGTTCTTCGCTGTTGCCGACCCTGAGGAAATGCGCGATGCCCACCATGCGCTGCTGACAGGTGCCGGGCCCAACGAAGTGCGCGTGCAGGTGATGGTGCCGCCCAAGGACCATGCCTCCACCGCCGACACGAGCCTGGTGCAGATCGTGCACCCCGACATGCCCTTCCTGGTGGACTCGGTCACCATGACCGTCAACCGGACCGGCCGCACTGTGCACTGGATTGTTCACCCGCTGCTGAACGTGGGGCGCAATGCCGGAGGCAAGGTGACCCGCATTGCCGGCGCGCTGGATCCAGCCGCCACCGACGGGCAGATGGTGTCCTGCATGCTGGTCGAATGCGACCGGCTCGCGTCCGACCCCGATGGTGTGGCGCTGTGCCAGGCCATTGAAGAAACGCTGCGCGACGTGCGCTGTGCCGTGCAGGACTGGCGAGCCATGCTCGCGCGCGTTCAGGTGCTCAACGCCAGCTTCACGGCGCTGGACACGCCCGGTGCCGAGGAGGCCAAGGCCTTCCTGAGCTGGCTGGAGAAAGGCCACTTCACCTTCCTTGCTGCCGAAGACTATGAACTCAGGGACGGCCAGCTGGAGCCCATTGCCGGTACCGCGCTGGGTCTGCTGAAGAACGACGGCGCGCGTGCCCTGCCGAGCCAGCCGGCAAAACAGTTCGTGTCCAACCCCGTGCTGGTGCTGTCCACCAAGGCCATGCGCCGCTCCACCGTGCACCGGCCGGCCTGGCTCGACGCCATCAGCGTGAAGCGGCTGGATGCCCAGGGCAAGCTGGTGGGTGAAAGCCGGTTCTTCGGCCTGTACACCGCGGCGGCTTACGCGGCCTCGGTCGAGCAGATTCCTGTCGTCCGCCAGCACGTGGCCCGGGTCATGAGCGATGCGGGAGTGGTCAAGGGCAGCCACGCGCACAAGGCCATGCAGGCCATTCTGGAAACCTACCCGCGCGACGAACTGCTGCAGATCGATGGCGACACCCTGTCTCACCACGCCATTGGCATCCTGCGTTTGCAGGAGCGCCAGCGCGTTCGCCTGTTCGTGCGCCGGGGAGCCTACGACATCCTGGCATCGGTGCTGGTGTATGTGCCGCGCGATGTCTACACCACCGAGCTGCGGGTGAAAATTGGCAACCTGCTGGCGGAAGCCTTCGACGCCGAATCGGTGGAGTTCACGCCCATGCTCACCGACAGTGCGCTGGCGCGTATCCACTACATCCTGCGCGCGCGCAACCGCCTGCCTGCCGACGTGGACCTCGTGCAGCTCGAAGCGAAAGTGGCGCAAGCCTGCAAACGCTGGGTGGATGGCGTTCAGGCCGTACTGCTGGCCCGCAATGGGCGCAGTGCCAGCGATCTGAGCGCATGGCTGGCTTCGTTCCCCACGGCCTACCGCGAGGATTTCGACGCCGAGAGTGCTGCGCACGATGCCGAGATCCTCCGTGGTCTGGACGAACAGCATCCGCTGGCCCTCAACCTCTACAGTCGCCAAGACCAGATACGCCTCAAGACCTATTCGACACAGAAGGTCACCCTCTCGGATGCCATGCCCGTGATGGAGGCCATGGGCGCACGCGTGCTGGATGAGCACCCCTACCACTTCATGCCGCAGGACCAGTGGATTCACGACTGGGGCATGGCTTTCGCGCAGCCCGTTGACGTGGCAACGCTCAAGCCGCGCTTCGAAGAACTGTTCCACGCAGTGTGGCGCCAGGAGGTGGAGAACGACGCGCTCAACCGCCTGGTGCTTTCCACCGACCTGGCCGCGCGCGAGATCGCGGTGCTGCGCGCCTATGTGCGCTACTTCAAGCAGCTCGGCTTTGCCTTCAGCCAGAGCTACATCGAGGACACGCTCAACCGCAACCCGAAGATAGCGCAGGCACTGTTCGAGCTGTTCGCCGTGCGCTTCGATCCCGCTCGGTCCAAAGGTCGGCAGGAGAGCATTGGCGCACAGGTGCAGGCCGTCGAGGCGCTGCTGGCCGACGTGGCCAGCCTGGAAGAAGACCGTGTGCTGCGCCAGTTCCTCGGCACCATCAACGCCACGCTGCGCACCAACGTGTACCAGAAGGGCCGCGCCTGCATGAGCTTCAAGCTCAGCCCGCGCAGCATTCCGGGCATGCCCGAGCCCAAGCCGATGTTCGAGATCTGGGTGTATTCCCCCCGCGTGGAGGGTGTACATCTGCGCGGTGGCAAGGTGGCACGGGGTGGCCTGCGCTGGTCGGACCGGCGCGAGGACTTCCGCACCGAGATCCTGGGCCTGGTGAAGGCGCAGATGGTGAAGAACACCGTGATCGTGCCGGTCGGGTCCAAGGG
>JALORL010000080.1 GCA_025458915.1 Hydrogenophaga sp.
GCCAACCCGGCAGTCGATGCGCTCATCACGCGAATGACCAGTGCCAAGACGCGCCCGGAGTTTTTGGCTGCTTGCAGAGCCCTGGACCGCGCCGTCAGCCACAGCCATGTGCTGATCCCGCAGTGGTCCGCCACCACACATCGAATGGCCTACAACACCTGGCGGTTGCAGCGACCGGACAACATGCCTCCTTATGCCACCGGAGAGACGTGGGCCATCGACACCTGGTGGGCTGCACCGCCCCGGGCTGACTGAATCGAGCGCAAACACCATGTGGGCCTACATCCTCAAACGGCTGCTGCTCATGATTCCGACGCTGTTCGGCGTGCTGCTGCTCACCTTCGTGGTGGTGCAGTTCGTGCCGGGTGGCCCCGTGGAGCAGTACCTGGCCGAGGCGCGCAGCGCCGAGGGTGGAGCTGCCGAAGGCGGTTCGGTGTACCGCGGCGCCCAGGGCGTGGATCCTCAGCGCATCGAGCAGATCAAGGCGCTGTACGGCTTCGACAAGCCTGCCCATGAGCGTTTCTTCGAAATGCTCGGCCGCTTTGCGCGCTTCGACCTGGGTACCAGCTTCTTCCAGAACAAGCCGGTGGGCGAACTCATCATCGAAAAACTGCCGGTGTCCATCACCCTGGGCCTCTGGACCTTCCTGATCAGCTACGGCGTGGCGGTTCCGCTGGGCGTGGCCAAGGCGGTGCGGGCGGGCACCCGGTTCGACCTGGTGACGACCCTGCTAGTGCTCATCGGCTACGCCATTCCCGGCTTCGTGCTGGGCGTGGCGCTGCTGGTGATCTTTGGTGGCCAGCTACAGTGGTTTCCACTGCGAGGCCTCACCTCCTCCAATTGGGAAGAGCTGAGCTGGGGGGCGCGCATCGTGGACTATCTGTGGCACATCACCTTGCCCGTGACCGCCATGGTGCTGGGCAGCTTTGCCGTGCAGCTTTGCCGTTACTGCCATGCTGACGAAGAACGCTTTTCTGGAGGAGATCCGCAAGCAATACGTCATGACCGCCCGTGCCAAAGGGTTGGGCGAACGGCAGGTTCTCTGGAAGCATGTGTTCCGCAACGCCCTCATTCCCATCGTCACCGGTTTTCCGGCCGCCTTCATCGGCGCCTTCTTCACCGGCGCGCTGTTGATCGAAACCCTGTTTTCGACCGGCGCGCTGTTGATCGAAACCCTGTTTTCGCTCGATGGCCTGGGCCTGCTCAGTTACGAGAGCGTGATCCGCCGCGACTATCCGGTGGTCATGGGCACGCTGTTCCTGTTCACCCTGATCGGCCTGGTCACCAAGCTGATCTCCGACCTCTGCTACGTGTGGGTCGACCCCCGCGTGAAGTTCGACTGATGGCCGCCGAATCGTTGAGCCCCTCGCGGCGTGCCTGGCTGCGCTTCAAGAAGAACCGGCTGGGCTACTGGAGCCTGGTGGTCTTCTGCCTGCTGGTGGTCCTCAGCCTGTTGGCAGAGGTCGTCTCCAACGACCGGCCGCTGGTGGTGCGCTATGAAGGGAAAACCTACTTTCCCATCGTGCAGGACCATGCGGAAACCGTGTTTGGTGGCGACTTCGATACCCCCACCGACTACCTGGACCCGTTCATCCAGGAACAGATCACCAAGGGCGACAACTGGGCGCTCTTCGCCATCAACCGCTACGGCGCCAACACGATCAACTACTTTGCCGAGTCGCCCAACCCGGCCGGCCCCACCCGCGCGAACTGGCTGGGCACCGACGATCGGGGCCGGGACCTGCTGGCGCAACTGATCTACGGTTTCCGGGTGAGCGTTCTCTTTGCGCTGGCGCTCACCGCCATCGGGGTGGTGCTGGGTGTCATCACCGGCGCCATCCAGGGGTTCTTTGGTGGCAAGACCGACCTGGCCTTCCAGCGCTTCATCGAAATCTGGGGTTCGATGCCGGAGCTGTACCTGCTGATCATCTTCTCGGCTGTGTTCGCGCCGAGCGTCGGACTGCTTCTTGTGCTGCTGAGTCTGTTCGGCTGGATGGGCCTTTCGGATTATGTGCGGGCGGAATTCCTGCGCAACCGGCAGCTCGACTACGTGCGCGCTGCGCGGGCCATGGGGTTGACGAACGGCCAGATCATCTGGCGGCATGTGCTGCCCAACAGCCTCACCCCGGTGGTCACCTTCCTCCCGTTCCGCATGAGCGCAGCCATCCTGGCGCTCACTTCGCTCGACTTTCTGGGTCTGGGCGTACCGCCGGGGACCCCATCGCTGGGTGAACTGCTTAGCCAGGGCAAGAACAACATCGATGCCTGGTGGATCTCGCTGTCCACCTTTGCGGTGCTGGTGACCACCCTGCTGTTGCTGACCTTCATGGGCGACGCCCTTCGCGATGCCCTGGATCCCAGAAAGGCCGACCGATGAGCGATCAGCCCTTGCTGGAGGTCAAGGATCTGCGGGTGGCGTTTGGCGGCCGGCCGGTCGTGCAAGGCGTCAATTTTTCCATTCGCCCAGGGGAGAAGCTGGCGCTGGTGGGTGAGTCCGGTTCCGGCAAGACCGTCTCGGCCCTGTCGCTGTTGCGCCTGGTGCAGAACGCCGAGGTCAGTGGTTCGGCCATGCTGCAGGGCCAGGATTTGCTGAAGATGTCCGAGCGCGAGCTGCGTGGGGTGCGTGGCGACGCGGTGTCCATCGTGTTCCAGGAACCCATGAGCGCGCTGAACCCGCTGTATACGGTGGGCGACCAGATTGCCGAAGTCCTTCAGCTCAAGAAGGGGTTGACGCCCCGACAGGCGAGGGCGGCCGCAGTGGAGTTGCTGGCTTCCACGGGCATTCCGGAACCCGCCCGGCGCGCCGACGTCTACCCCCACCAGCTCAGTGGTGGCCAGCGCCAGCGCGCGATGATTGCCATGGCACTGGCCAGCCAGCCCAAGCTGCTGCTGGCCGACGAGCCCACCACCGCGCTCGACGTGAGCCTGCGCGGGCAGATCCTGGACCTGCTGGCGGACTTGCAGCGTCAGCATGGCATGGCCGTTCTGCTGATCACCCACGACCTCCATCTGGTGCGCCGATTCGCGGACCGGGTGGCGGTCATGGAGAAGGGCCTGCTGGTCGAGCAGGGCGACGTGGCTGAGGTGTTTGCTTCCCCCCGGCACGGCTACACCCGCATGCTGCTGGGCAGTCGACCGCAGCGCAACGTGATGGAAGCGGTACCGGGCTCCAGCAGCGCCGAACCGGTGCTGCAGACCAATGCGCTGCATGTCAGCTATCCGGTTCCTCTGTCGGGCATTCGCGGCTGGTTCCGCAAGGGCGCGTTTGTGGCGGTGCAGGGCGCCAATCTGCAGGTGGCTCCGGGGCAGACGCTGGGCGTGATCGGAGAGTCAGGATCCGGGAAATCCACGTTGGCCCTGGCGGTGCTGGGGTTGATGCCGTACCGGGGCAGCGTGTCTGTGGATGGAACCGACTGGGTGCAGGCCAGCCAGGCTGACCGCATGCGGGCGCTTCGCCAGCGTGTTCAGGTGGTGTTCCAGGACCCGTTTTCTTCGCTGTCGCCGCGAATGACCATTGAGCAGATCGTGGGGGAAGGGCTGCGGGTGCATCGGCCGGAGCTTTCGACAACCCAGCGGCAGGCGCAGGTGGTGGCAGCCCTGGCCGACGTGGGTCTGGCGGATGACCCTGCGCGGGGAGTCGACTTCCTGCAACGCTATCCGCACGAGTTTTCCGGTGGGCAACGCCAGCGGCTGGCGATTGCCCGCGCCCTCATCGTGGATCCCCGGCTACTGGTGCTGGATGAGCCCACCAGCGCCCTGGATGTCACCGTGCAGAAACAGGTTCTATCGCTGCTGCAGCGCCTGCAGCGCGAGCGTTCACTGAGCTACCTGCTGATCACCCACGACGTCGACGTGATCCACGCGATGGCACACGATGTTCTGGTGATGAAGGATGGCGCGGTGGTCGAGTCCGGCCCCGTGCAGCAGGTGCTGCGCGACCCTCAGCACCCGTACACCCGCCTGCTGGTGCAGGCTGCGGCCTGACATCGGGCCTGTTCCCCGAACGTGGCTGATCGACATCAAGTCTCCAGCCTGAAAAAACGGGTAGAAACCGACGTGGGGTCGGCATTCTGTGCAATCCCCATCTGGACTGTCCTTCCAAACAACAAGAGCCTGTTCATGCCGCCAACCACCCCCGAGCCGGTATCCACCCCGGCCGTCGACATGCTGTCTCCCTTGCGCTGGCTGGCGGCCGGGTGGGACGATCTGAAATCCAATCCGGTCCCTGGCTTGGTGCACGGTGCCTTGCTGGCTGGCTTTGGCGCAATGCTGTTGATGCTGGCGCGGGACCGCTTCTGGCTGCTGGCTGGTGCGTTTTCAGGTTTCCTCATCGTCGCCCCCATTCTCGCCACCGGGCTCTACCACGTGAGCATGCGCGCCGAAGCAGGCGAACGCGCAGGCCTCTCCGAAGTGTTCGGGCTTTGGCGAACGGGCGACGGTCGGCTGGTGCGGTTTGGACTGCTGCTGGGCCTGGCCGGCACGGGTTGGGTGCTCACCTCGGCAGGGCTGATCACGCTGTGGTCCCCAGAGCCGATTGAAAAGCCGGTGGACTTCCTTCGCCATGTGGTGCTGGTGAAACCACTGGGCCTGTTCGAGGCATGGCTGCTGCTGGGCGCCTTGCTCGCAGCTCCGGTATACGCCTCCACCGTGGTGGCACTGCCCATGCTGGTTGGCACTGCGGTGCCGGTGAGCGTGGCGGTGGGCCAGAGCTGGCGCAGCGTGGCCAGCCACCCTGGCCCCATGGCGCTGTGGGCGGTGGTGATCGCATTGCTGGTGGGTTTGGGCATGATGGCGTTGCTGCTTGGCCTGGTGGTGGTGGTGCCGCTCATTGGCCATGCCAGCTGGCACGCTTACCGCGACCTTGTGGCCGCCGCTGATTCCCCTTTGCGGGAATCAGGGAGCGCGGGCGAGAGGACCGCGCGGTGAACAACACCCTGTTCGGTTACACCGAGGCCCAGATTGCACAGTTTGGCCTCAGCTTCGGGGTTGGCGCATTCATTCTTTACATGCTGTTCATCGTGCTGAACCTCGCACGAGAGTCCAAGGCCGGGAAGTTCGGCACCTTCATCCTTTTTCTGGTTCTGTCCTTTGGCATGTTGGGTTTCCTGGCCAAGAACCTGATTCAGTGGTTTCTCGGTATTTGACCGGTCAACCAGAAGCCGATTGCCGTCCAGATATTGCAAAAACGCCTTCCAGCGCGTTACAATGCTGGCTTCACGACCAAATGGGCGGGTTCCTACCGGCCCATTTTTTTTGTCCAAACGCTTTCCAAACCCCGTTACAAGGTCCACCGCGCATCCAATGGCCTGGCAAGAGTCCGTCGAACAAACCGTCACCGGTCTGGGATATGACCTGGTGGATCTCGAGCGGTCCGCCGGCGGTTTGCTGCGGATCACCATCGACTGGCCTTGGACACCTGCGCAGCCCGGGGAAGCAGCAACGACAGAACGCTTCGTCACGGTCGAGGATTGCGAAACCGTCACACGCCAGCTCCAGTTCCTGCTCGAGGTCGAAAACGTGGACTACCGGCGCCTGGAGGTGGGTTCACCCGGGATCGATCGGCCGCTGAAAAAGGAAACGGATTTCCTGCGGTTCGTGGGTGAGGTGGTGGACATCACGCTGAAGGCGCCGATCGGCGCCACCGCATCTGACGTTTCGGCCAACCGGAAAAAATTTCGCGGCACGCTGGAGCGTGCGCCCGATGGAGAGCAATGGCAGGTGGTGTGGAGCGACGCACCGGCCCCCAAGCCGGGCCAGCGGATCAGCGCCAAGCGGGCTCCTGCTCCATTGCAGGCCCTGACATTTGCCTTGAGCGACTTGCAGCAGGCGCGCCTGGCACCCATCGTGAATTTCAAGGGGCGCTCAACCGCTCCGAAACAGCAAGAGGGGAACGCGGCAGACGCCGCGTCGGACGAATGACAAAGACCAATGTGACTCTGGGCACGAATATCGGAAAGGTGGGCGAGTGAAATGAACCGCGAAATGTTGATGCTGGTGGATGCAATCTCGCGCGAGAAGAACGTTGAACGCGATCTCGTCCTGGGTGCTGTGGAACTCGCCCTGGCTTCGGCCACCAAGAAGCTCTACAAGGGCGAAGTGGACATCCGTGTGGCCATGGACCCGGACACGGGCGCCTACGAAACCTTCCGCCGCTGGCTGGTGGTGCCCGACGAAGCAGGCCTGCAGAACCCCGACGCCGAAGAACTGCTGACCGATGCCCGGGAGGAAATCCCGGACATCGAAGAGGGCGACTACATCGAAAAACCGGTGGAAAGTGTGCCCATCGGGCGCATTGGCGCGATGGCTGCCAAGCAGGTGATCCTGCAGAAGATCCGCGATGCCGAGCGGGAAATGCTGCTGAACGACTTCATGTCGCGCGGCGACAAGATCTTTGTCGGCACGGTCAAACGCATGGACAAGGGTGACCTGATCATCGAGAGCGGCCGGGTGGAAGGCCGTCTCAAGCGTGGCGAGATGATCCCGAAGGAAAACTTCCGCACCGGCGACCGCGTGCGCGCCATGATCATGGAGGTGGACCTCACGCTGCGTGGCGCACCCATCCTGCTGTCGCGTGCAGCACCCGAGTTCATGATTGAACTGTTCCGCCAGGAAGTGCCCGAAATCGAGCAAGGCCTGCTGGAGATCAAGACCTGCGCCCGCGACCCGGGTTCGCGCGCCAAGATCGCCGTGCTGTCACACGACAAGCGCATCGATCCGATCGGCACTTGTGTCGGCGTTCGGGGCTCCCGTGTGAACGGCGTCACCAACGAGCTGGCGGGTGAGCGCGTGGACATCGTTCTGTGGTCCGAAGATCCGGCGCAGTTCGTGATCGGTGCGCTGGCCCCCGCCAACGTGGTCTCCATCGTTGTGGACGAAGAGCGCCATGCCATGGATGTGGTGGTGGACGAGGAAAACCTGGCGATTGCCATCGGTCGCGGCGGGCAGAACGTTCGCCTGGCCTCCGAACTGACCGGCTGGCGCATCAACATCATGACGGCGGACGAGTCCGCCCAGAAGCAGGCGGAGGAAGCCAGCAGCATCCGTACGGTGTTCATGGCCAAACTCGACGTGGACCAGGAAATTGCGGACATCCTGATCGAGGAAGGGTTCACCAGTCTGGAAGAGGTGGCCTACGTGCCCATCCAGGAAATGCTGGAGATCGAGGCTTTCGACGAGGACACCATCAACGAGCTGCGTGCCCGCGCCAAGGATGCACTGCTCACGATGGAAATTGCCCGCGAGGAAAGTGTGGAAGAGGTGTCCCAGGACCTGCGTGACCTGGAAGGCATGACGCCCGAACTGATCGGCAAGCTGGCCGATGCCGGTTTGCACACGCGCGATGACCTGGCCGACCTGGCCACTGACGAATTGACCGAAATCACCGGACAGTCGCCCGAAGAGGCCACTGCCTTGATCATGTTGGCCCGCGCTCACTGGTTCGCCGGTGAACAGGCACCATCGTCCAACTGATCAGCGGAGGCCCCAGCGGAGAAACGAATTTATGACCAGTACCACCGTCGCCGAATTGGCTGCCGAGCTGAACAAGCCCACATCCCTCTTGCTGGAGCAACTCTCCGCATCGGGTGTGCCCAAGACATCGGGTTCCGACCCGGTCACCGAATCCGACAAGCAGATGCTGTTGGGTCACCTCAAGGCCAGCCATGGCACGGCCGGTGGTGAGCGCAAGAAGATCACGCTCGTCAAGAAGTCCACCACCGAGATCAAGCAGGCAGATGCCACCGGGCGCGCCCGCACGATCCAGGTGGAGGTGCGCAAGAAACGCACGTTCATCAAGCGCGAGGATGAGATCGTCGTACCGGAGTCCCAGGCCGACTCCGCTCCCCCCGCACCTGTGATCGACACGGAAGAACTGGCTCGCCGCGAGGAAGAAGCGCGCAGGCAGGCGGAACTTCTGCGCCGTCAAGAAGAAGAGCTGGCCCTGAAGCGGCGCGAACGCGAAGCCGAGGAGGCCCGTCAGGCTTTGGAAGCTGCGCAGGCCCGGGAAGCCGCCGAGGCGGCGGCCAAGGCCAAAACGGCTGAAATCGCGCAGGCAGCCGGAAGCACCGGGGCAGCCGACGCGACTGCCAAAGCCGCTGCTCGCGCAGAGGAAGAAGCGGCCACCAAGGCAGAGGTCACCCGCGTGGCGGCCGCGAAATCGTTGGCCGACAAGAACGCCGAGGCCAAGAAGGCCGAGGAAGTCCGTGCCCAGGAACTGCTGGAACGCCGTCGCAAGGCCGAGGCCGAAGCGGCCAACATCCGCGCCATGATGGCGGCACCAGCCAAGACTCTGGTGGCCAAGAAGCCGGAACCCGATCCCAAAACCGCAATCAAGGGCACGCTGCACAAGCCGGCAGGAACTCCGACCAAGGCAGCCACGACAGCTGCACCAGGCGCCGCGGCGGCAGCTGGCGGCAAGAAGGAGGTCAAGTCTGAGAACCTGTCCTCCACCTGGAAGGACGACGCAGCCAAGAAGAAAGAAATCAAGACACGCGGCGATACCTCCGCTGGTCGTACGAACTGGCGCGGCGGGCCGCGTGGTGGTCGTCGCGATGCGCGCGACAGCCGTGACAGTGGCCAGAGTTCCTTCGTAGCGCCTACCGAGTTCAAGGCCATTGAGGTGCATGTGCCCGAAACCATCACGGTGGCGGAGCTTGCCCACAAGATGAGCCTGAAGTCCTCCGAGGTGATCAAGCAGTTGATGAAGCTGGGCCAGATGGTCACCATCAACCAGCCGCTGGACCAGGACACCGCCATGATCGTGGTGGAGGAGCTTGGCCACAAGGCGGTGGTGGCGGCGCTGGACGATCCGGAAGCCTTCACCGACGAGGATGCAGGACAGCACGAAGCCGAGCTGTTGCCACGCGCACCCGTCGTGACCGTAATGGGCCACGTCGATCACGGCAAGACCTCGCTGCTTGACTACATCCGCCGCTCCAAAGTGGCGGCTGGCGAAGCTGGCGGCATCACCCAGCACATCGGGGCCTACCACGTGGAAACGCCGCGCGGCATGGTGTCGTTCCTGGATACCCCTGGTCACGAGGCCTTCACCGCCATGCGGGCGCGGGGTGCGCAGGCCACCGACATCGTCATCCTGGTGTGTGCGGCCGACGACGGCGTGATGCCGCAGACCAGGGAAGCCATCAAGCACGCCAAGGCTGCGGGCGTCCCCATGGTGGTCGCCATGACCAAGATCGACAAGCCCGGCATCAACCTGGAGCGCGTGCGCTCCGAGCTGGTGGCCGAAGAGGTCGTGCCGGAAGAGTTCGGTGGTGATATTCCCTTCGTGGGCGTATCGGCCAAATCCGGAGAAGGCATTGATGCTTTGCTGGAGCAGGTGCTGCTGCAGGCTGAAGTGCTGGAACTCAAGGCACCCGTGGAAGCCATGGCCAAGGGCCTGGTGATCGAAGCGCGCCTGGACAAAGGCCGCGGCTCGGTCGCCACGGTACTGGTACAGAGTGGCACGCTGAAAGTGGGCGATGTGGTGCTGGTGGGTCAGACCTCCGGCCGCGTGCGCGCCATGCTGGATGAGAATGGCAAGCCGATCAAGTCGGCCGGTCCCTCCATTCCGGTGGAAATCCAGGGCCTGGCCGAAGTGCCCCAGGCGGGTGACGACTTCATGGTCATGCTTGACGAGCGCCGTGCGCGTGAGATTGCCACCTACCGCGCGGGCAAGTTCCGCAACACCAAGCTGGCCAAGCAGCAGGCCGCCAAGCTGGAGAACATGTTCACCGACATGACCGCCGGCGAGGTCAAGGTGCTGCCCATCATCGTCAAGGCCGACGTGCAGGGTTCGCAGGAAGCGCTGGCCGCTTCGCTGCTCAAGCTCTCCACCGACGAGGTGAAGGTGCAACTGGTGTTTGCCGGCGTGGGCGGCATCAGCGAGAGCGACGTGAACCTGGCCATTGCCTCCAAGGCAGTGGTGATCGGCTTCAACGTGCGCGCCGATGTGGGCGCGCGCAAGCTGGCAGAAGGCAACGACGTCGACCTGCGCTACTACAACATCATCTACGACGCGGTGGACGACCTGAAGGCCGCCATGTCGGGCATGCTGGCGCCAGAGAAGCGCGAGGAAGTCATCGGCTCGGCCGAGATCCGCACTGTGTTCGTGGCTTCCAAGATCGGTACGGTGGCGGGCTGTATGGTCACATCCGGCATGGTCACGCGCAACGCGCACTTCCGCCTGCTGCGCGACAACGTGGTGGTCTACACCGGCGAGATCGATACCCTCAAGCGCCTCAAGGACGACGTGCGCGAAGTCAAGGAAGGCTTCGAGTGCGGTATCAAGCTCAAGAACTACAACGACATCAAGGAAGGTGATCAGCTGGAGTTCTTCGAGGTCAAGGAAGTGGCCCG
>JALORL010000081.1 GCA_025458915.1 Hydrogenophaga sp.
GCACGCACCACCTTCTTCGTGGAGTGGATGGCGCTCGACCTGATTCGCGACGCCAGCGGCGACGTGGTGGGCGTGACCGCGCTGGAAATGGAAACCGGCGAGACCTACATCCTGGAAGCCAAGACCACGCTGCTGGCCACCGGCGGCGCCGGCCGCATCTTTGCCGCGTCCACCAACGCCTTCATCAACACCGGTGACGGCCTGGGCATGGCCGCACGGGCTGGCATTCCCCTTCAGGACATGGAGTTCTGGCAGTTCCACCCCACCGGCGTGGCCGGCGCGGGCGTGCTGCTGACCGAAGGCTGTCGCGGAGAAGGAGCCATCCTGCTCAACAGCGAAGGCGAGCGCTTCATGGAGCGCTACGCGCCCACCCTGAAGGACCTGGCTCCGCGCGACTTCGTGTCGCGCTGCATGGACCAGGAAATCAAGGAAGGGCGCGGCTGCGGTCCGAACAAGGACTACGTGCTGCTCAAGCTCGACCACCTGGGCGCAGACACCATCCACAAGCGCCTGCCATCGGTGTACGAAATCGGTGTGAACTTCGCCAACGTGGACATCACCCGCGAACCCATCCCGGTTGTGCCCACCATCCACTACCAGATGGGCGGCATCCCGACCAACATCAATGGCCAGGTCGTCACCCCTGACGGCAAGGGTGGCCAGGCGGTGGTCAATGGCCTTTACGCGGTGGGCGAATGCTCCTGCGTAAGCGTGCACGGCGCCAACCGCCTCGGCACCAACTCCCTGCTCGACCTGCTGGTGTTCGGCCGTGCCGCCGGCAACCACATCGTGCAGTTCAACGACAAGAACAAGACCCACAAGCCGCTGCCGGCCGATGCGGCCGACAAGACGCTGGCGCGACTGGCACGTCTCGACAGCACCACCGGCGGTGAGTACGCGCAGGACGTGGCCAACGACCTGCGGGCGGCCATGCAGCAGCACGCCGGCGTGTTCCGCACCCAGGCCAGCATGGACGAAGGCGTCGCCAAGATCAACGCCATGCGCGACCGCGTGAACAACATCGCCCTCAAGGACAAGTCCAAGGTGTTCAACACCGCGCGCATCGAAGCGCTGGAAGTGGAAAACCTGATCGAGTGCGCACAGGCGACCATGACCTCGGCTGCCGCCCGCCACGAGTGCCGCGGCGCACACACCGTGAACGACTACGAGCGCCCGGCCGATGACCCGCAGTTCCCGCTCGGCCGCAACGACGCCGAGTGGATGAAGCACACCCTCTGGCACAGCGCCGACAACAGCCTCACGTACAAGGCTGTGAACCTGAAACCTTTGACGGTGGAATCGGTTCCCCCGAAAGTCCGCACCTTCTGATCACGTAACGGAGCAACGACATGAAACGCACCTTCAAGATCTACCGCTACGACCCCGAAAAAGACGCCAAGCCCTACATGCAGACCATCGAGGTTGAACTCGACGGCCACGAGCGCATGCTGCTGGATGCGCTGATGAAGCTCAAGGCGGTGGACCCATCCATCTCCTTCCGCCGCTCCTGCCGCGAAGGCGTGTGCGGCTCGGACGCCATGAACATCAACGGCAAGAATGGCCTGGCCTGTCTGACCAACATGAACACGCTGCCCGGCGTGATCACGCTCAAGCCCCTGCCCGGACTGCCGGTGGTGCGCGACCTGATCGTGGACATGACGCTGTTCTTCAAGCAGTACAACAGCATCAAGCCTTACCTGATCAACGACACCGTGGCGCCCGAGAAGGAGCGCCTGCAGAGCCCCGAAGAGCGCGAAGAACTCAATGGCCTGTACGAGTGCATCCTGTGCGCGAGCTGCTCCACCAGCTGCCCGAGCTTCTGGTGGAACCCGGACAAATTCGTCGGCCCGGCCGGCCTCCTGCAGGCCTACCGCTTCATCGCCGACAGCCGCGACCAGGGCACTGCCGAACGGCTGGACAATCTGGAAGACCCGTACCGCCTGTTCCGTTGCCACACCATCATGAACTGCGTCGACGTGTGCCCCAAGGGTCTGAACCCGACCAAGGCCATCGGCAAAATCAAGGAAATGATGGTGATGCGCTCGGTCTGACCGGGCTGATCCCACGCTGCCATGGAAACCACCCTGGACGCCCCGCTGGACGAACGCGCGCTCAGCAAGCTGCGCTGGCGTTGCCGGCGCGGCCTGCTGGAAAACGACCTGTTCATCGAGCGGTTTTTCAACCAGCACGCGGCCGCTCTGACTGTCAGGCAGGCCCAAGCTCTGGGGGTTTTAATGGACCTCTCCGACAACGATCTCCTCGACCTGCTGCTGGGTCGCAAAGTCCCGGAGGGGGACCTTGCGACCGAGGACATCACGCACGTGCTGGCCCTGCTGCGGCAGGCCCGCTGAACCGCTTTAGACGCCTAGAAAAGGAAACCGCATGAAACTCGTCGACAACAAAGCCACCCTGTCCTTCTCGAACGGCAGCCCCAGCGTTGAACTGCCGGTGTATGCAGGCAGCATTGGCC
This sequence comes from Hydrogenophaga sp., assembly GCA_025458915.1. Taxonomy (GTDB): domain Bacteria; phylum Pseudomonadota; class Gammaproteobacteria; order Burkholderiales; family Burkholderiaceae_C; genus Hydrogenophaga. The sequence goes on from JALORL010000081.1 coordinate 2,471, forward strand.
CGGATGTCATCGACATCCGCAAGCTGTACGCACAGACGGGCATGTTCACCTACGACCCGGGTTTCCTGTCCACGGCGTCCTGCCAGTCTTCCATCACTTACATCGATGGCGACAAGGGCGAACTGCTGTACCGCGGCTACCCGATCGAGCAACTCGCCACGCACTGCGACTACCTCGACACCTGCCACCTGCTGCTCAACGGTGAGCTGCCCAACGCCCAGGAGCGCACCGATTTCCACAAGCTCGTGACCAACCACACCATGGTCAACGAGCAAATGCAGTTCTTCCTGCGTGGCTTCCGCCGCGACGCCCACCCCATGGCCATCCTGACCGGCCTGGTGGGTGCCATGTCGGCCTTCTACCACGACAGCACCGACATCAACAATCCGAAACACCGCGAGATCGCCGCCATCCGCCTGATCGCCAAGATGCCCACGCTGGTGGCCATGGCGTACAAGTACAAGATCGGTCAGCCCTACATCTACCCGAAGAACAGCCTGAGCTACGCCGGCAACTTCCTGCGCATGATGTTCGGCACGCCGTGCGAGGAGTACGAAGTGAATCCGGTGCTGGAGCGGGCATTGGACCGCATCTTCATCCTGCACGCCGACCACGAGCAGAACGCCTCCACTTCCACGGTGCGTCTGTGCGCGTCCTCCGGCACCAACCCGTTCGCCGCCATCGCTGCCGGTGTGGCCTGCCTGTGGGGTCCGGCACACGGTGGCGCCAACGAAGCCTGCCTGAACATGCTCGAAGACATCCAGGCCCAGGGCGGCGTGGCCAAGGTCGGCGAGTTCATGGAAAAGGTGAAGGACAAATCGTCCGGCGTGAAACTCATGGGTTTTGGTCACCGCGTGTACAAGAACTACGATCCGCGTGCCAAGCTCATGCAGGAAACCTGCAACGAAGTGCTGGTGGAACTGGGTCTGGAAAACGACCCGCTGTTCAAGCTGGCCAAGGAGCTGGAGAAGATCGCCCTGGAAGACGATTACTTCGTGCAGCGCAAGCTCTACCCGAACGTGGACTTTTATTCCGGCATCGTTCAGCGCGCCATCGGCATCCCGGTGAACCTGTTCACCGGCATCTTTGCGCTGGCCCGCACGGTGGGATGGATTGCCCAGCTCAACGAAATGATCGGCGACCCCGAGTACAAGATCGGCCGCCCGCGCCAGCTGTTCTCCGGCTCCGAGCGCCGCGACGTCAAGCCGATGGTCTGATCGACCGCCACCCTGCCACCCGCAATGAAAACCCGCCCGGCGCCTGTCGGGCGGGTTTTCCTGTTTGAGGGATATCGCACGGCGTTGCCAGTCATCTCGAACAGCGATGGGTGGAAGGCTGAAAAGCCGCGAGAATGCAGAAAGCATCGTATTTGACGATGAACAACATGCAAAACCCCGACCCATCCGTTGCCCGCCGCATTGATCTGACCTCGCTCCAGCTGTTTGTGGCGGTGTGCGAGCAGGGCAGCATCGGCAAAGCCGCGGATCGCGCCTACATGGCTCCGTCGGCCGTCAGCAAGCGCCTGTCCGACCTGGAGCGCATGGTTGGCATTCCCCTGCTGCACCGCCACGCGAGAGGGGCCGGACCCACGCCAGCTGGTCAGAGCCTGCTGCACCACGCCCGTTCGATCCTGTTCAGCCTGGACAAGATGCAGGGCGAACTGTCGGAATACGCCGACGGCGTGCGGGGCCATGTGCGCGTGCACGCCAACATTTCAGCCATCGTGCAGTTTCTTCCCGAAGACCTGGGCACCTTCAATGTCCGCCACGAAGGCATCAAGATCGATCTGGAGGAGCACCTCTCCACCGAAGTGCTTCGGGCGGTGCACGAAGGCGCCGCCGATCTCGGTATCTGCCACACCGGCACCATCGGCCAGCCGGTCGACCTTCAGGTCAGGCCGTACCGGCAGGACCAGCTGGCCCTGGTGGTGCCCGCCCAGCATCCACTGGCCCGGGAATCGTCGATCACGTTCGCCGACAGCCTTGAATGGGACCACGTGGGCCTGCACGCCAACAGCTCCATCTACCTCGCCATGCGGGCTGCGGCCACCGCCGCAGGTCGCAGCATCCGACTGCGCATCCGCGTCACCGGGCTCGATGCCATGTGCCGCATGATCCACAACGGTCTGGGCGTGGGCCTGATGCCGAGACGGGCTTTCGATCTCATGCACGGTGTGGGCAACCTGGCCTGCATACCCCTTGCCGACGACTGGGCCCACCGCCGCATCAACCTGGTGGCGCGCGACTTCTCCAGCCTCCCGGTCTCGGCCCGACTCCTGGTGGAACACCTGGAACCGCCACCGCCAGACCACCCTTTTCTGCAACCCGCGTCCTAAAATTTCCCATCCAAAGGAACCTGCCCCATGCCCCGCACCCTTTACGACAAAATCTGGGACGAACATGTCGTCCATACCGAAGAAGACGGCACTTCCGTGCTCTACATCGACCGCCATCTGGTGCACGAAGTGACCAGCCCGCAGGCGTTCGAGGGCCTTCGCCAGGCCGGCCGCAAGATGTGGCGCGTGAGCTCGGTGGTCGCCACAGCCGACCACAACACCCCCACCACCGGTTGGGAACTGGGCTACGACGGCATCACCGACCCGATCAGCAAGGAGCAGATCACCACGCTGGACAGCAACATCGCCGAATACGGTGCGGCTGCATTCTTCCCCTTCATGTCCAAACGCCAGGGCATCGTTCACGTGATCGGCCCAGAAAACGGCGCGACCCTGCCTGGCATGACTGTGGTGTGTGGCGACTCCCACACCTCCACGCACGGGGCCTTCGGCGCGTTGGCCCACGGTATCGGCACCAGCGAAGTCGAGCACGTGATGGCCACGCAGACCCTGCTGGCCAAGAAGGCCAGGAACATGCTGGTCAAGGTGGAAGGCCAGCTCGCCAAGGGCGTCACCGCCAAGGACATCGTGCTGGCCATCATTGGCAGGATCGGCACCGCCGGTGGCACCGGCTACACCATCGAATTCGGCGGCAGCGCGATCCGTTCGCTCAGCATGGAAGGCCGGATGACGGTGTGCAACATGGCCATTGAAGCGGGCGCACGCGCTGGCCTCGTGGCGGTGGACGACAAGACCATCGACTATGTGCGCGGCCGTCCGCTCTCGCCTGCCGGAGTCGAGTGGGACCAGGCGGTGGCGTACTGGAAGACCCTGCACTCCGACGCCGACGCGAAATTTGATGCCGTGGTTGAGCTCGACGCGAGCCAGATCGTTCCACAGGTCACCTGGGGAACTTCACCCGAGATGGTGCTGGGCATCGATGGCAATGTGCCCGACCCCGACAAGGAAAAAGACGCCAACAAACGCGGTGCGATCGAGCGCGCGCTCAGCTACATGGCACTCGAGCCCGGCAAGGCGCTGAGCGACATCTTTGTTGACAAGGTCTTCATTGGCTCCTGCACCAACAGCCGCATCGAAGACATGCGCGAAGCCGCTGCCGTGGTCAAGAAGCTCGGTCAGAAAGTCGCTCGCAACGTCAGGCTGGCCATGGTGGTGCCGGGTTCGGGGCTGGTCAAGGAACAGGCCGAACGCGAGGGCCTGCACGAAATCTTCAAGGCGGCCGGCTTCGAATGGCGTGAGCCAGGCTGCTCGATGTGCCTGGCCATGAACGCCGACCGGCTGGAGCCCGGCGAGCGCTGCGCTTCCACCAGCAACCGCAATTTTGAAGGCCGACAGGGCGCTGGCGGACGCACCCACCTGGTGTCGCCTGCGATGGCGGCGGCCGCCGCGGTGCACGGGCATTTCATCGACGTGCGCACCATTGCCTGACCCCTGCGCGGCAGTCCCAGCGTCCATCGGCTTCTTTGCTTGAACCGCCCGAAAGGAATGTGCATGAAACCGTTTTCTTTGCTGCTTGGAATGGGCGCACTTGCCCTGTTGCTGCAGGGCTGCCAAAGCCTGGACCGGGTGGAACAGGGTGCCCAGCGTGCCGGACAGGCCACTGGCCGTGGCGTTGAACGGGCGGTGGACGCCACCGGCCGCGGGCTGGAGCGCGCAGGACAGGCCACGGGCCGCGGCATCGAGCGGGCCACCGACGCTACCGGCCGCGGGATCGGGCGCGCCGTGGACGCCACCGAGAGAGGCGTGGGCCGCGCGGTCAACGCCACCGGCCAGGGTCTGCAGCGCGCAGGCGAAGCCACCGGCCGCGGGCTTGAGCGTGCCGGCGAAAAGATCGAAGACATCACGAAATAAACACACCAACACCATGCAAAAGTTCACCCTGCACAAAGGCCTCGTGGCCCCGATGGACCGCGAAAACGTTGATACCGACGCCATCATTCCCAAGCAGTTCCTCAAGTCAATCCGCAAGACCGGCTTCGGGCCCAACCTATTCGACGAGTGGCGCTATCTGGACAAGGGCGAACCGGGCCAGGACCCCGCCAGCCGCCAGCCCAACCCCGACTTCGTGCTCAACCAGCCGCGCTATCAGGGTGCATCCGTCCTGCTTGCGCGCCGAAACTTCGGCTGCGGCTCCAGCCGCGAGCACGCGCCCTGGGCCATCGACCAGTTCGGCTTTCGCGCCATCATTGCCCCCAGCTTTGCCGACATCTTTTTCAACAACTGCTTCAAGAACGGTTTGTTGCCGATCCAGCTGCCCGAAGCCACGGTGGCCAAGCTGTTCGATGAAACCTTCGCCTTTCCCGGCTTTGAGCTCACCATCGATCTGGAACGCCAGGTCATCATCAAGCCGCAGGGCGAGGAAATTCCTTTCGAGGTCCAGGCCTTTCGCAAGTACTGCCTGCTCAACGGGCTGGACGACATCGGCCTGACCCTGCGACACAAGGACAAGATCGCAGCGTTCGAAACCGAGCGTCTGGCCACCAAGCCCTGGCTGGCGAAATCGATGTAACCCAGCGTGCCGCCGCGCGGTTTCGCCCCTTCGTGGGGCGGCACCGATGGCCCGTCATGAACCATTCATGGTGCGGTTCAGCGGTGCTTATGAATCTCAAACCCTTCATCCATACATCGCTCATGAAAATCGCAGTTCTCCCCGGCGACGGCATCGGCACCGAAATCGTGGCCGAGGCCGTCAAGGTCCTCAAGGCGCTGGACATCTCTTTTGAAATGGAAACTGCCTTGGTGGGCGGAGCCGCCTATGAGGCGCACGGCCATCCTCTGCCCGAGTCCACGCTCAAGCTCGCCCAGGCAGCAGACGCCATCCTGTTCGGTGCCGTCGGCGACTGGAAGTACGACAAGCTGGACCGCCCGCTGCGCCCCGAACAGGCCATCCTGGGCCTGCGAAAGCACCTCGGTCTGTTCGCCAACTTCCGCCCCGCGATCTGCTACGAACAACTGGTGGGCGCCTCCAGCCTGAAGCCCGAGCTGATCTCCGGACTGGACATCCTCATCATCCGTGAGCTGACGGGTGACATCTATTTCGGTCAGCCGCGCGGCCGCCGCGTCGCCACCGATGGGCACTTCCCCGGTGCAGAGGAAGCCTTCGACACCATGCGCTACAGCAAGCCCGAGATCGAGCGCATTGCCCATGTGGCATTTCAGGCCGCCCGCAAGCGCAACAAGAAAGTGACCAGCGTGGACAAGGCCAATGTGCTGGAGACCTTCCAGCTCTGGAAAGATGTGGTCACCGAGGTGCATGCGCAGTACCCCGATGTGGAACTGCAGCACATGTACGTGGACAACGCCGCCATGCAATTGGTCAAGGCACCCAAAGCCTTCGATGTGGTGGTCACTGGCAACATGTTCGGCGACATCCTCAGCGACGAAGCCTCCATGCTCACCGGCTCCATCGGCATGCTGCCTTCGGCCTCATTGAACTCGAAGAACCAGGGCCTGTACGAACCCAGCCACGGCAGCGCGCCGGATATCGCAGGCAAGGGCGTGGCCAATCCATTGGCCACCATCCTGTCGGCAGCCATGATGCTGCGCTTCAGCCTGAACCAGGAAGTGGCCGCGCAGCGCATCGAAGGGGCGGTGCAGAAGGTTCTGGCACAGGGTCTACGCACCCCGGACATCTTCAGCGATGGGACAACCAAGGTCGGTACAGCCCAGATGGGCGACGCGGTGGTCAAGGCCCTGGCCTGACGCACCGATCGAGCGCCCCACCAAAAGGCAGCTTTCGCTGCCTTTTGTCTTCTGACAGCCTGTGTCAGCTGGTGTAAAGCCTGGCTCCGCTACAATCTGCGGCCATGTTTGCCGCTAGTCCGTTCGCCCTGAACAACGCATCCGCCGCACCGGCCGATGTGGCTGCGCGCGAAACCACCATCAAAACCACGACCATTAAGGGCTGATCCAGCCTGGTTCGTCGTGCGCCCTCCCCGGCCAGACGAGCCGGGATGGAACAGCCGGTCTGGCACTGTTTCTTACCTTGAAAGGGCGTTTTCAAATGAGCAAGTTGGTTGGACTGGTCGGCTGGCGTGGCATGGTCGGCTCGGTGTTGATGGATCGCATGGTCGAGGAAAAAGACTTCGACCTGATCGAGCCGCTGTTCTTCTCCACCTCCAACGCCGGCGGCAAGGCCCCGGCGATGGCCAAGAACGAGACCACGCTGCAGGACGCGAACAACATCGACGCCCTCAAGCGCTGCGAGATCATCATCACCGCCCAGGGCGGCGACTACACCAACGCGGTCTACCCCAAGCTGCGCGCCGCCGGCTGGAACGGCCACTGGATCGACGCCGCGTCGGCCCTGCGCATGGAGAAGGACGCCGTCATCGTCCTGGACCCGGTCAACATGCCGGTGATCAAGAACGCCCTGGCCAAGGGCGGCAAGGAATGGATCGGCGGCAACTGCACCGTCAGCTGCATGCTGATGGG
>JALORL010000337.1 GCA_025458915.1 Hydrogenophaga sp.
GCCACGAAGGGTTGGCGCTGCAGCTCGGCGTCGAGCCAGGTGGCGGCTTCCATGAACTTGGCGACCTGCGCCTGGCCGAAGTCGGGGAACTGGGGCTGCTCCAGCACCGCCAGCCCGGGGTGGGTGTGGCGGATGGCGCTGGCCGCCGGCACCATCAGGTGCCATTCCATGCGGCGGTCGGCCATCTCGATGAAGGCGCGTTCCTCGGCGTCCACGCCCATCAGGTTGGGTTCGGGGGTCAGCCCTTCGAGGTAGGTGCAGATGGCGCGCGATTCGGTGAGCACGCGGCCGTCGTCCAGCTCCAGCGCCGGCACGCGGGCCAGCGGGCTCTTGGCGCGGTAGGCGGCCGTCTTGTGCTCGCTGGCGTTGAGGTCCACCTCCACCACCTCGATGCCGCTGATGCCCTTGTGCGCCATGAACATCAGCACCCGGCGCGGGTTGGGCGCGCGGGCGGAGGAATAGAGCTTCATGGTGCGCCCTCAGCCTGCTGCGCAGCGGCATTGAGCAGGTCGCGCGTGCGTTCGGCCTCCCGGCGGGCGGCCTGGGCAAAGTCGTCACCGGCCGAGGCGTACAGGATCGCGCGCGAGGAATTGACGATGATCGGGCCGGTGGTGTCATCGCCGACACGGCGCAGGCCGGCGCGCACCGTGGCCACCGCGTCGCCACCCTGGGCACCCACGCCGGGAATCAGCAGCGGCAGCGTGGGCGCCAGTTCGCGCACCCGCTCGATTTCGGCCGGGTAGGTGGCACCCACCACCAGGCCAAGCTGACCGTTCAGGTTCCACGGCCCCTGGGCCAGCCGGGCCACGTGTTCGTACAGCAAGGGCTGGCCCTCCACCGACGCCAGGCGCTGGTTCTGCAGGTCATCGCCACCGGGGTTGGAGGTGCGGCACAGCAAAAAGGCGCCCTTGCCGTGGTACTTCAGGTAGGGCTGCACCGAGTCGAAGCCCATGAACGGCGAAAGCGTGACCGCATCCGCGCCGTAGCGTTCGAAGGCCTCGATGGCGTACTGCTCGGCCGTGCTGCCGATGTCGCCGCGCTTGGCGTCCAGGATCACCGGCACCTGGGGCGCCACCGCCTTCATGTGGCGCATCAGCTTTTCCAGCTGGTCTTCGGCGCGGTGGGCGGCGAAGTAGGCCGACGATGGCCGCGCAGAAGTCGTAGATGCGGTGGGCGTCGCCCTTCATGCCGGCCGGAAAACGGGCCGGGTCGGGGTCCAGGCCCACGCACAGCAGGGAGCGGTTCTGGCGCCCGGCGCCGCGCAGCATGTCGAGGAAAGTCATCGGGCGATTTTACGAGCCGGTCCTGATGGGCCTGCGACAGCGGGGCCTGAAGGGCTTGGCCTACCATCGCCGCATGCACAAGCTTTCGCGCCAGCAGCTGGTTCTGCTCGTCCTCCTCACGCTGGTGTGGGGCATCAACTGGCCCATCATGAAACTGGGCGTGACCAACTTCCCGCCGCTGACCTTCCGCGGCATCAGCATGTGGATCGGCCTGCCGGTGCTGGCGGCGGTGCTGCTGTGGCGGCGGGTGCCGTTCCGCATCGGGCGCGAGCACTGGCGCGAACTGGCGGTGCTCACGGTGTTCAACATGCTGGTGTGGCACACGCTGGCCATCTTGGCGATCCAGACGCTCTCCAGCGGCCGCGCCGCCATCCTGGGCTACACCATGCCGGTGTTTTCGGCGCTGGTGGGCGCGTGGTGGTTCGGCCAGAAGCTGCCGGGGCGGGCCTGGGGCGGCGTGGCCGCAGCCGCGCTGGGCGTGGTGCTGCTGCTATGGCATGAAATGACCCAGCTCAGCGGCCGGCCCACCGGCGTGGCCATGATGCTGGTGGCCGCCGTGGCCTGGGCGGTGGGCACGCAGATGATGCGCCGCACGACCATTCCCCACCCCACGCTGGCGATCTCGTTCTGGATGACGGTGATCACGACCCTGTGGGTCACGCTGCTGGCCGCCACCTTCGAACACCCGCGCTGGGTGGCCCCGGCCCCCGAGGTCTGGTGGGCCATCCTCTACAACGCACTGGGCGTGTTCGCCTTTGCCCAGGTGGCGTGGCTCATAATGGCGCGCGACCTGCCCCCGATCGCCTCCACCCTGTCGGTCATGTTCATTCCGGTGCTGGGCGTGTTCAGCGGCGCCTGGTGGCTGAACGAGGTGCTGCACTGGCAGGACTGGGCAGCGGTCGGGCTGGTGATGGTGGCGATTGCCAGTGTGCTTCTGCCGAACAGGCAACCCCCCGCGCCGCCTGCGGCGTCACCCCCCTGAAAGGGGGGCGCACCCTGTGGCCCGGCTGAGCCGGTTCCACGGGTGCCCTGACAGAGCCACGCGCACCGGCGATGTGACCGGGTCGCGCTTCACTCTCCCTTCAGTCCACCGCCCTCGAGGGTTTCCATTGCGAGACACAGGTCCGCCCAGGCCTTGCCCTTGTCGGTGGGGGTGCGCAGCAGATAGGCCGGGTGGTAGGTGACGATCACCGGCACGTCCTGGTAGCGGTGCACCCGGCCGCGCAGGCGGCCGATGGGTTCGGTGGTCTGCAGCAGGGACTGCACCGCAAACCGGCCCATGGCCACGATGACCTTCGGCTTCACCAGCGCCACCTGGCGTGCCAGGAAGGGTTCGCACTGCACCACCTCGGCCGGCTGGGGGTTGCGGTTGGCCGGCGGGCGGCACTTGAGCACGTTGGCGATGTAGGCGCCTTGCGCACCCTGGCCGCTGCGGCTGCGGCCCACGGCGCGCAGCATGTTGTCCAGCAGCTGGCCGGCAGCGCCCACGAAGGGCTCGCCCTGCAGGTCCTCGTTCTGGCCGGGCGCCTCGCCCACCACCATCCAGTCGGAAGCCGTGTCGCCCACCCCGAAAACCGTGTTGGTGCGGCTCTGGCACAGGCCACAGGCCTGGCAAGCGGCCACGGCGGCCTGCAGCTGCGGCCAGTCCAGGGTGTCGATGCCGGCAGGCCGTTGGCCTGCCGGGGCAGCGGCCGGTTCGGCTGGGGGTGCCACGGCCGCCGCAGCAAGCGGAACGGCAGCGGGGGACCGTGCAGGCAGCGTTGGCGTGCCGCGCAGGGTTGCGGCGGGGGACACGGTGCCGGCGACCGGAGGCTTCGGCGGAGCATTCACCGCACCACGCGCCGGGTCGGCCTGCGAGGCCTCGGCGGGCCGTGCGCGCGGGGCCCACACCCGTACCCCCATCTCGGCCAGCATCGCACGCTGGCGCGCATCGAGGTGGGGCACGAAGGAGGTGTCGGGCTCGGCGTGTGGGCCCGGGGCCTGGGAACTCGGGGCAGCGGTCGGGTCGTTCATCACAGCTTCAGGCTCATCACCACGGCATCTTCCCGCTGGGTGCCGCCGGCGGGGTAATAGCCCTTGCGCACCCCCACCTGGGCAAAGCCCTGGCGCTG
>JALORL010000082.1 GCA_025458915.1 Hydrogenophaga sp.
GCGGGCACTCATGCGGCAGGACCCGGACATCATCATGGTGGGTGAGGTGCGCGACCTGCCCACGGCGGAAATGGCGGTGCAGGCCGCGCTCACCGGCCACCTGGTGTTCACCACACTGCACACCAACGATGCGCCCTCGGCCATCATGCGGCTGCTGGAGCTGGGCATTCCCCCCTACCTCATCAACGCCACGGTGCTGGGCGTGCTGGCGCAGCGGCTGGTGCGCACGCTGTGCCCTGCCTGCCGGCAAATCGAGGACGAAACCAGGGCCGAGGCCTCCAGCGCGGCGCTGGCCGATCTGGTCAAGCCCTGGCGCGTCACCGGCCGCTACCGGCCGTTTCAGCCGGTGGGTTGCGTGGACTGCCGCATGACGGGATTTCGCGGCCGCACTGGCCTGTACGAGCTGCTGGAAGTCACCGAAGCGTTCAAGGAACGCGTGAGCCGCGAGCCCCGTCTGGAGGCGCTGCGCAAGCAGGCTGTGGCCGACGGCATGCGGCCCTTGCGGCTGGCCGGAGCGCTGCGCGTGTCCGAAGGTCTCACCACACTGGACGAGGTGCTGGCCGCCACGCCACCCGTTGCCTGACCGGCATGACCAGCGCGCCACCAAGGCCGGCGCGCACGGGCGCAGCCGGCTGCAGGCCACCTGTCGATAATCCTGACCATGCCACCGCTGCCTGTTGCTGCAACTCCCCACCTCGCCACCGGGCTGCTGCTGGCCGCTGCGGGCTCGGTGGCCTTCAGCGGCAAGGCCATCATCGTGAAGCTGGCCTACCGCCACGGGGTGGATGCGGTCACGCTCATCATGTACCGCATGCTGTTTGCGCTGCCGCTGTTCCTGGCGCTGGCCTGGTGGGCCACGGTGCGGCAGGGGCGCGGCGAGCGCACACCGCTCACCGGCAAGGACGCCCTGGGCATCCTGGGCCTGGGAGTCACTGGTTACTACCTTGCCAGTTTTCTGGACTTCTGGGGCCTGCAGTACATCAGCGCCAGCCTGGAGCGCCTCATCCTGTATCTCAATCCGACGCTGGTGCTGATCCTGGGCTGGGTGGTCTACCAGCGGCGCATCACCGGCCTGCAGGCCCTGGCCATGGCAGTGAGCTATGCCGGCGTGTTGCTGGTGTTCGGCCACGAAGCCGACTTTGCCGGACCCGACGCGCTGCTCGGCGCCGCACTGGTGTTCGGCAGCGCCATCAGCTATGCGATCTACCTCGTGTACAGCGGCGAACTTGTCAAGCGTCTGGGAGCCATGCGGCTGGTGGGCCTGGCCACCAGCGTGGCCTGTCTGCTGTGTCTGCTGCAGTTCGTGCTGTTGCGGCCCATGAGCGCGGCCATCGTGGCGCCGGAAGTGATCTGGCTGTCGCTGCTCAACGCCACGTTGTGCACCTTTGCCCCGGTCATCATGGTCATGATGGCCATTGAACGCATCGGTGCCGGTCTCGCGGCACAGACGGGCATGATCGGCCCGATGTCCACCATCGCCATGGGCGTGGTGCTGCTGGACGAACCTTTCAACGCCTGGATCGTGGCCGGTACCGTGCTGGTCGTGGCTGGCGTGTTTCTGGTGACCCGCTTCGGATCGGCGGCGGCTCGCCCGGACTGAACCCTTACGAACCCGACAGGAGAACCACATGGATCTTGGTATTGCAGGCAAATGGGCGCTGGTGTGCGGCGCCAGCAAAGGGCTGGGACTGGGCTGTGCCCAGGCGCTGGCTGCCGAAGGGGTGAATGTGGTCATGGTGGCGCGCGGGGCCCAGGTGCTCGAGACGTCTGCTGCCGCGCTGGCCAAGGCGCATCCAGCCGTGAAGGTGCTCACCGTCGCCGCGGACATCACCACGCCCGAAGGCCGCACCGCAGCGCTGTCCGTGCCGGGTGGCCCAGGCACCGCGTTCGACATCGTGGTGACCAACGCCGGCGGTCCGCCGCCCGGCGACTTCCGCCAATGGGACCGCGAAGCCTGGATCAAGGCGGTCGACGCCAACATGCTCACGCCCATCGAACTCATCAAGGCCACGGTGGACGGCATGGCCGAGCGTGGTTTCGGCCGCATCGTCAACATCACCAGCAGCGCAGTGAAGGCGCCCATCGACATCCTGGGGTTGTCCAACGGCGCGCGCAGCGGCCTCACCGGCTTCGTGGCCGGTGTGGCCCGCAGCCCGCTGGCGGCCAGAGGCGTCACGCTCAACAACCTGCTGCCCGGCAAATTCGACACCGATCGCATCGCCACCACGCTCCGGGTTGCCGCAGACAAGAGCGGCAAGAGCATCGATGAAATCCGCGCCAGCCAACAGGCCCAGATCCCGGCCGGCCGCTTTGGGCAGCCGAAGGAATTCGGCGCCATCTGTGCCTTCCTGTGCAGCGCACACGCCAGTTACATCACGGGGCAGAACGTACTGGCCGACGGCGGTGCCTACCCGGGCACCTTCTGACCGGAGGTCTGCGCGTCGTCAGCGGCGCGACGACACCAGGATGCCGCCCACGATCAGCACGAAGCCGACCGCGTGGTAGGCGCGGGGCATCTCGCCCAGCAGGGTGGCGGACAACAGCGCAGCGAACAGCGGCGTGAGGTTTGAAAAAATGCCCGCGAGTGCCGGCCCCACCCGTGTCACCGCCGCGCCCCAGCACCGATAGGCCAGCAGCGACGGGCCAATCGCGACATACAGAAGGCCGGCCACCAGCGGCCAGCCCCATTGCAGGTGCGGTTCTGTCCCGGTGGCTGCGGGCAGTAGCCACCATTCCCCGGCCGTGAGTGCGCCGGACCAGCACAGGCCCATGGCCATCTGGGCCATCAGGAAGGCCGCCCAGTCGTTGCGGATGGCCGCGGGTTCTGACCCTGGCTGCGGGCGCGCCAGCAGCCAGCTGTACCAGGCCCACAGCACGGAGGCCAGCAACATCCAGCCATCGCCGGGAACGAACTGCACCGCTCGCAATTGCGCCCAGTCACCGCGCGCCAGCACCACTGCCACACCCACCAGCGCCAGGGCCGCGCCCAGCGCGGCCCGCCGTGTCACGGGCGAATCGAAAAACAGTTTTCCAAGCAGCAGCATCCACACCGGCGTGCTCGATGCCACCAGGGTCACGTTCAGGGGCGTGGAGGTCTTCAGCGCCAGGTACTGGCAGGCGTTGTACAGGCCCACACCCAGCAGCCCCAGCAGGGCAAAGCGTCGCCAATGCGGCCACAAGGGGCTGCCCGGCCGCAGCACCCAGCCGGCCAGTGGCAACAGCAGCAGAAGCGCCAGTGTCCAGCGCATGAAGTTCAGCGTGATCGGGGGCACCACACCCTGCATCATGCGTCCTACCACGGCATTGCCTGCCCACAGCAACGGTGGCAGCAGCAGCAGGGCAATCGTGGTGGGCGTGAGTCGGGACGGTGCGTGCACGGGCATGCAGCGACTGTAACCAGCGGTCCTTGTCCCCGGCTGATACTGGGCTGACCATTCGCCTGCCTCCCGTGTGGGCCCATTTCGTGGCAGCATCTGCGGTTGCATGCACGGTGCCGAGGGCATCTGGTGCTTCCAACAACCACTGAGGAGAGTCCCATGTCCCAAGCCAGCCGCGCGGTTCGCATTCACGCCCCGGGAGGGCCCGAACAACTGGTGATCGACACCGTGGAGGTTGGAGACCCCGGCCCCGGGGAGGTCCGCATCCGCCACCATGCCATCGGCCTGAACTACATCGATGTCTATCAGCGTACCGGCCTGTACCCGAATGCCATGCCTTTGGCACTGGGCATGGAAGGGGCCGGTGTGATCGAGGCTGTGGGCCCGGGCGTCACGCATCTGAAGGCGGGCGACCGCGCCGCCTACGCCGCCAACCCGCCTGGCAGCTATAGCGACGTGCGCGTGATGCCGGCCATGAACGTGTGCCAGCTTCCCGATGCGATCGACTTCGAAACCGGTGCCGCCATGATGCTCAAGGGCCTGACCGCCCAATACCTGCTCAAGCGCTGCCGTCCGGTGGAAGGCCTCAATGCCGGGGATTTCGTGCTGTTCCATGCAGCGGCCGGCGGCGTCGGCCTGATTGCCTGCCAGTGGGCGCGGGCACTCGGTCTGCGCCTGATCGGCACCGCGGGTTCCGACGAGAAATGTGCACTGGCCAGGGAGCACGGGGCGGAATTCACCATCAATTACCGCACCGAAGACTTTGCTGCCCGGGTGAAGGAGATCACCGCCGGCCAGGGCGTGAAGGTGGTGTACGACTCGGTCGGCAAGGACACCTTCGAGAAATCCCTGGACTGCCTGATGCCGTTCGGCCTGATGGTCAGTTTCGGCAATGCCAGCGGGCCGGTGGCACCGTTCGCGCCAGGCATTCTCGGTCCGAAGGGATCGCTGTATGTGACCCGTCAGACCTTGTTCACCCACATCACCAGCCGCGAACGCACCCAGTCCATGGCCGACGATCTGTTTGCGGTGGTGGAGGCGGGTCAGGTGAAGATCCGCATCGATCAGCGGTTTGCTTTGACTGCGGTCCAGGACGCCCACCGCAGCCTGGAGGCCCGTGCCACGACGGGGTGCACCGTCATCCTGCCCTGAAACCTGGCCCCGGGCGGATGAACGCGGGGTCGCCGCGTCAGAACTGCATGCCAGCGCCCAGCGTGAAGCCGTTGTATTTCACGCCGCTGCCGCTGTAGTAGTTCATGTAGTCGGCATTGATGGAGATGGGGCGGTTGCCAAAGCTTTGCCACGGCATCTGGTAGTTCAGGCCTGCGCCGTAGGACAGGCCAGCGCCGTCGGTCGTACCGGCGTAGCCTCCAACCCGTGCGCTGGTGCTGGCCAGCCCGAAGCGACCGAACACCTGCAAGGCTCCCAGTTGCAGCCTCGGCTTGGCGTACGCGCCCAGCATTGCGCCGGTGCTGGCGCGGTACGCCGTGCCATACAGGCCCGTGCCGCTCCCACCGCTCAGACCGGTACCCAGCATGGCCTCTACGGCGAGGTTGGGATACAGGTCGTATCCCACGATGCCCCGCAACACCACGGGGCGGCTGGAGAATCCGATGCGCGAAATCTTGTAGCTCAGAAATCCCAGGCCGGCCTCTCCGTACAGGCCCTGATTCTTCAGGCCCTGTGCGCTCAACCCCTGGTCCAGCAGGCTTTCGGTCTTGGCGGCACCCGCCCTGGCTTTCTCTTGCACGGCCTGCGCGTGGGCGTTCGTGCCCGACAAACCGATGGCCATGGCTGCAACAAGCAGCATCCTCTTGCTCATGAAAACTCCCTGATTCATTGGCGACTCGTTCCGGATGTGGCTGCCCGCCCGGTGTCTGCATCGGGCCGGCAGCAGATTGCATTTTTGAATGAAATGCGGCATAAAGCATAAATAAATAGGTTGATTGGATTCAAAAAAGAGTTCAAAAATGCAAATATTTCCGTCTGGGACACGTGTCCATTCGAGCCCCTTGACTCCCTGGGGACAGACGAAAAAAAGCCACCCGAAGGTGGCTTTCGCGGACGCGATGCGGAATCAGAACTTCAGGCCCACACCCACGTTGATGCCGTCGACCACGATGCCCTTGCGGTCGTAATAGCGCATGTAGTCGGCCGTGATCGAGGTGCGGGGCGTCAGTGCGAAGCTGGCGCCGCCACCGTAGGCGAAACTGGTGCCCCGATCGGCGATGCTCAGGTTGCCGGCCCTGGCGCTCACCTTGGTCGAAGCCACACCGGCACGCCCAAACAGCTCCACCGATTCGCCGAGCTGGATCTTGGGCTTCACGAACGCACCCACCACGTTGTCCACCTCGCCTTCGAGCCGTGCGCTACCCACCCGCACGTCGTCGGACTGCAGTCCGATGCCAACCATGCCTTCCACGGCCAGGTTGCGGTTGAGTTCATAGCCTACGATGCCGCGCACCATCGACGGGTTGACCTTGGCGGAGAACGCCGTGTCTTTCTCTTCGAAGTTCAGGTGGCTGTAGCCCAGTTCGCCATACATGCCTTGCGCTTGCGCGCCGGCAGCGGTGAATGCAATGGCTGTGGCAGCGACGATCTTGCCGAAATGTTTCATGTGAATGGACCTCCAATGGTTTCTAAAAAATGCCGCCCACCAAGGGGCAACGTCCATGGGAGTGCTGGGCGATGCCAGGCGTTCCTTCACACGGGGCAAGTGCTGGATACGTTTGTCTCAATCGGTAAGCGGCAGATCCGTGCACTGCGGCGATCGCCCTCAGGGAACCGTTGACGTTTCGGTCAGGCCCATGGCCTGCATTGCGTTGTCCAGCCGCTGCAGCGTGGCCGGCACGTCATGCCACTTGTCCAGGCCGAACAGCCCGATGCGGAAGCTGCGGAAGTCGGCCGGTTCATCGCACTGGAGTGGCACGCCCGCTGCGGCCTGCAGGCCTGCCGCCAGGAATTTTTTGCTGGACTGCAAATCCGGGTCGGTGGTGTAGCTCACCACCACGCCGGGCGCCTTGAAACCCTCGGCGGCCACGCTGGCGAAGCCCGCGCCTTCCAGCAGTTGGCGCACACGCTGGCCCAGCTGAACCTGCTCCTCGCGCACGCGGGCGTAGCCGTAGGCTTCGGTTTCCTGCATGGTGTCCCGAAGGCGTACCAGCGCGTCGGTAGGCAAGGTGGTGTGGTAGGCGTGCCCACCGCCTTCGTAGGTTTCCATGATCTGCAGCCACTTCTTCAAGTCCATCGCAAAGGTGGTGCTCTGGGTGCTGTCGATGGCGGCCCGGGCGCGCTCGCTGAGCATCACCATGGCGCAGCAGGGCGAGCTGCTCCAGCCTTTTTGCGGCGCCGAGATCAGGATGTCCACGCCGGTGGCCGGCATGTCCACCCACATGGCTCCGGAGGCAATGCAGTCCAGCACGAATAGCCCGCCCACGGCGTGCACCGCGTCGGCGACAGTGCGCAGGTAGCCGTCGGGCAGGATCATGCCGGCCGAGGTTTCCACGTGCGGGGCAAACACCAATGCCGGCTTTTCGCGGGCAATGGTGGCCACCACGTCCTCGATCGGCGCTGGGACCCAGGGGGCCTGCGCAGCCTCCGATGTGCGGCGGGCCTTCAGCACGGTGTGGCTGGTCGGGATGCGCCCCATGTCGAAGATCTGGGTCCAGCGGTAACTGAACCAGCCATTGCGGATCACCAGCACATGCCGGTCGTGCGCGAACTGCCGGGCCACCGATTCCATGCCGAAGGTCCCGCTGCCCGGCACCAGCACCACCGAATGCGCGCCATACACCCGCTTGAGCATGGCAGAGATGTCATTCATCACGCCCTGGAAGCGTTTGGACATGTGGTTCAGCGCACGGTCGGTGTAGACCACCGAAAACTCGTACAGACCGTCGGGATCGATGTGGGGCAACAGGCCGGGCATGGTTGTCTCCTGAAAGGCTCAGACTTGGCCAGCCAGCGTAGCACAGCACCCTCCGACATGCACCTCTGGGGCCACCGCCAGCGACCCGCGTCAGGCGGTTGCGGGAAATGTCAGGACTTGCTGCGGCGGATGCGCAGGATTTCGTCCAGAATCAGGCAGATCGCGCCCAGTGTGATGCCGGCATCGGCCAGGTTGAAGGCCGGGAAATGGCCGCCGGGAAAAAGGCCTGACAACCAGGACCAGTGAAAGTCCAGGAAGTCCACCACATAGCCGTGCACCAGGCGGTCGATCACGTTGCCGATGGCGCCGCCCAGGATGCAGGCCAGGGCAAATGCAAACAGCTTTTGCCCTGGGTTCGAGCGCAGCATCCACACGATGAAGATCGACGCCGCCACGCCAACCACCGTGAAGAACCAGCGCTGCCAGCCGCCTGCCGACGCCAGAAACGAAAATGCCGCGCCGGTGTTGTGCACCCGCACGATGTTGAAGAACGCGGTGATGGGTGTGCTGTCGCCCCACTGGTAGTGGGCGAGGATGAGCCACTTGGTGATCTGGTCGGCCACCAGGATGGCGCCGGCCAGCCCCAGCCAGGGCCAGATCGACGAACGTGCGGTGTCCATCAGGCGACCTTGCGCGTTTCGCCAGTGCCCGTGCCGGCCGCCTCCGCCAGGTTGCTCACGCAACGGCCGCACAGCGTGGGGTGCCCGGTGGCCTGGCCCACGTCGTCGCGGTAATGCCAGCAGCGCTCGCATTTCTGGGCGGTGGACGGCTTTACTTCGATGGTGAGCGCATTGCCCGCTACGAGGTCCACGGTTGAGACGATGAGCACGAACTTCAGATCGTCACCCAGCGAGGCCAGCAGCGCATGATCGTCCGCCGCTGCGGTGATGCGCACCGTGGCCTGCAGCGAAGAGCCCACCTGTCCCGCTTCGCGCAGGGTTTCGATTTCCTTGTTCACGGCGTTGCGGATTTCGCCCAAGCGCGACCAGCGGTGCAGGAGTTCAGTGTCCGCTTCCTGCAGTGGTGAGAAGGTCTCGAAAAAGATCGATCCCTGGTTGGCCTGGGCAGCCAGCACTGGCCAGGCCTCTTCGGCGGTAAAGCTCAGGAAGGGTGCCATCCAGCGCAGCATGGCATGGGTGATCTGGTGCAGCGCGGTCTGTGCGCTGCGGCGTGCCAGGCTCTTGGGTGCGGTGGTGTAAAGGCGGTCCTTCAGCACGTCAAGGTAGAACGCGCCCAGGTCTTCCGAACAGTACACCTGCAGCTTGGACACCACCGGGTGGAATTCGTAGATTTCGAAGTGGGCCAGGATCTCGGCCTGCAGCTGCGCCGCGCGCGCCAGCGCATGGCGGTCGATCTCCAGCATCTGCTCAGGTGGAACGGCGTCCCTGGCGGGGTCGAAGTCGCTGATGTTGGCCAGCAGGAAGCGCAGCGTGTTGCGGATGCGCCGGTACGCGTCCACCACGCGGGCCAGGATCTTGTCGTCGATGTTGAGGTCGCCCGAGTAGTCTGTGGACGCCACCCACAGGCGAACGATCTCGGCGCCGAGCTTGCTGGTGACCGACTGCGGCTCCACCGTGTTGCCCAGGCTCTTGCTCATCTTGCGGCCCTGGCCGTCGGTGGCGAAGCCGTGCGTCAGCAGGCCGCGGTAGGGCGCCCGGTCGTGTAGCGCGCAGCCCAGCAGCAGCGAACTGTGGAACCAGCCGCGGTGCTGGTCGTGGCCTTCCAGATACAGGTCGGCTTCCGGTCCCTGCGCGTGGAAGGGCGGGCGGGTGTAGGCGCCAGCGTGGCTGCCGCGCAGCACATGTTCGAAGGTGGAACCGGAGTCGAACCACACCTCCAGGATGTCGGTGCTCTTGGTGTAGTGCGGCGCA
>JALORL010000338.1 GCA_025458915.1 Hydrogenophaga sp.
GATGGAGGTGGCCACTTCGGGCATGGAGGTGCCTGCAGCCACGATGGTCAGGCCGATCACCAGGTCGCTCACGCCAAACGCCTTGGCAAACGCCACCGAGGCGCCCACCAGCCAGTCGGAGCCGAACACCAGCAGGGCCAGTCCCGCCGCGATCAGGCCGACCTGCGCGGCCCAGTGCGCATCCCAGGCGCCCTGGGCCGCTGGCTGCACCTCGGCTTCATAGTCTGCAGCGGCCTCGGCCGTCTGACGGCGCGACTGCACCACCAGGAACGCGGTGTAGGCCACCATCAGCACCAGCAGCAAAGCGCCTTCCCACACGGCAATGCTGCCATCCAGGCCCAGCGCCAGCAGCAGCAGCGAGGCGCCCAGCATGATCGGGATTTCCTGCCGGATCAGCTGCACGTTGACCACCAGCGGCACGATCAGCGCGGTTGCTGCCCACCACGTTGCCCACCGCAATGTCACCCTGGCCATTGAGCACCGCGCCGGTGGACACGGCCATCTCGGGCGCGCTGGTGCCGAAGGCCACGATGGTCAGGCCCACCACCAGCGGCGACAGGCCAAAGGAGAGCGCGAGTTTCGACGCCCCCCGCACAAGGGCATTGGCGCCAAAGACCAGCGCCACCAGACCCGCCACAAACCACAACGCCTGCATCCAGAGCATGGGGTATCCGCATTCCGAAGTTGACAACCCGCCACTATGGCCCGGAAATCATTCCCGATCCACCTGAATTTCTGGAACCTTCAGTGCGGTTTTTTCTGAACTTCAGCGCGCCGGGTCGCCCCCGCGGGCTGCGTTCAGCACCTGCAACACCAACGGGTTCTGCAGGCCGCGCTGGGACCGGATGGCATGGATTTCCTCGTGCAGACGGTCGCTGCGGCCCAGCCGCCGCAGGCCCAGCGAGATCGACAGCGCGTCCGCCCCCTGGGCGGCCACCGGAAAAACGCCCAAACCCTGGGCGGCGAACAGGCTCATGAGGGCGCTGTCCTCGAACTCGCCCACCACGCGGGGAACGATGCGGTTCGACTCGAACCAGCGGTCGATGCGGCCCCGCAGCGCGGCATGCGCCGTGGGCAGCAGCACCGGCAGTTCGGCCAGACTGGCCGGGAAGGACCGCACGAGCGACGGCTTGACCATCGAGCGGGGGCCGTACCAGTCCACCGGAGAACTCAGGATGCGGTCGCTGGTGAGCCGCAGGTTGCTGCCTGGCAAAGGCGGCTGGCAGGCCAGCACCAGGTCCAGCCGGTGCAGCGCGAGATCGGCAAGGAGTTCGTCGGTTTCGCCCTCGTGGCACACCAGCCGCAGGCCGGACGTGCCCAGCACCGGCGCCAGCAGCGAATGGGTGGCCGGCTTGGACAGGCCATCCGACATGCCCACCGCCAGGCGCAGCACGGAACCGGAGGCCACCGCCGCCAAGGCCTCGGGAATAGACTCCCCGATCTGGAAGATGGTTTCCGCCCGCGCCAGCACGGCCGCACCCGCTTCGGTCAGAACCACCCGGCGGCCGGCGGGCTTGAGCAGCTGGTGCCCCAGTTCCTGCTCCAGCACCTTGACCTGCGCGCTGATGGTCTGGATGGCCATGTCCAGCCGCTCTGCCGCACGGGCAAAACCGCCCTCCTTGGCCACCACCCAGAAATAGAACAGGTGGCGGTAGTTCATGCCGGCCATGCTGCAGGCGGACGCGCCTCAGGCGGTGCCGGCGAGGGGCAGCTCGTTGTCGTCGTCCAGCGCCTGACTGACCATGTAGGGCAAGACCTGCTGGATGAACACCTCGCCCACCCACTGGCGCAGGTCGGGGTCGTCGAGCCCGTTGCCGGAAACCAGGGTGAGGCTGCTGAAGCTGGTGATGCCGTCGTCCATCGTCAGGGCGTCGGGCACCGGCGCGGTCAGCAGCGGGCCGCCGCGTGGTGCCGTGGTTTCGCGCTGCCACACCCGGTCGAAGCGGTCGAAGTAGCCCACCGTGCCGCGGCGCCACACCTCGGCCACATAAAAATGCCAGGCGCTGTCGCGCTCGGTGACGAAGCCCCAGTCGAATTCGTGCACGCGGTCGGGCGGCGGTTGCAGAACACCCAGTTCGGCCACTTCCGGGCGCGCCGCGTATTCGGCGTACAGCGGGCCGCCGCCCCCGGGCTCGGCCTGCACGAAGCGCGCGATCTCTTCCGGCAGGGTGCTGAAGAATGGCTCCGTGTCGCCCGGTGCGCGCTTGGCGCGGCGCAGCAGCCGCGCGGTCGCGTCCACGGTTTTTTGGGCCGCAATGATGTGGTCCATGAAGGTCTTGCGGCCATCGGGCGTGGAGAGCTGCTCCACGGTGGCATCAAAGGTCTTGTCGTCCTGCAGGTAGCCGTCTTCGCGCAGGCGCAGCACGATGTCGAGCGTGGCGCTGCGGGTCACATGCTCCAGCATGTAAGCCATGTCGCCGCCTTCATAGTCGTTCATCGACCGCTGGACCCAGGCGGCGGTTTCTTCGGGTGACAGGCCCTCGGGCGCCCGGGGCATGTCGTTGAAAAGGGCCCTGAGCACCCTGACCGTGTCCAAATCGCTCGCCATGTGTTCTCCGACGGTGGAATCTGCGCGCTTCGCTCATGCGGCTGCCCAGCCGGCAGCACGAACCTTGCCAAGCATAGTGCGGTTCGCCAACCGTGGGCGGCCCAGCGGCGCCAACTCCGTCACGCGG
>JALORL010000012.1 GCA_025458915.1 Hydrogenophaga sp.
ATTCGAGGGGGTCCAGGTCGGGCTGGTCGGCCAGCGGCGTACCGGCCACCTTCACCAGATGGTTGATGGGGACCGATTCCGGATAGTCCGGCGCCAGGTCGGCCAGTTGCGCCACCAGGGCCGCGCGCTGCAGGCGGGATTCGCCCATGCCCACGATGCCGCCACAGCACACCTTCACCCCCGCGCCGCGCACCCGCTCCAGCGTGTCCAGGCGATCCTGGTAGTCGCGGGTGGTAATGATCTCGCCGTAGAAATCCGGCGCGCTGTCCAGGTTGTGGTTGTAGTAGTCCAGCCCCGCGTCGCGCAGGGTTTCGGCATGGCCTTCGTTCAGCATGCCGAGCGTGGCGCAGGCTTCCAGGCCCTCTTCCTTCACAGCGCGCACCAACTCGGCCACGGCCTCCACATCGCGGTCCTTGGGCGCACGCCAGGCTGCGCCCATGCAGAAGCGCGTGGCCCCCGCCTCCTTCGCGCGCTGCGCGGCTTCGCGCACCGCCTCCACACCCATGAGCTTGCCAGCCGCCAGGCCGGTGTCGAAATGCACCGACTGGGGGCAATAGCCGCAGTCCTCCGGGCAGCCGCCGGTCTTCACCGACAGCAGTGTGGCCAGTTCCACTTCGGTGGGGTCGAAGTGTTCTCGGTGCACGGTCTGGGCCTGGTACAGCAGGTCGGCGAACGGCAGGTCGAACAGGGCCGCGACATCGGCCACCGACCAGCGCTCGGTGGTGCCGGGTGCTGCGACCGGACGGGACACGATACGCACAGGTTTTTCGCTCAGGGAGGCAGTGTTCATGATCAACCAGGAAAAAATCAGTCTTCAATACCGCGCTGCGCGGGAATCCCCGCCTTGAACGCGTGTTTCACCAGGGTCATTTCGGTCACGGTATCGGCCAGTTCGATGATCTCGGGCGGGCAGCGCCGGCCAGTGATCACCACATGCACGTCGCGCGGACGGTCGTTCAACGTCTGCAGAACATCGTCCAGGGGCAACCAGCCGTAGATCAGCGGGTAGGTCAGCTCATCGAGCGTGACCATGAAGTAGTCGCCGCTGAGGATGGCGGCCCTGGCCTTCAGCCAGCCGTCGCGCGCCAGCTGGGCAGAGCGTTCCAGATCCTGGCTCTTCCAGCTGAAGCCGTCGCCGAGTCCTTCGATCAATGGCCCCCACGCTCCACCGCTGCGCGGGTCGCTGCCCCCCGAGGGGGCTGGTCCGCCTTGGGAGCGGCCCGGCGGCGGTCCGGTTTCGGCCAGCAGTTCAAACACCCGGTGCTCCCCGAAACGCGCCGACGGCACCTTCATGAACTGGAAGATCTTCACCAGCTTGCCGTGCACATGGGTGCGACCGAACGCGCGCAGGGCCAGGCCGAAGGCGGCCGTGCTCTTGCCCTTGCCGTCGCCGGTGTGAACGATCACCAGGCCGCGGCGTTCTCCTTCGGGCTTTTCATAGCGCTTTTCGGTGGGTGGGTTCTCGATCTGCATGCAAAGGCTTCCTAGACGTTCTTCAGATGGGCAAGGCCACCCACTGGCGACCCAGCGGGTGGATGGCAATGCGCTGGTCGAACACCTGTTCCACAGCGCGGTGGGTGGTGGCGTCGTGGCAGGCGCCGTGGTGGATCACGCGGCCATCGGCCATGACCATCATCTCGTCGGCGTGCAGTGCCATGCCGATTTCATGCAGCACGCTCACCACCGTCTTGCCCAGCGCCACCAGTTCGCGCACCAGGGCGAGCCAGTCGGCCTGGTGCGGCGGGTCGAGGTTGGCCAGCGGCTCGTCCATCAGCAGCACGTCGGCCTGCACCGCCAGCAACCGCGCCAGCAGCACCCGCTGGCGCTCGCCACCGGAGAGCGCGCCCAGCGGCCGTTCGCGCCAGTCCCAGGCCTGGGTGCCGCGCAGCGCCTGCTCCACCACGGTGCGGTCGGTGGAGGACGGTGGGGCCAGCCAGGGCTGGTGCGGCAGGCGACCCAGCATGGCCACGTCCCAAACGCTCAGATCGTCTGCGCCCTGCTCGCCCTGCCCCAGCCAGGCCAGGCGCCGGGCGCGTTCACGTCCCCGCCAGGCTTCCAGTGGCTGGCCCAACAGCTGCACACGGCCACCATGCGGCAGCAAACCGGCCAGGGCCTTGAGCAGCGTGGACTTGCCGGCACCGTTCGGCCCCACCACGCTGGTCCATCGCCCGGCTGCAAACTGCATGTCCACACCGTGCAGAACCGGTTTGCCGCCCAGTGCCACCGTTACCTGTTCGGCCACCAATGCGTGCTTCACAACCCGCCTCCGGTCGAGCGGCGCCGGTGCATCAGCCACAGCAGGTAGCTGCCGCCCAGCACGGCGGTGAGCACGCCGACCGGCAACTCCTGGGGCGCAATCACCCAGCGCGCCAGCACGTCGGCCGCCATCAGCAGAACCCCGCCCGTTGCTGCGCTCAGCAGCACCAGCCGCGCATGGGTGGTTTTCACCATGGAGCGCACCAGGTGGGGCGCGGCCAGGCCGACAAAGGCAATCAGCCCGGTCTGCGCCACGGCCGCGCCGGTGGCCAGCGCCAGCACGGCCACCAGCACCAGGCGCACCGCAGACAGAGGCAACCCAAGGCTGATGGCGGTGGACTCGCCCAGGGCCAAGCCGTCCAGCACCCGGCCAGTGGCCGCCGCCACCAGCGAAGCCACGACCAGCATGCCACCCATGACCCCGCAGGCGGGCCAGCCCACGAACCCGGTGCTGCCCAGGGTGAAACCCTGCATGGCCTGCAGAGTATCCGGCGCAGCCAGAGTCACCAGGTCGCGCGCCGCGCTCAGCACCACGCCAACGATCACACCAGCCAGCAACAGGCGGAACGTGTGTTGCACCCCCTTGGCCAGCGCCAGCGTCAGCACCACGCCAGCCACCGCGCCGGCGAACGCCGCGCCAGTCAGGCCCAGCCGGACCAGCCACTCGGTGGCAAACGGCGATACGCCCCACAGTGCCAGCGCCACAGCCACCCCCAGTGCAGCGCCCGAAGCACTGCCCAGCAGATAGGGGTCCGCCAGCGGGTTGCGGAACAGGCCCTGCGCCACCGCACCGGCCAGGCCGAGCAGCGCCCCGGCGATCCACGCGCCCAGCGTGCGTGGCAACCGGATGTCCCACACGATCTGCCAGGCCACCGGGTCGCTGCGCGCATTGAGCACACTCTCGAAGCCGGTGCTGCCCACGCCCGCGCCCACCAGCAGCAGCGCCAGCGACAGCAGGCCAACGCCCAGTGCCAGCCACAGGCTGCGGGCGCGGTCGGTCACCGCACCCCCTTGTCGGTCACGCAGCGGGCCATGAGGCGCGCCGCCTCAGCGAGCCGGGGCCCTGGGCGCACCAGCACATCGGATTCTTCTGCGCTGAACACGCACACCCGGCCTTCTCGCACCGCCCGCATGCCGGCCCAGCCGGGGCGCTGCGCCATCCCCTGCACGTTGCGGGTGCCGATCATGATCAGGTCCGGGTCGGCCCGCACCACGAATTCGGGGTTGATGCGGGGGAACGGACCCATGTCGGCCGGCACGATGTTGTCCAACCCCAACCGGTCCATCAGTTCGCCAATGAAGGATGGCCGGCCTGCGGCATAGCCGCCGGTGCTGACTTCGTAATACACCCGCAGCCCGCGCGCGCCCGGGGGAAGCGACTGCACCGCGGCGGAAGCACCCGCGTCGACCAAGCGCCAGAGGCGCTGGGCATCGGGCACCGAGAGCAGTTTGCCGAGCTTGTCCATGACGCGTTGAACGCCCGCCGCGTTCTTGGGCTCCAGCGCCACGACCTTCAGACCCAGTGCTTCCAGCCGCTGCACGCCGCGAGACGACGTGGCCATCAGCACCACATCCGGGCGCAGGGCCACGATGGCCTCGATGTTGGGGTCAATGCCCCCGCCCACCTGAGGCAAGGCCTGAACGGTCGCCGGATGGTTCGAATACCGGTCCACGCCCACCAGGCGGTGGCACTGGCCAAGTTCACACACTGTCTCGGTCAGCGACGGCAGCAGCGACACGATGCGCTGCGGCGGCCCGGCCAGACGCACGGTGATACCCCGGTCGTCCGCGACCTCGACGGTCGCGGCCCACGCAGGAGATGCACACCAGAGGGCCAACCCCAACAGACCCCCGCGCATCAAGGCGACCAAGCACGTCATGCAGCTTCCTTCAGCACCATCGGCAGCCCGGCCACCATCAGCGTGACTCGTCCGCATCTCTCCGCCACGGACTGGTTGAGCAGGCCCAGCGCGTCGACAAATGCCCGTACCTCGCGCCCCATCGGAATCACCCCCAGGCCGATCTCGTTGCCCACCAGAACCACCGGCCCCGGGGCGGTTTCGATCGCCTGGCACAAGGCGCGGGTGG
Source organism: Hydrogenophaga sp. (assembly GCA_025458915.1). Taxonomy (GTDB): domain Bacteria; phylum Pseudomonadota; class Gammaproteobacteria; order Burkholderiales; family Burkholderiaceae_C; genus Hydrogenophaga. Next base: position 4,345 of record JALORL010000012.1, read on the forward strand.
GCGCAACGGCATCCAGGGCAGCGCCGTGCGCAGGCATGAGCAGGTTGGTCAGCCACAGCGTGAGGCAGTCCACCACCACCAGCGTTTGCGGGCAGCTGTACCGCAACAGCGCATCGGCAAGCCCCAGCGGCTCCTCCACCGTTTGCAGCCCCGGTGCGCGCTCGGCGCGGTCGCGCTGGTGGCGGGCAATGCGCGCGCGCATCTCGGCATCCCAGGCCTGGCCGGTGGCAATCAGCACGGCCTGGTGGCCGGTCTGCGTCAACAGCCACTGCCGCGCCAGCGCCTCGGCGCGGCGCGACTTGCCACTTTTCTGGCCACCCAGAATGAACTCGCTGCGCACCACTTCAGCCACGGGCCTTCATCCACGTGGTGACGATGCGGTGCATCTGCTCTACCCCGTCGGTGAGCGCGGCCGGGCCGGGCTGCAGGATGTCGGCCGACTTGATCTCGAACAGCTGCCCGGTCCGCACCGCCGCCACGTCCTGCCAGCCGGCGCGCGCCGCCACCTTTTCCGGCCGGAACTTCTTGCCGCACCAGGAGCCCATGACGATCTCCGGGTCGCGCCGCACGATCTCAGCCGGGTCGGCAATGATGCGGTCCTTGCCCAGCGACTGCACCGCCAGCTCGGGAAAACAGTCGTCACCGCCTGCAATGCCCAGCAGCTCCGACACCCAGCGAATCGCACTGATCGGCGGCTCGTCCCATTCCTCGAAAAACACCCGGGGCCGCCGTGCACCGGCAGCCAGCAAGGTTTGCACCTCCAGCCGCATGGCGTCCAGCCGCGCGCGCCGCTCGACCATCCAGGCCAGCCCTGCATCCGTGCAGCCCACCATCGCGGCCACCTGGTACAGCATGGAAAAAATTTCCTCCACACTGCGCTGGTTGAACACCGTGACCTGCACGCCGGCACGCACCAGGGCAGCCGCAATATCCGCCTGCAGATCGGAGAAACCGAACACGCAGTCGGGCTTCAGCGCCAGGATCTTGTCGATCTTGGCGGTCAGGAACGCGCTCACCTTGGGCTTTTCCTCGCGCGCGCGGCGTGGCCGCACCGTGTAGCCGGAAATTCCGACGATGCGGTGCTCCTGACCCAGCAGGTACAGCCACTCGGTGGTTTCTTCCGTGAGGCAGACCATGCGCTGGGGCCCCAGCAGGCGCGGGCCGCTCATGTTCTGCCTTCCGGTGGGTCAGGCCGCCGTGCCGGTGTTCGCACGCTCACCGCTGGGGCTTCCAGTCCAGCGTCAGGTACGCAGCGCGCCCCGGCTGGTTGAAGCCTTGCGCCGTCTCGTACACCTTGTCGGCCAGATTGTTCAGCCGCAGACTCACCGACCAGTCCTTCTCAAGGCGGTAGGCCGCGTGAAGATCCAGCGTGGCGAACCCGGGCAGGCGCACGGTGTTGGCCGCGTTGTCGAAGCGATCGGACAGTGCCAGCACCGCGCCCCCCCAGGTCCACGCGCCCCGCGTGTGGTCCAGCGCCAGGGTCAGCGTCTGATCAGCGCGGCGCGCCAGCTTGCGCTGGTTGGCCTCGTTGCGCGCGTCCAGCAGCTCCAGGTTGGCCTCCCAGTTCCAGGCGCCCGCCGAGCCGCCATAGGCCAGCGACCAACCTTCGATGCGCGCCCGCGGCACATTGACCACCACCGGCTGCGAGGTGATGAACCCACGGATGCGGTTGTCGAAGCGGGTGAGTTTCACTTCGTGCAGGCCACGGCTGTAGGTCAGCCCCACCTCGCTGTTGCGGCCCCGCTCCGGCTGGGTGGACGGGTTGCCGACAAAGAACGGCGACACGAAATACAACGTGTTGAACGAAGGCGCCTTGAACGAGGTGCCATAGGAGAGATGCGGCCGCCAGTTCGGCGTGAGCTGGTAGCCGTAGCTGGCAAAGCCGGTGGTGGCACCACCGAACTGGGAATTGCGGTCGCGCCGCACATTGGCCTGCCAGAGGTGCGCGCCCGACTGACCGTTCAGGCCCACAAAGGCAGCGTCGGTGGTTCGGCTGGTCACCGCATAGGCCTGGGTGCCCGACACCGCTTCCTTCAGCGACTCCACCCCCACCACCACGGTGCCGAGGGAAATGCCCCAGTCGTGTTGCAACGTGACCTGGGTCTGCGTGGTGTCGAAGACGGCGGTTTCGAAGTCACTGAAACTGGTGGAGTCATCCTCGCTGCGGGACAGCTTGAGCTGGGTACGGCTGTCCGACGCCCACCGGCGTTCCAGCCCCCAGCCCGCGATGCGGCTGGTGGCCTCTGACCGTACGTCGAAGCTGCCAGGACCCTGATCGAAACGCGAGGTACCGTCGGCCTGGGTGAAATGCACCAGCGTCGACCAGCCGGGCGCAAATGCCCAGCGCAGCGACGCCGAGACGCTGTCCTGCTCAAAACCGTCCTGGTCCGGATTGTGGTTGCCAAAGGACACCTTCGGATTGGTGGCGGAAAAGCCGGTTTCCTGCACCGTGCCGACGTTCAGCGCATAGCTCACGGCATCCGTGCCACCACTGAAGCCGGCCGACGCCGCACGGTGGCCGTAGCTGCCCAGCGTGGCACTCGCGTTCGGCATGAAGCCCTTGGCGCCGCGGCGGGTGAACACCTGCACCACACCGCCGACCGCGTCGCTGCCGTACAGCGCAGATGCCGGTCCCTTGAGCACCTCGATGCGGTCGATCACCCCCAGGGGAATGTTGTCAAACGATGCCGACCCCGCCGTGGAAGAGCCGTAACGCACGCCATCGACCAGCAGCAGCACATGCCGGGCTTCCGTGCCGCGCACATAAATGCCCGACTGCTTGCCCAGACCCCCGTTGGCCGACATCTGCAAACCGGCCGACCGGTTGAGCACTTCGCTCAGGGTTCGCCCGGTCGAGCGCCGGATCTCCTCGGTCCCGATGACCACAACGTCGCTGATCAGCGCATCGGTCCGCGTCTCGGTCCGGGTGGCAGTCACCACCGTTTCGGAAAGCGAGGCAACGGTTTCGGTCTGGGCGTGGGAAGGGAAAGCCGCAAGCATGGCCAGCGGCAGCGCAGCGTGGCGCATGCGCAAGGAATGGTTTTTCATGAAAGAAACAATGCACGGGTGCCCTCACCGTCTTCCCCGACAGTGCATGGGCGGCACGGCAACATGCCTGTTTCCAGACACGCCGCCACCTCGTTGGCCGGTATCCGGGCTGACAGAACAACCTCCATCGCCTTCCCAGCGTGCCGACCGCGTTGGAGGTCGACACACCAGTGGCTGCGTGATGAAAGCGGAGCGGGCCGAAGGACATTCGGCACTCTCGTCTGCTTACCGTTGCGGGGGCAGCGCAGGTTAGGCCCGTTCCATGGAACGATCCCTCCTGCTTCCCGTTGAACTGCGGCGTGTGAACCACACCGCGAGCACCAACGTCTGGCATTCTAAGCCTGCTCCCTGGCGCCAACCCTACAATGCTTCAACTCAAGTCCAGACCATGGCCGACCTCAAGCACCTTGACCAGATCGCCGAACGGGTGGAGCGTCTGTTGCTGCGCCATGAGGAACTGCAGCGCACGAACACCCTGCTGCAACAGCAGGTGCAAGCGCTCCAGCATGAACGCGACACGCTGAAGTCGCGGCTCAACACGGCCCGCGCCCGCATCGACGCCCTGCTGGATCGGCTCCCAGGCGTTTCTGCTGCACTCGAAGGCGGAACCGATTCCGACCCCTCCCATCCGGAGCGCCCATGAACAAAGCGGTCAGCAAACAGATCGAGGTCCAGATCATGGGGCAGAGCTACCTGCTGGCCTGTCCACCCGGTGGCGAGTCGGCGCTGCTCGACGCTGTGGAACGGGTGGACACCGCCATGTGCCGCATCCGGGACGCGGGCAAGGTGAAAGCCCGGGACCGCATTGCGGTGCTGGCCTCGCTCAACCTGGCCTTCGAACTGTCCCAGCGCGAGTCCGACAGTTTTCAGGCGTCTTCGTTTGGCGGTGACGCCGCGCCGGTGAGCGACACCGAGAACCACAACGATCCTGTAGTGCAAGCGCGGGTGGACGACCTGATCCGCCGCCTGGACAACACCCTCGGCGTGGACGGCCAGTTGCTCTGACGCTTCGCAGCGCGCCGCACATGCGCCGCCCGTCCGTCAAGGGCCTTTCCGGACCAGTGGTCCACACAACATCAAAGCGCACCCTACAATTTCCCTGTCTGCGGTGCACGCCGGGCTTTATATTTCCTTGAACCAATGCTCTTTGAGCCCGGGCTTGGTACATCGTGTGGTGGGTGTGAGCGTCTCGCGTCAGACGAACCCGAAGCCACACTGCCCTTGCCCACCTGAACCCCGGTTCAGGATGCCGGTCCGGCGGCACCTGCAGACACCTCTATTCGGAACTCCCCCCTGCGCCGCTTCGTGTCTGTCCCCTCTCCTTCGAACGGGAGGATGCAGCCAGTCGCCCGTCCTGAGCCTGTCGAAGGGCGGTACCTCGGCTACCCCTGAACCGGCCCCCCTTTCATTCCCATGCTTGAACCTCTGTTGATCCTTCAGCTGGTCGTGCTCGGCCTGTTCACCGGTTTCCTCGCAGGCCTGCTCGGCATCGGCGGCGGAATGATCATGGTGCCCTTCATCTCGGCGATCCTGGCCGGTCGCGGCGTGCCGGTGGATCTGTCGGTCAAGATGGCGATCGCCACCTCCATGGCCACCATCATCTTCACCTCGATCTCCAGCGTGCGGGCACACCACAAGCGCGGCGCGGTGCGCTGGGACATCGCCAAGCGGCTGGCACCCGGCATCGTGCTGGGCGCGGCGCTGGCCAGCCTGGGGGTGTTTGCCCTGCTCAAAGGCAGCTGGCTGGCCCTGTTCTTCGCCGGCTTCGTCGGCTTTTCGGCCACGCAGATGTTGCTCGACCGCAAACCCAAAGCCACCCGCACCTTGCCGGGCACAGCCGGCCAGCTGGCGGCGGGCACAACCATCGGCTTCCTGTCCGGACTAGTGGGTGCGGGAGGCGGTTTCGTGAGTGTGCCGTTCATGACTTGGTGCAACGTGGTGATCCACCAGGCGGTCGCCACCAGCGCGGCACTCGGATTCCCGATCGCGCTGGCCAACGCCATCGGCTATGTCATCTCGGGCCAGTCGGTGGCGGACCTGCCGCCCGGCTCATTCGGCTACATCTTCGTGCCGGCATTGGTGGTCATCGCTTCGGTCAGCGTGTTCATGGCACCAGTGGGTGTGCGCGCGGCCCATGCGCTGCCGGTCAAGTCGCTGCGGCGCGTGTTTGCCGGCATCCTCTACCTGCTGGCCGTCTACATGGCCTACAAGGGCATCACCGGCTGAGCACCAACAGGCAATGGATTGCCCGGGTACCGCACTGCGCTACTGACCCAGCGGCCGGTCCGCCACCACCACGCCATCTTCGTCCGCGCACAACCAGTCGCCCGGCCGCACCCAGACTCCCTGGATCCGGACGGCAACGTCCGTCTGGCCTTCGGTGCGCCGCTCCGTGGGCAGTGGCATCAGGCCCAGTGCCACCACACCCAGGTCGGTGGCAGCCAGTTCCGCCGCATCACGGACACAGCCGTCGACCAGGACACCGCTCCAGCCGTTTCGGGCCGCCGCAGCAGCCAGGTTGCCACCCACCAAGGCCCGGCGCAACGACCCTCCGCCATCAACCACCAGCACCCGACCGTATCCTGGGCTCTCCACCATGCGCTTCACCGGCGTGTTGTCCTCGAAGCATTTGACCGTCGCCACCAGACCAGCAAAACGGAGGCGACCGCCCAGGTGGCGAAACACCGGTGGCAGGACGCGGAATGCGCCGCTGTCATCTCCTTTGTGCTGGTCACAGAGGTCACAGGTAGGAACAAAGCCAGGGTTGGGCGCAAGGCTCGAAGAGGTTGCAGACATCCGGATTTCCTGAGGCGCGTAGGTGGCGAAGCGCCCATCATAGGCAACGCAAATCGGGCCCGGTGCATGTGCCCTTCTGAGTCCGTGGCGGGAAGTGTTGTTTTCCATGCCACAAACCGCGGTTTCCCCTGTGAAATTCGCCGAAAAATGGCGCGGCGCATCTTGGATTGCCCATGCAAGTCCATTAGCATGCGAAACACCAGAAAGAAAGCGCGTTTTCTGCTGGTGAACATCACACTTCTAGAAGGACGTACAACCATGGCAACTGCGAAAAAAGCGCCCGCGAAAAAAGCGGCACCGGCCAAAAAGGCCGCAGCACCGGCAAAGAAGGCGGCTCCCGCCAAGAAAGCCGCCGCACCTGCGAAGAAGGCTGCGGCTCCGGCGAAGAAGGCGGCCCCAGCCAAGAAAGCTGCTCCCGCGAAAAAGGCGGCTCCTGCCAAGAAGGCGGCTCCCGCCAAGAAGCGCACCCCCAACGCAGCCTTCATGAAGGCCATGACCCCCAGCGCCGCTCTCGCTGCCATCGTCGGCAGCAACCCGCTGCCGCGCACCGAGGTGACCAAGCAGGTCTGGGCCTACATCAAGAAGCACAAGCTTCAGGACGAGGTCAACAAGCGCATGATCAATGCCGACGCCAAGTTGAAGGAAATCTTCAAGAAGGCCCAGGCTTCCATGTTCGAAATGACGAAGATGATCAACGATCACCTCAAGTGATCCGCCCGTTGATGGGTTCAAACGGCCGCGACTGGCCTTGAACCGAAACCCAAAAAGCCGGCACCCGCCGGCTTTTTTGTTGTCTGAATCCCCCTTGCCGGCACTGCGCCCGGAGCGCGGTGCGGCAAAACAGTTGGCATGCGCCTACCCAGCCACACGGGCAGCCCATGGCGTGGCACCCGTTAGGCCATGCCGACAAACTGTGCGAAACTTTATTTGCTGTTTCCCCCCGTTGTAGGACGACACTTTCACCAACACCGAACAACATGCAGTTACAAGGCTCCCGCAACGATGCGCCGCTGAATGGCGCATTGCCTTTGCAACAACACAAGGTGGTGCTGGTGGTCGATCTGGTGGAATCGGTGCGCCTGATGGCGAGCAACGAAGCAGCGGTGGTGGAACGGTGGCAAGGCTTCATGCGGTTCGCCTCGAAGTGCGTGCCTGAACACCGCGGCCGGCTGGTCAAAAGCCTGGGGGACGGCCTGCTGGCCGAATTCGACGAAGCTGCCGACGCCGTGCAGACCGCCATGGCGCTGCACAGCCACTTCATCCCGGTGAACAAAGCCCTGCATCCGAACGAGCAGATGCACCTGCGAGCGGGCATCAACGCCAGCCAGCTCTATGTGGGCGAACACGATGTTTATGGGCACGGCGTGAACCTTGCCGCCCGGGTGGCGAGCCTGGCCGGGCCCGACCAGATTGTCGTTACCGCTCCAGTCCGCGATGCTCTGGTCGACGGCATGGACGGCGACGTCGAAGACATGGGCGAGAGCTACCTCAAGCACTGGCCTGAACCCGTCCGAACCTGGCGGGTATGGCCGGTAGACCGGGTGGGGGATGGCGCAGCGCGGTCCAAAGAAGCTCTCCCGGTTCAGGAAGACCTGCGCCCGAGCATTGCAGTCATTCCCTTCGACTGTCATCCGCCCTCGCCAGAGCATCAGGTCGTCGGTGAACTGATTGCCGACGGCGTCATCACCCAGCTCTCTCGCGAAGGACAGTTGCGGGTCATCTCGCGCCTGTCCACCACCGCGCTCCGTGGGCGCCAGGTCACGATGAGCAACATTCACCATCTGCTGGCCGCCAGTTTCGTGCTCAGCGGCAGCTACAGCGTGGTTGGCGGCAAGGTGGTGATCAACGCCGAACTCAGTGACACACGCCGCAACGACGTGGTCTGGGCCGACCGGGTGATCGGCACGGTCGACGACCTGCTGCAGATGGAGAGCCAGCTCATCCACCAGCTCACCGATGCCAGCACCCAGGCGCTGATGAGCTGCACCATCCGGCGCGCCATGGTGCTGCCCGTGCCTCACCTCGACAGCAACGCCTTGTTGTTGGGGGGCATCGCCATGATGCACCGCTCCACGGCGCGCGATCTGGATCGCAGCCGCGAGCTGCTGGATGCCGTCACCAACCGACATGCCCGCGTGGCCACCCCTTGGGCCTGGATGGCCAAGTGGCACATCCTGAATGTGATTCAGGGCCGCAGTGACGACGCACCCACTGAGTTCCGTCGCGCCATCGACATCTCCGATCGCGCGCTCGACCTTGAGCCACACAGCTCCTTGGCGCTGGCCATCAAGGGACATCTGCTGTGCCACCTCGGCGTCGATCTGGACAAGTCAAGGGAACTGCTCTTGCTGGCCACCGAGGTCAATCCGAACGACCACAACGCCTGGCTTTATGCGGGCTTCTGGTCAACCATGTGGGGCGATCCGACCGACGCGGTTCGTGAGTCTGAGCGCGCCCTGGAGTTGTCTCCTCTGGACCCGCAGCGCTTCTTTATTGAAATGCTGGTTGCACACAGCTACCTCACTGCAAACGAACTCAGCAAATCGATCGAAATGTGCAAGCAGTCGCTGCGTCGAAACCGCTACTACCTGGCCACGTTGAGAATTTTGCTCACGGCTCAGTACGAAGTCGGACACATTCAAGATGCAAAAGACACGCTGCATACGCTGCTGGCTCTTCAGCCCAACCTGACATTGGCTGGTTTTCTGTCTTACGGACATCAGAGCCCTTTGCGCAAGCGAGTGGCAACTGCCATGCAAGCGCTCGGGGTCAAATGAGGTTCTTCAAACCGATTAAGTTCAGTATTCACAGGAGCCCTTCATGAGTTTGTACGGCGGAGTTGGTGGAGTCGGTGGTGTTGGAGGTGTCGGTGGAGTGGGTGGGGTTGGGGGTGTCGGAGGTGTAGGCGGAGTGGGAGGAGTTGGGGGTGTAGGCGGAGTAGGCGGCGTGAGCGTTGGGCTATACGCACCTGACGCGTTATTGCTGAACCGCAACGCCATCGCCGGCCCCTTCGAAGGCCCCGTCATCACGCCCCCCATTCCAGCTTTCAACGACCCCGCCAACTTGAAGCTCTGGGCCGACGGCCCCCGCATGGCAGCCTGTTTCAGCGAACTGGTCGAAGGCCTGCAATACAGCGCACACAAAGGCAAAGCCGGGCTGCATTTTGTCGAAGTCACCAAAAAAGGCTGCAAGCAGCGCACCCTGCTGGAGCTGGACGCGCCCGACATCGATCTGCTCAAGAAGCAGATGGAACTGGTAGCCGCTTACGCCGACCTGCGTGGCGACCGGGGTGCCGAAATCCTTTCGCAAATGGGGCTGCCGGTGCCGTTCTGGGCCGCGATCATCGGCATTCTCGATCACAAGCAGAAAAAAACCCTCCAGCTGCTGGGCCTGGCCTTTGCATTGGCCAACCATGTCGAAATGCGCTTCAAGCAGATTTTTGCGGTGGTGCGACCGGTGGAGCTTTCGCCCCAGATCCAGCCCATGATTGCCACCCCCGGCCACGGTGCGTACCCCAGCGGCCATGCCACCGAAGCCTTCATTGCCACCACCGTGCTGAACGCCCTGCCGCGGGCGGCTCGCCCCGGCGCCAGCCACAGGAAGGGCAACGAAGCCAGACAGATGCAGCTGCAGCGGCAGGCCTACCGCATTGCGGTCAACCGCACGGTGGCCGGCGTGCATTACCCGGTGGATTCCGCAGCGGGTCGCGTGCTGGGCACCTTGCTGGGTGAATTCATGGTTGGACGCAGCGGTGGCGGAAACCTGCGCGAGCGCGCGTTCTTCGGCAGCACCTACACCGGCCCTGGCGGCAGCGCACGGGATTTCGACCTGCAGGACTCGATTGACAACGGCGAAGCCGGCCGTCAGGTGGGCCCGGCCTTCGGCCTGCCCACCGGGCCGCTCATGGCATGGCTCTGGGACGAGGCGCTCAAGGAGTGGCAATGAAAGGCGGGCGCGCCAGCGCCCCGGTTGCGCAAGAAGGCTGGGCGCCCCTGCCGCGCGGGCGTTTTACCGGTATCGACTGGTCAGCGCCCGGCGCGCTGGACCACAGCGACCCTTATCTGGCCTGGGCCGAAGCCACGAATTTTTCGGGGTTTCGGGCAGCCAACGGCATGCCGGCCGACCCACAGTGGCTGCCCGTGTTGATCGAACTTCGCGCGGGCCACGGGGTGGCGGATCTGGTCGCGGCGGCAAACCCCAAATGGTTGCAGGTGCCATGGGTTTACCTCGGCCTGGGAAGCGGGCTGCGCTTTTGTACCGCACGGGTGCGCCGTGGCTTCTTCAATGCGCTTAGAGAGGGTGGCGCGCTGCACGGCATGGTTGCCCGCTACGACCTGGGACTGCCCGTGGGGCACCAGGCGCGGCCGTTCGAGCGCCACGCTGCAGACGGCAACCCACCGCCTGCCGCCACGGCCAAGGTGAGCGGCCACGTCACCGTGGTGATCGACAACGGTCTCGCGCTGGCGCACTCGGACTTCCTGAGCGGCGCCGGGCACCAGACCCGCGTGGCTGCCTTCTGGCGGCAGGACGAAACCGTGGGGCCCCACGGGCGGGCCGCTGCCACGCTGCAACCCGAACCGCTCGACCCGGCGCGGGCGGGGCCGGTGCCGGCGGAGCTGGGCTATGGCCACGAACTGGACCGTTCCGCCATTCAGACGGCGATCAACGCCCACACCCGCAACGGCCGGGTGGACGAAAACGCGCTGTACGCCCACTGGCAGATGTGGGAAATCAACCATGCGGCCAACCACGGCACCCATGTCGCCAGCCTGGTGGCGGGGCCAACCGTCTACACCCACACCATCGGCACCGAAGACAGCCCGCCCAACTGGCAAAACGCCACCGATCCCGCTTCGCGCAGCACGTTGCTGGTGGCTCAGCTGGACTGGGCCAGCGTGGCCGACAGCTCGGGCGGTGCGCTGACCGTGAGCGTCATGGACGCCCTGGCCTGGGCGCTGGCCCGTTGCGCCCCCGACGCCTGCGTCACGGTCAACCTCAGCTGGGGCGCACTGGCCGGCTCGCACAATGGCAGCTCCACGCTCGAAGCGGGCATGGCCGAGCTCATCGCCGCCAGCGGCCTGGATTGCCGTCTGGTGATCCCCGCCGGCAACGCCTACCAGGCCCGCACCCACGCGAACGTACTGCTGAAGGCGAAAGACGCGGCCACCTTGCACTGGCGCGTGATGCCCGATGACCACACCCAGAGTTTTCTGGAGCTGTGGTTCGAAGACCATGAAGATGCCGAACGCTCGCTGAGCCATCTGCAGATCGAACTGACCCCGCCGGGCGACTCGGCGCCCCTGCCCGCAATGGCCATTGAGCGCAGCGGCGTGTGGCCAACCGCTGCCGCTCCACAAGCCGCAATCCTGTTTCCCGCCAGAAGCGCGCTGGGGCACCCCGGCAGCTGCGCGCTGCTGGCCCTGGCCCCGACGGCTCGCTGGTTCAGGAACACCGTGATCACACGGGCCGGTGTCTGGACGTTGAAGTTGATCAACGCATCCAGCCGGGCCGTGGCGATGGACGCCTACATCGAACGCGACGACGTGGCGCTGGGCGCGGCCGACACAGGCGCAAAGCCTTCGCGGCTGGAAGACCCGTTCTACGATACGAGTGGCGGCCTGGGCGGGTTCATCGACCACCCCGACAACCCTTCGCTGGTGCGCCGCAGCGGCACGTTCAATGACATTGCCACCGGTGCGGGCACGGTGTCGGTGGGGGGCATTCGTTACTTTGCCAGCACCATGGACCCGATGGCGCGCTACAGCCCCCGCACGCCCGACCCCGATGCGTCACGGCCTGAACGCAAGAACGTCCAGAAAGTGCCGGATCGGTTTGCCGTCAGCGACGACCACGCCACGCTCTGGGGCGTGCGCGCAGCCGGAACGCGCAGCGCCGCGCAAGTGCGGCTGGTGGGCACCAGCATGGCGGCACCGCAGGTCGCACGCCAACTGGTCAACCGCAAAAAGTAAGGGGGATTCGCCCCTGGCGGTTGTTGCCTGGGTGTGGAAAGCTCACCAGCGCGCGGGCAGGTTTTTCAGTAGCCAGATCCAGCGCTCGCGCACTGCGATGTAACCGCCAGTTTCCAGATCGCGCAGCAGGCGACTCACCATTTCTCGCGAACAGGCCAGGTGCTGCGCCATGGCCTGGTGGGTGAGGCGTTCTCCAAGCATGCGTTCACCCTGGGCATTGGGCTGCTGTGCAAGCTGGTTGAGCAACTTGACCAGCCGGCCGTAGACGTCGATCAAGGCAACACTGCGGGCGCTCTCGGTGGCCAGGCGCGCCCGGCGAATCAGGCGGGCCATGAGTTCCAGCGCGAACTCGGGTTCGGCCGCGATATAGCTGAGCAGCACCTCCCTCGCCACCACCGAACAGGTGCTGTTTTCGGCCGCTTCCACGTTGGCGGAGCGAGGGCCGCCGTCCAGCGACATTTCGCCCACATACTCCAGCGGTCCGTAGCTGCCCAGCGTAAGTTCCTTGCCGTTGCCATCGGCCAGAAAGGCGCGCAACCTGCCTTGCTGGACGATGTACAGGGTGTCGCCGGTTTCGCCTTCCTGGATCAACAGGGCGCCCTTGCGGTAACGCCGCTGCACACCCAGCCGGGCCAGCGCCTGGATGTGGTGGCTCGACTGCGGGGCTTGGAAAAGGTGCGTCTGCGTGGACATCCATCCATTATGGATGGGCGAACTCCGCCGCGCTTTGTGACATGGGGGCAATGATGCGCAGCGCCGGCACCACCGGGGGCAGGCTGCCGATGCGCTGCAGGAGCCGGCGGATGCTGGTGCAGCCGGTCTTTTCCCTGAGCGACTTCACCTGGCTGCGCACGGTGGATTCCGCCACGCCGTGCTCTTTGGCAATCTCCGGGACACCCAGCCCGCGGCACAGGCCGATCATCACCGACTCTTCGCTCGGGCTCAGCCCCTTGGTGCGGGCAAACATGCGCACCGCCAGGTTGTCGCAGGTGCTCTGGCGCTGGAGCAGCACCATGACGGTCGGCGCGTCCCCCTCAAGGGGATGACTCAGGGGAATGAAGGCCAAAGAGAGTTCAGCGCCATGGTGTTCCAGCAGCACCAGTTTGCGCTGGCCCCGACTGGCCTGGTCCAGACCCTGCTGGATCTGGGCGCTGTGCTCACACGTGATGCCGAGCAGCGTATTGCCCCGCACCATGACAAGGCGTGCGCTCGAGAGTTCGTGCCGGGCGAGGTGGTTGGTGTGCTGGATGCGCCCCTGCGCGTCGAGCACCAGCATGCCGTAGTCGATCTCGTCCAGCATGCGCAGCAGCATCGCCGCACCCGGGCCTCGCGAAGCAGGCGGCATGGATGCCACCGGGCTGCCTGAGCTGTAGTCCGTTTCGCTGATTTGCCACATGATCTGAACCTCCTGAAGTGGCTTCAGTGTAGGAAGTTCCGACTCATTCACGCCGTACGCAGGTACCTGAAGGTTTGTGATGTATTCACACTTCCGAAGGTCGACGGTCTCGACGGGCCACCCGCGCAATCGCCACAGACCCGACACTCATTTCCTGCGGATGGCGCTCAGCGTGGCCCGGGTGGTGATGACTTCCAGGTCGAGTACCACTTCGATCAACGCCCCACTCTCTCCCGCCAGAGCACGCAGCAGGGCTGGCTCGAATTCGCTGGTGTTGGTGATGCGTTCGGCGCGGTAGCCGTAAGCGGTAGCGAGGCCGCAGAAGTCGGGGTTGCGCAAGTCCGAACCGCTCACCCGTGCCGGGTATTCGCGCTCCTGGTGCATGCGGATGGTGCCGTAGGCGCCGTTGTTGAGCAGCAGCACGATGCTTTTCGCCCCATGCATCGCGGCTGTGGCCAACTCCTGGCCGTTCATGAGGAAGTCGCCGTCACCAGCAATGGTGAAGACCGTGCGCCCGGTCAGCAACGAAGCGGCCACGCCAGCGGGCACGCCGTAACCCATGGCTCCGTTGGTGGGAGCGAGCTGGGTTTTGTGGCCCCGGGCCAAGCCGGTGTACTGGTAGAAGCGGTGCAGCCAGCTGGCGAAGTTGCCTGCGCCGTTGGTGAGCACCGCATCTGCGGGCAGGTGCTTCTGCAGGGTGCGAACAATGGCCGGCATGTCGATGCTGCCCGGGAGCTGCATACCTCCGTTGCCGGGGTCGATGTTGGCGAGGTAGTCGGTGTTGCTGGCCCGGGCCCAGTCGCTCCAGGGCACGGTGGGCGGAGCGGTCAGTACCTCCAGACTGCGGGCTGCGGCGTTCATGGTGGCGCAGATTGCCAGGCGGGCCTGGTACACGCGGTTGAGCTCTTCGGCGCTGGAATGGATGTGTACCAGTTTCTGGCGCGGCACGGGCGCTTCAATCAGCGTGTAGCCTCCGGTGGTGGACTCCCCCAGGCGCGGTCCGATGGCGATGAGCAGGTCGCTTTCTCGCACGCGCTTGGCCAGCGCCGGGTTGATGCCCAGCCCCACATCGCCAGCGTACAGCGGGTGGTGGTTGTCGAAAGTGTCCTGAAAACGGAACGCATTGGCCACGGGCAGTTGCCAGTTCTCGGCAAAGCGTTGCAGGGCCGCTGCGGCCTGCGGTGTCCAGCCCCCTCCGCCGGCGATCACCAACGGGCGTTGGGCAGCAAGCAGCAGCGCACGCAGTTCGCGCAGCGAACCCGGGTCGCTCCAGGCCTGTACCGGCTCCACGCGCGGCAGCGGTTCGGCTTCGACCGTCTGCGTGAGCATGTCCTCGGGCAGCACCAGCACCACCGGTCCCGGGCGGCCATTCATGGCGGTGGCGAAGGCACGCGCCACGTATTCGGGAATGCGGCGCGGGTCGTCAATGCGTTCCACCCGCTTGGCCATGCCCCGGGTACTGGGCCCAAAGAAGGCGCTGTAGTCCACTTCCTGGAAGGCTTCGCGGTCGCGCGCGTCGCTGGCCACATCGCCCACGAACAGCACCATGGGGGTGGAATCCTGGAACGCGGTGTGCAGGCCGATGGAGGCGTTGGTGGCGCCCGGCCCACGGGTGACGAAACACACGCCTGGTCGCCCACTGAGCTTGCCCTGGGCTTCGGCCATGAAGGCAGCGCCGCCCTCCTGCCGGTTGGTGATGAAGCGGATGCGGTCGGCGTGGGCGTGAAAGCCGTCGAGCACGGCAAGATAGCTTTCACCCGGCACGCCAAAAACATGGGTCACGCCCTGGGCGATCAGGCAGTCAACAAGGAGGTGGCCAGCGAGTTGGGGGGTCATGTCGCCGATTGTGCCCGCAGGCCGGCGACCGCCGATGTCTCCGACGGTTTCAGTCGCCGGGCTGCGCTGGTGCCGACGTCCCGCCGCCAAGGGCCTGCATGGCGGTCTGCACAACGGCGTGGGTGTCAACCGGCAACAGCCAGCGGCGTCGGATGAGCTTGATGCAGCTGCGCCGGCTCATGGAATGGGCACTGCCGCTGCTGCTGTTGAACATGAACAGGGTGGCGCGCGCGCTGGCCCACACGAGCTGGGCGCGAAGCCATTCGCCATGGGAGCACAGGTCGATCCAGTCACCGACCCGGATCTGATTGAGCACGGCTTCCGCGGCCTCGTCGGTCATGCCGTGGCCCGGAGCGGGTGCCGGCGCGATGGCTTCACCGGCTTCTAGCCCTCCCGCGCCGCCAAGGTCGGAGGCCAGGTCAACAAGTGCACCGTAGTCGGTCGGGGGCGGTTCTTCGAATCCGGCGGTGTGCAGCTCGCTGCGGTCCAGCCAGGGTTCTTCGCTTTCCGGCAACGGAACGGGACTGGAGGTCGGGGAGACCTCGTCGGCCATGGCCGGATTCATCAACACGGCGAATTCGGAGTCGGTGGGCGGTGGGCCAAGTGAAGACGCAACGGTCGAAGGTGCAACGCTCGGGATTTCAGGCGCGGGCAGTGGCGCCGGCATCGACGGCGCAGAAGCGATCTCCGGGGTTTGCGATGGCGCCGGCTGGTCGGACTCGACCGGTTCGGTCAGCGTGGGAGGCGACGCCACCGGTGGAACGCGCTTCGGGGCTTTCGGCGCTTTGGGCGATTTGGGCGCATCGCTCAGAAGTGGCAGCGCGGGAACGGTTTCCAACGGCACCGGCCCAGAGTCCTCGTCGCTGCGCCGAACCACCAGGCGCTGGAAGTCGAGCACGGGTTCGTGCAGCCGGTTGAGCGCATCAAAGAAGGGCCGGGTTGCGGTGCGCGACATGTTCAGGCTGTCCAGGCCCGCGTGCAGGGTCCTGAGCAACTCGGGCAACACGGCTGGCAACTCAGTCGGGCGTGCCTCAAGCACGTCCTCGCGGCTGCACCACAGCAAGCGGACAGCGGCGGAGCGGTACCCACGCGGATCATCGCCCTCGCCGGGATGCGTCAGGCGGGCCGATGCCACCACAAGCGACCAGATGCGCTCCAGAAACTCCAGCACAAAGGCAGGGACACCTGCCAGGTCGGGCCGCTGGCGCAACTCGCGTTTGAAGTGGTCGGCCAGCGCCTGGCGCTCGTCGGCGAAACGCATGACCCGGACCCGTTGGTCGGTCACGGCGTCGTACCGTTCCCCCTGCTTGTCCCACAGGGTACGCAGGGCGCTCAGAGCCTCCGCAAAGCGCTTCGGGTCCTGGGATTCGGGTTCGTTCAACCGCTTGAACACCGCACGCACCGGCTCGATGAACTGGGAAAACTCCGGCGAAGACTCGTCGTTGTACTGGAACGAGCGTTGTGCGATGGCCTCCACCAGCCGGCGGGCGGGGTGCGCGGACTCACTGAAGAACCTGGGATTGTCCACCGCGAGGCGGACCAGCGCAGGCTCGAATGCCACCATCGCTTCCCGTACGGGCGCCAGCAACAGAGGGTCCTGCGCCACCTGGTTCACCAGCCGGCGCACCACATCGATACCGATGACCTGCGCCACGCGCCCGGCACGTTGTTTCGCCTGCAGCACCACACGGGCCCGTTCGCGCGGGGCGGCGTACGGACCCCACTCGGACTCGGGGAGCAGGGAATCGGTGTCTACATAACGGTCTGCGCGCTGTTGGCGCGCGCCCTGCCGGGCCGCATCTGCGGCGCTCACGTCGCTGAGCGCGGGCGGATTTGCCGGTGCGTCGAGTCTGGCGAGTTCGAGATCCACGCGCTCGAAATAGGCGCCGGACAGGGGGCGTTCGAAAGGCTCACCCCCATGGCGCAAGAAGGTGTGAAGCACCTCCGGGCTTACTTCGGACCTGGCGCAGGCCAGTGCGCTCATGGTCGGTAGCTTGAAACGTTTGCGTTCTTCCTGGCGGGTCTGGGCGCTCCCGGAGCCGCCCATCAGCCCGGATTCGTCGCCCAGAAGGTTTCGGCGTGGAGGTGGCCCGGAGCGGGGAGCCTCCACGAGCCGGACGCGGTAGCTCGCCTGGTCGCGCGTGGCGCGTTGCAGCTTCAGGGCAAGGTGCTGGTACAGGCTGCGCAGTTCGAGGCCCAGGGTGGGGCTGAGGTGCCGCAGCCAGGTGGCACGGATGTCCGGGCTGCTCTCGAACGACACCATCAGGTCGCGCAGGACGCCAATGAACACCGATGGACGCAGCGGGGTTTTTTCCACGTGCAACGCCTGCGCTCCCCCCAGGGAGTTCAGCCGGGCATCCAATGCCGCGAGGTCCTGCTCCACCGAGGTCTGAAGCTGCTGCAGCAGTTGGGCCGCTTCCAGCCATTCATTGACGACCTGCTCGTCCTCGATTTCCAGCTCGTGGCCGGGTGCGTGGAACTGCAAAGCCCGATCGGCCAGCTGTCCACGCTCGTGGGCCGCAAAAGCGTCCTCCAGCAAGTGGGCATACACCTGACCCCACAAGGTCTTGTTCTGCAGCAACACCCACCAGACCTTGGACTGCGCATCGTGCACCACGACTTCCCGACCTTCGCCAGTCAGGGCCTTGAGCGTGGTAACCGCATCGTCCATGCACCGGCTCAGCAGCTCGGGAGCCCGTTGCAGCACCTCCTTGAGACAGTCCGAAAGCAGTGGCGATACGACCAGCATGGCAGGCGGGAAATGGCGGGTTGATACGAAGCCGGTGAAACAGACCCGGCGGCGGAACGGCGGGACGGAAAAACACCGCTGACGCAAGTGTCCGGGTTCTCGGCACCGCCGGGCGAGGTCTGAGGGCTTTGGTTTCCAGACGGTGTTTGCGGCACCCCGGGCGGTCGGGTTTTCACAAACAGATACAAATCAGGCGAACGGTGCTCCGCCGACCACCGGGCCGCATGGAGCCGGGCAGGATCAGGTCTGAGGCTGTGGTTCCGGCTTGCTGCGGTCTTGGGCCATCGCATCCAGCGCCGTCTGCACCACGTTGCGTGACTCGATCGGACGCAGCAGTCTCCCGGCAATCAGCCGTTCACAGCTGCGTTTGGTCATGGAGTGCGGCCGCCCGCCACGGCTCACGAACATGAACAGCGTGCCCCTGCTGCTGGCCCAGACGAGCTGGGCCCGCAGCCATTCGCGGCGAGAATAGAGGTCGACCCAGTCGCCCTCCTTCAACCGCGCAAGAACAGTCGAAGCGTCCAGGCCGAGCAGCTTGTCGACCGACTCGGTTGCCTCGGTTGCCTCGGTTGTCTCGCTCGCCGCAGGCAGCACATCGTCGGTGTCCTGGGAGCCCGCTGCAGAGGCTTCCTCAAGATCGGCGTAACCCGATGGCAAGGTGTCCTCGAATCCTGCGGCATGAAGTTCGCCGCGACCGAGCCAGGGTTGCCCCCCCGGACGGGGGCGGCGCTGCTCTGGCGACGCGGTCATCAAGTCGTCCAATGCCGCCAGGGCAGAGTTTTCCTCTAGCGGTACGGGCCCGGAGCCCTGGAGATCGCTGCGGATGCGGGCGCGCCGCAACCCCAGAACAGGCTCGTGCAAGCGCATGAGGGCGTCGAAAAAGGGTTTGGTTTCCTCCCGCGTGAACCCCAGCAGCTCCAGCCCGGAATGCAGGGTGGCAATCATGGGCGGCACGATTTCGAACAGTGTGGCAGGCCGGCGCAGCGTCACCTCGCGCTTGACGCTCCACAGCAGATTCGACAGTGCCTTGCGGTAACCGTGAGGGTCGCGCTCGTTGGACGGGTTGTTCAGCTGGGCGGAGGCCAGAACCAGCGCCCAGGGGCCGTAAATGAATTCCAGGATCACGCCCGGCGCGTTCTCCACGTCTGGCCGTTTGCTGATGTCGAACGCTATCTGGTCGGCCAGCGCCTGGCGCTCTTCGGCGTGGCGCACCGACTCAAGACTCAGCTCGTGCCGGCGCAGGTCCGCCTCATCCTGGGCCTGCCAGCCGCGCTCGAGCTGGCGAAGGGCTTTGGAGAAAGCGCCCGGATCTCCGTCGTCCGACTCGCTGAGCGCCCGGAAGACTTCCTGAACCGGCAGGAAAAAGCTTTCGAAGTCGCTGGAAAATTCGTCGTTGTACTTGAAGCTGCGCTGGGCAACACTTTCCACCAGGCGGCGGGCGGGATGATCGTCTTCGCTGAAAAAGCGGGGATTGGCCAATGCCTGGCGCAGCAGCGCAGGTTCGAGCGCCACCACTGCCTCACGCACCGGGGCGAGCAGCAGCGGGTCTTGTGCGACCTGCGCAACGAGCGTTCGCACCAGGTCCAACCCCACGGCCTGGCTGACCTTCTGTGCTTTCTGCTTGAGCTGAAGCAGGTGCCGTGCGCGCTCCTGCGGGTCGGCATAGTCGCCCCAGGTTTGCGCACTGAGCGCACTGCCAATGCCGACTTCCCGCGCAGGCCGGTCGACCGACGCCACCTCCCGGTACTGGGTGCGTTGCCGGTCCAGGGCCTGTTCGTCCAGGGGCGCTGGGGGCAAGGTGTCCCGCATCTCCTCCAGCTCGCGCTCCACCTGGCGGTAGTAGTCCACCTCCAGCGGTTGTTCGAACCGCTGGGAATCCTGCTCCAGGAACTGGTGGAACACCTGCTGCTGAACACCGCTGTGCAGGCGCCCCAGCTGGGACATCGGTGGCAGCTCTGCCGCCCGGGCGACCGGTTGCTCCACCTCCGGCTGGCCGGGCGCATGGTGCGCCCCCCCCGGGACAGACATGTCCCGCCGCACACCGGCGTCCAGCCCTGCCGGCCGTACCGGTGCGCCGTCAGGGGCCAACCGCACGCGATAGCCTGCCTCGCGCACGTTGGCGCGTTGCAGCATCTGGACCAGGTGCATGTAGAGCTTCTGCAGTTCACGACCCAGAACCGGACCGAACTGGCGCAACCAGATGGCGCGGATGTCGGCGTCCACCTCATCGTCGACCATCAGGTTGCGCAGGGCGCGCACATAGATGGTGGGACGCATCGGGTTGAGCTCGGCGCGTACGCTGTCGTGTCCCAGCAGGGGGCTCACCAGTGCGTCGAGTGCCGCCAGTTCAAGCTCGACAACGGCCTGAATGCTTTGCAGGACCCGTGCAGACTCCAAGGATTCGTTGACTTGGTGCTCGTCCACCAGCGACAGCAGCATCGATTCCGACAGGGTCGCGAGGCGGGACAGCTGCGCATCCCCCCCCTCACCCCGAAACGCCTCCTTCAGGCGCTGCGGGAACGTCTGTGACCACAGCAACTTGTTCTGCATCAGGTTCCACCAGGCGCGGGCGAACCGGTCCCGAACAGCGATTTCCTTGCCGTTCTTTTCCGCCTGCTGCAACTCCGCGATCACAGTGTCCGCCGAGCGGATCAGCATGTCGGGCGCTTCTTTGAGCGCCTCCTGCAGACACTGCTGCAGCAATCGGGAAGGGGCAGACATGGATACGGCGGAAACGGGTTGTAGCGGTTGTGAGGGCCAGCCGCAGTTATACCCGGTGCCCACACCCGCCAGTGCCGACCTTCTGGAAATTCAGGAATGCGGCCGACAGAGCCCGGCAAAACGCATTCGAACGGCTTCAGACTCCAGCGCGGGGAAGACCATCGGCGTGTGATTCAGGCAACAGCCAACGCCGTCCGCCGAACCCTGCGTACGTTGAAGGCACTTGCGATGAGCACCGCCTGCACAACGGCAAGGCCGACCAGCACGCCCTGGAAACGTCCCTGATCCATAAGCACACCGAACACCAGGGGCGACACGGCTTGTCCGATGTCCAGCCCGGAATACACCACGCCATACACCCGGCCGGTGGCGTTGTCGGGTGTGGAGCGCTTGACCAGCATGTCCCGGGAAGGTCCTGCAATCCCTGCAGAAAACCCCATGGCACCGAACAGCGCCGGCACGGCCAGGGCAGGAAGCTCGGCAAACGCCAGCACCAGAGCGATGGAAGCAGCCAGCCCGAAACCCACGCCCACCACTTTTTCGCAGCGGGCCGGGTCGGCCGCCAGAAATCCACCCAGCACCATGCCCCCCGCCGCGCAAAGCATGTAGGTGGTGAGGCATACAGCCACCAGCGCGAGGGGCACAGCATGCAACTGGCGGGCCGCTTCGGGCGCGAAAGCCTGCACGACACTCAGCGACATCGCGTAGAAGAGAAAGAAGGCAAAGCACATCCATACCGACGGAATGCGCAGGAAATCCATGGGTCTGTCGGCCGGCGTGGACACCACACCGCGCACCGGGGCAGGCATGGCAGGCAGGGCAAGCCGGTCGCGATGCCACCACAGCAATGCGAGCACTGCAAACACCAGGACGCCTGCAGCCACCAGCGCAGCGCGCCAGGAATGGGCCAGTGCAATCGGTACCAGCATGGCCGGCGCCAGCGCCCAGCCCAAACTCCCCGTGATACCGTGCACGCTGTAGGCATGGCCGAGCCGGGGTGCACTGACCTTGCGGTTCAGCAGGGTGTAGTCCACCGGGTGAAACACGCCATTGCCCACACCCGCCACCGCGGCAAAGGCAGCCAGCATGGCATAGCTGGTACTGGCTGCAAAACCCAGCGCGGCCACACCCAGCAGCGCCAGCCCGGCAAACAGCACCGGGCGTGGGCCGAAGCGGTCCACCACAAACCCCGATGCGGCCTGCACGGCGCAGGACACGACGAAGAACACCGTCATGAGAAAGCCGAGCTCCGCGTAGCTGGCGTTGAACGCATCCTTGAGCCAGGGAAACAGCGGTGCCAGCATCAGCTGGCTGAAGTGGCTGATCAGGTGGGCGATGCCCACGAGCCCGATCAGGCTGGCGTCTTGCCGCAGGGGCACCGGGGTACCCAGGGGCAACGCTGAAGAAGTGGGGCTGGACTGCATGGCGCCATCGTAGACTTCGACGACATCGCTGAATCGCGATGATCCGCCAAGATTCATCGCCAATCCGCCAAAATTCTGATCCGTCCATGCCCTCCTCCCCTCGTCGATCCTGGGCCGCTCCAACAAGCCGGCGCCAGGTACGCCCTGTTCCCGTGGGGGACACCGATCCGTTCACGCCCGACCATGTGCGCCCGGTCAGGGTCCGCTCCCGCGCGCTCGGGGCCGATACGCATTTCGAGCCCCACAGCCACCCCTGGGGCCAACTGGCCTACTGCGCCACCGGGCTGGTGCAGGTGATGGTGATGCCGGACGCCGAAAGCCTGCAGGCAGTGACGTTCATCGTTCCACCGTCGCGGGCGGTCTGGATTCCGCCGGGCACACGCCACGCCGTGACGGTGCGCGAAGCTGCGGAATTGCGCACGCTGTACATCCACGCCGGGGCACAGCCGAACGCAGGCACCGAGTGCCGCATGGTTCTGGTGTCGTCCTTGCTGCGCGAGCTGGTGCGTGCCATGGATGCTGCCACGCACCGCGCTGCCGAGCCGGAGCGCGACCGGATGCTGGCGGCGCTGGTGCTCGATGAACTGGTGCACGCCGACACCCAGGCACTGGGCGTCCCCATGCCCAGCGACAAGCGCCTGAAAAGCCTGTGCGAAGCGGTGCTGAACTGCCCGGCCGAACGCGCCACACTGGCGCGGTGGGCAGCAGACATCGGGGCCAGCGAGCGCACCGTCGCGCGGTTGTTCCGCGACGAACTCGGCACCACCTACCAGCAGTGGCGCCAGCAGGCAGTACTCGCCCACGCGCTGCCGCTGCTCGCGCGGGGCGTTCCTGTCGGCGAGGTTGCGACGGCGACCGGCTATGCCAGCGAAAGCGCCTTCAGCGCCATGTTCAAGGCGGCCGTGGGACATCCCCCCACCCGATGGCATCGGCACGGGGACGCACCGCCCTGACGCAGGCAGCCCCATTCGCAGCCGGGGTCAAGTTCCTGTCATATCTGACAGGTAGTCTGGCAGGAGGTCGCAGCAGAATCGACCCGGCGCCGGTGCAATCGGGCGCCCCAGGGAGATAACCATGCCAAATATCCGCCGATACGCCAAAACCCAGCGCGCCTGGGAAGCCCTCGCCCGGCCCGACCGAGTGGGACGCAGAGCGCACACGCTTTTGCTCATGGCCAATGGACGCCGAAGTGCCCATGAACTTTCCATGCTGCTCGGCAGTGACATTGCCGAGCTGGCCGAGCAGCTGCTGACCGAGGGCTACCTCACCCTGACTCCGGCGAAGGTGATCAGCGACATGGACGAAGACGCTGCCGCCGACGCCTGAAAACGCCGGGACCGGCAGGCTCCCAACCCCTCAGATCCAGCGGCGCAGCAGACCCATGATCCGGGCGAACCGCTGGCCATAGGGCGGAAAGAACCAATGTCCCAACGAAAAACGGGACTGCACCAGCACCGGCTTGCAATGCGTGAACCGCAGGAAGCCGGCCTTCCCGTGGTAGGCGCCCCAGCCGCTGTCGCCCACCCCGCCGAACGGCAGACGATCATGGGCCACGTGCATGAGGGTGTCGTTCACACTGACCCCACCGCTCACGGTTCCCGCCAGCACCCGGTCGCGCGCCGCCGCATCGGCGCCGAACCAGTACAGCGCCAGGGGGCGCGGCCTGGCATTGATGGTTGCGATCGCGTCTTCCAGCCGCTCATAGCTGAGCACGGGCAGCAAGGGGCCGAAAATCTCCTCCTCCATGAGTCGGCCGTGCGCCGGCGGGTTGAATATCAGGGCAGGCGCCAGTTGGCGGCGGGCAGATGGGGCCGATTGCGCATCAGCGCCCCACCCCACGACACGCGCACCGCCGGCACGGGCCTCCCCCACCAGCGCCAGCAGGCGGGCATGGTGCCGCTCGCTGATGATGGACGCGTAGTCGGGGTTGCCCTCCACGGCGGGGAACAGGCGCTGGGCGGCGTCCAGGAAAGCCCGCTCAAACCGCGCTTCCATGCCCCTGGGCAACAGCACATAGTCGGGCGCAATGCAGGTTTGCCCGGCGTTGAGAAGTTTGCCGTGTGCAATCTTCAGGGCTGCATCGGCCAGATCGCAAGACGCGTCAATCACGCACGGGGATTTGCCACCCAGCTCCAGCGTGGTTGGGGTGAGGTTGACGGCGGCGGCAGCGGCCACCTGGCGACCCACCTGGGTGGAACCGGTGAAGAACAGGTGGTCAAACGGCAGTTGCGAAAACGCCTGTGCCACGTCCACGGCACCCAGAACCACGCAAAACTCGTCGGCAGAAAATGCCTTGTGCACCAGCGAAGCCACGAGTGCCGAGGTTTCCGGGGTGAGTTCGCTGGGCTTGAGCATCACCCGGTTGCCCGCCGCCAGCGCCGTGGCCGCCGGACCCAGGGTGAGCTGCAGCGGATAGTTCCACGGGCCGATCACGCCCACCACGCCGAGCGGCTGGGGCTGCAGATGGGCCCGCGCCGGTTGAAGGTACAACGGCGTCGACACGCGTTGCGGCTTCATCCAGCGCGGCAGTTGCCTGTGCAACTGGGCCATGCCGGCGCGCAGCACGAACAGGTCGGCTGCTTCCGTGAGCGAGCGGGAACGCACGCCGAAGTCGGCCTGCACCGCGTCCGCGAGCGCGTTGGCATTCGATTCGATCAGGTTGCGCAGGCGGCCCAGGCGGTCTTGGCGCAGCGCTAGGGGAACGTCCACATGGGCCCGGCTCGCGGCATGCTGGGCATCGAACAGGGCACGCATGGGGAATTCAGGGGGCATCTGGGTCATGCGACCCATGATAGGCCTCCAGGCTGGCTGTGGGTAGGGCCGGCGCCCCAACCCGCAGCAGCCTTAAAACGCCGGTTCAGGCGATATTTTCCGCCGCGCCGAACTCGAACACGCCCGGGTTGCGCACCGGGTCCACCCCCACCGGAATCACCGACTTGGGCGGGTAGCGGCCTTCCAGCAGGAACTTCGAGAGCGGGTTCTCGATGCGCTGCTGGATGGCGCGCTTGAGCGGCCGGGCACCGAACACCGGATCGAAGCCCACCTTGGCCAGTTCGGCCAGCGCCGCTGGCGACACCTCCAGCCGCAGCTCCATCTTGTGAAGGCGGGCCTGCAGCGCCTTGAGCTGGATGGCGGCGATGGACTCGATGTGCTTGGCGTCCAGCGCGTGGAACACCACGGTTTCGTCGATGCGGTTGAGGAACTCGGGCCGGAAGTGGTTCTTCAGCTCGCCCCACACCGCGTCCTTCACGTCGTCATACGGCTCACCCACCATGGCCTGGATGAGGTGCGAACCGATGTTGCTTGTCATCACGATCACGGTGTTCTTGAAGTCCACGGTACGGCCCTGGCCGTCGGTCAGGCGGCCGTCGTCGAGCACCTGCAGCAGAACGTTGAACACGTCCGGATGGGCCTTCTCCACCTCGTCGAGGAGCAGCACGGAGTACGGCTTACGGCGCACCGCCTCGGTGAGGTAACCGCCCTCCTCGTAGCCCACGTAGCCGGGCGGCGCGCCAATGAGGCGGGCCACCGAGTGCTTCTCCATGAACTCGCTCATGTCGATGCGCACTCTTGCCCACGCCGGTGGGGCCCAGGAACAGGAAGGAACCAGTGGGCCGGTTCGGGTCCGACAGGCCGGAGCGCGAGCGGCGGATGGCGTTGGCCACGGCGGCAATCGCCTCGTCCTGGCCCACCACGCGGTCGTGCAGCTTGTCTTCCATCTGCAGCAGCTTGTCGCGCTCGCCCTGCATCATCTTGGACACCGGAATGCCCGTGGCACGGCTGACCACCTCGGCAATTTCTTCGGCCCCCACCTGCGTGCGCAGCAGCTTCGGCGCACTGCCCGGAGCCCCTTTGGCGGCTTCCTTGTCTTGCGCTTCTTTCAGGCGCTTTTCCAGCTCGGGCAACTTGCCGTATTGCAGCTCGGCCACCTTGTTGAAGTCGCCCTTCCGGGTGAACTCCTCGATCTGCAGCTTGAGCTTTTCGATGTCTTCGCGCACATGCTGGCTGCCCTGCGCCTG
>JALORL010000083.1 GCA_025458915.1 Hydrogenophaga sp.
ACCTGGCGCCGGACTATCCGGAATCGGTCCCCATCAACCATCTGGTGAAGGTGGCCGGTACGCCGCTGGCCGACCAGCCCGACCTGGACCCCCTCGAATTCGTGCGTACCATCGCGGTGGCCCGCATCACCATGCCGCGCGCACGGGTGCGCCTGTCTGCGGGGCGCCAGCAGATGAGCGATGCGGTGCAGGCCTTGTGTTTCCTGGCCGGTGCCAACTCCATTTTCTACGGCGAGAAGCTGCTCACCACCGGCAACCCCGACGTGGTGGCCGACATGGACCTGCTCGCCAAGCTGGGCCTTCAAGCGCGCCGGGCCTGATGCCGCTTCACCATGCCTGAATTCTGGCCATCCACCCTCGTCATGCCCCTGGCGGTGCTCGTGGCCTTGGCGCTGGACCGCGCATTCGGCGAGCCGCCCGCGCGATGCCACCCGGTGGTGGCCATGGGGCACTACTTGTCCTTCATGGGGCGGCGCATCGCACCGCTGGTGGTCGAGGCCCACAGGCGCCCCGCCTTGAGCTTCATTCTGGGTGGGCTAGCCTGGTGCCTTGGTGTGGTGTTCTGCGGGGCGCTGGCGGTTGTGGCTGCCTGGTCCATCACCGGCTGGCCCTGGTGGGCGCAGGCGCTCGCGCTGGGCGTGCTGCTCAAGCCCATGCTGTCGTGGCGCATGTTGCGTGACGAGGTGCGGGCTGTGGAAACTGCCCTGGCCGATTCGCTGCCGGCTGGGCGTGAACGACTGTCCTGGCTGGTCAGCCGAGACGTGCGCCATCTCGGTGAAGCGGCGGTGCGCGAGAGCGCCATCGAGACCCTGGCTGAGAACCTGAACGACTCGGTGGTGGCCCCCTTGTTCTGGTTCGCCGTGGCAGGCTTTCCCGGCGCCGCGCTATACCGATTCGCCAACACCGCCGACGCCATGTGGGGCTACCGCGGCGAGCGCGGTGGCCGCGACTGGACCTGGGCCGGCAAGTGGGCCGCGCGTGCCGACGACGTGCTGTCGTGGATACCGGCGCGCATCACCGCTGCCCTGCTGGCGGCGTTGTCGCCACGCCGGCACTGGATGGAATTGCCCCGGCATGCGAGGATGACGCCATCGCCCAACGGCGGCTGGCCCATGGCCGCCATGGCGTTGTCGCTGGATGTGCGTCTGGCCAAGCCGGGGGTGTATACCCTGCACGCGGCGGGGCGTTGCCCGCTGAGAGCCGATACCGAGCGCGCGCTGTGCCTGGGCGGGCGGGTGGTGCTGGCCCTGGCCACCACGTCTGCCCTGGCGACCGTTGCATTGGCCTGGAGGAACCTTGCATGAACCGTGAACACGGTGGACCCGACGCCCATGGCGTGCCCCGCTGGGACTTTTCCACCAGCACCAACGCGTGCGGCCCATGCCCCGCCGCGCTGCAGGCAGTGCAGCAGGCCGACCCTGTGCATTACCCCGACCCCCGCTACACCGACCTGCGCCATGCCCTGGCCGCATTCCACCAGGTGGCGCCGGAGCGCATCGTGCCCGGGGCCAGCGCCAGCGAACTGATTGCCCGCATCACTGCCCTGGCGCACCGCGGAGGCGCGCGCCGCTTCTGGCAACCGGCGCTGGCCTATGGCGACTACGCGCAGATGGCCCGCGCCTGGCACATGCGCCAGACCGACTTTGCCACCCAGGCCGATCTGGTGTGGCTGTGTGAACCTTCCAGCCCCCAGGGCGTAGAGGAGGCCCAGGCTTGGCAGGGCGCACAGGCGGGCAGCATCGTGGTGCTGGACCGGGCCTATGAGCCCTTGCGTCTGCGTGGGCAGTCCAGCCTGATGCCCGTCGATCTGCAACACCTGTGGCAGCTGTGGTCGCCCAACAAGGCCATGGGCCTTGCTGGTGTGCGTGGGGCCTATGCCATAGCGCCGGCCAACGCTCAGACCCTGGTGCAGCAGCTGGAGATGCTCGCACCTTCCTGGGCCATTGGCAGCCAGGGTGTGGCGCTGCTGCAGGCCTGGACCAGCGAGGAGGCCCAGCAGTGGCTGGCATCGAGCCGACAGCGCCTGAGCCTCTGGAAGCAGCAACAGGTTCAACTGCTGGAACAGCTGTGCTGGGTGTGCCTGCCCAGCTTCACCAACTATTTCTGCGCCCGCGCGCCGGGCCCGGTTGACGTGGACACCCTGCGCGACCAAGGCATCAAGCTGCGCGATACCCGATCGCTCGGCCTGCCCGGCTACTGGCGCCTCAGTGTGCAGCCGCCCGAGGCGCAAGGGGCACTGCGCGCTGCGCTGCTGCGGCGCAAGGAACGGGTGACGTGATGCCTGCAGCCTGTGTGATGGTGCTGGGCACCACCAGTGGCGCCGGCAAAAGCTGGCTCACCACCGCCCTGTGCCGCCACTATGCCCGCCTTGGATTGAAGGTGGCGCCGTTCAAGGCACAGAACATGAGCAACAACGCCCGGGTGGTGAAAGGCCCCACCGTGGCAGACCGTTTCGCCGCCGGGCCGCCCCAAGGCGAAACAGCCCCCCTGGGGGGCAGCGACCCGCGAAGCGGAGGAGCATGGGGGCCTGCCGCCCATGCCGCCGGGCCGCCCCAAGGCGAAACAGCCCCCCTGGGGGGCGGCGACCCGCGAAGCGGAGGAGCATGGGGGCCTGCCGCCCATGCCGCCGGGCCGCCCCAAGGCGAAACAGCCCCCGTGGGGGGCAGCGACCCGCGAAGCGGAGGAGCGTGGGGGCCTGCCGCCCATGCCGCCGGGCCGCCCCAAGGCGAAACAGCCCCCCTGGGGGGCAGCGACCCGCGTCAGCGTTGGAGCGTTGGGGCAGAAATCGGCAGTGCCCAGTACTTCCAGGCGCTGGCAGCGAATGCCGAGCCCGACGTGCGCATGAACCCCTTACTGCTCAAGCCCGAAGCCGACACCCGCTGCCAGGTGGTGCTGATGGGCCAGGTGAGCCAGGCCTTGTCCGACATGCCCTGGCGCGGCCGCAGCCTGCACGTGTGGCCGCAGATTGCCGCCGCGCTGGACGAACTGCGCGCCGACAACGATGTGGTGGTGATCGAGGGCGCCGGCTCGCCGGCCGAAATCAACCTGCACGCCAGCGACATCGTCAACATGCGCGTGGCCCGCCACGCCCAGGCGCGCTGCCTGTTGGTGACCGACATTGACCGTGGCGGCGCCTTCGCCCATCTGTACGGCACCTGGGCCCTGCTGCCGACCGACGAACAGGCGCTGATTCACGGCTTCGTGCTCAACAAGTTCCGGGGCGACGCCAGCCTGCTCGCGCCCGCGCCGCAGATGCTGCAGGACCTCACCGGCGTGCCCACCGTGGCCACCTTGCCCATGTGGTGGCAGCACGGCCTGCCAGAAGAAGACGGCGTCTTTGACGACACGACCCGTTCCGCTGGTGCGGTGCACACCACCATTGCCGTCCTCGCCTACCCGCGCATCAGCAACCTCGACGAATTCCAGCCGCTCAAGAACGTGCCCGGCGTTCGCCTGGTCTGGGCCCGCACGCCGGCCGACTGCGCCGGCGCCGGCTGGATCGTGCTGCCCGGCAGCAAGGCCACGGCCGCTGATCTGGCCTGGCTGCGCGCGCAGGGGCTGGACCGTGCGGTGGCCGAGCACGCGGCGCAGGGCAGGGCGGTGCTGGGGGTGTGCGGCGGGCTGCAGATGCTGGGCGAAGCGCTGGTCGACCCGCATCAGATCGACGGCAACGCCCCCGGCCTGGGCCTGCTGCCGCTGGTGACGCAGTTCGAGCTGCACAAAACCGTACGCCATACCCGCACCGCTTTCGACACACTGCACGGCCGCTGGGCAGCGCTGTCGGGTGTGGCGGTCGCAGGCTATGAAATCCACCACGGCCAGACGCAGGCGCACGCCGCCATGGCCGCCGCGGGTGACGTGGCCACCGAAGCGCTGCCCGGTGGCCTGGGCTGGCAGAACGCCGCCGGCAACGTGCTCGGCATTTACCTGCACGGCCTGTTCGAAGACCCCAACGTGCTGCACGCCCTGTTCGGCGCCAGTGCACCCACGCTGGACACCGTGTTCAACGGTCTGGCCGACTACATCGAAAAGCACTTTGAGCCCGGGGTGCTTGAAGCGCTCATCCAGAAATGACAAGAGGAGACTCCCATGCCGTTTGAAATTCCCGCCGTGGCCGATATTGCGCAGGCCGAGCTGGCGGCCCGCCTGAAGTTTCTGCTCGACAACAAGACCAAACCGGTCGGTTCGCTCGGCCGCATCGAGGCCCTGGCCCAGCGCATCGGTCTCATCCTGGGCTCCGAAGCACCTGCGCTGGAGTCGCCCCAACTGGTGGTGTTCGCTGCGGACCATGGGTTGGCCGCGCACGGCGTATCGGCCTACCCCAGCGACGTGACCTGGCAGATGGTGGAGAACTTTCTGGCGGGTGGCGCGGCGGTGAGCGTACTCGCGCGCCAGCACGGCATCGGCCTCACGGTGGCCGATTGCGGTGTGCGCCACGAATTTGCACCCCGACACGGACTGGTGGTCTGCAAGCAGGGGCAGGGCACGGCCGATCCGCTGGAGGGCCCCGCCATGACCGCCGCGCAGTGCGGCGCAGCCATGGCCGAAGGCGCAGCTCTCGTGCGCCGGCTACCCGGCAACGCGCTGCTGCTCGGTGAAATGGGCATCGGCAACACCTCGTCCGCTTCGATGCTGCTCGCCCGCCTGGCCGGCCTGGCGGTGGCCGACTGCACCGGCGCCGGCACCGGGCTGGACGCGGATGCCGTGCAACGCAAGATCGCCGTGCTGCGCCAGGTGCTGGCCCGCCACCCGGAGGCGCGGCAGCCCCTCGATGCATTGGCCGCTTTCGGCGGGTTCGAGATCGCGACCATGGTGGGCGCGGTGCTGGCCGCAGCGGTCGACCGGCGCGTGATCGTGGTGGATGGCTTCATCGCCAGTTCGGCGGTGCTCGTGGCCAGTCAGTTGCAGCCCCATGTGCTGCAGCGCTGCGTGTTCGCCCACCGCTCCGGCGAACGCGGCCATGCACTGATGCTGGCCCACCTGCGTGCCGAACCCTTGCTGGAACTGGGCTTGCGGTTGGGCGAAGGCTCGGGTGCCGCGCTGGCCTGGCCGCTGCTGGTCAGTGCCTGTGCACTGCTCCGCGAGATGGCCAGTTTCGAGGCGGCGGGGGTGTCGCGCGGCGAGGAAAGCGCCGTTCAACCAGCGCCGGTCGTCGCGCACGCCGGCGTGCAGGCTGGGGCTTCGACAGGCTCAGCCCGAACGGTGGGGTGATCGCGAGGTGGTTGCCCGGTCAGCTTCCGGTGGCGGATGGCCAACCAACACCGTTCGCCCTGAGCCTGTCGAAGGGCGCGCACCGCGCATGACCGCCACACCCATCAGGTTCCCCCCAACAGACGCCTGAACCCATGAAGGTCTTCCTGCGGCATTACCTGCTGGCCCTGCAGTTCTTCACCCGCATTCCCGTCACCGGGCGCCTGGCCGAATGGGTGGGGTTCAGCCCCGCCATGTTGCGGGCCAGCGCGGCGCACTTTCCGGGCGTGGGCTGGGTGGTGGGCGGGGTCACGGCCAGTGTGCTGTACGGCTTGCTGGCGCTTTTACCTGCCCAACCGGCGGCGCCCTGGGTGGCCGCGGTTGCCAGCACCATCGTGGGCGTGCTGCTCACCGGGGCCTTCCATGAGGACGGCCTGGCCGACCTGGCCGATGGCCTGGGCGGCAGCATGGACCGCGAGCGTGCGCTGGACATCATGAAAGACTCGCGCATTGGCAGCTACGGCGCCATTGCGCTGGTGCTGGCGCTGCTGGCCAAGGTGGCGCTGCTGGCGCTGCTGGCGCAGGTGAGCACCGTGCTGGCCACCGCGGCGCTGTTCGCCGGGCATGTCACGTCGCGGCTGCTGCCCTTGTTCGTCATCCGCACGCTGCCGCACGTGGGCGACACGCCCAGCTCCAAAAGCAAGCCGCTGGCCGAACACATTGGGAACGCCGCTGTGCTGGTGGGCCTGCTGTGGTGGGCTGCTGCGATGGCGCTGGTGGTGGCATGGCTGCCCGCCGCCCCTTGGCCACTGGCGCTTGTGGGTGCTGCCGCTGGGCTGGCGTGGATGTGGCGCCTGCTGCAGCGCCGCCTGCAAGGCTTCACGGGCGACGGCCTGGGCGCCACGCAGCAGGTGGGTGAAGTCGGGTTTCTCTTGGGGCTGGCCCTGGCCCTGCCCGGTGGGGGTGGGTTGGCGTGAAGCTCTGGCTGCTGCGCCACGCGCAGGTGGCTCTGCCACCGGGCGTTTGTTACGGCGCCAGCGACGTGCCTGCGCATGCGGACCTTACGCAGGCAGCGGCTGAAGCGACTGCACCGCTGCTGCCGCACGGCGCTCCGTTATGGGTATCAGCGCTCGGCCGGGCAGGGCAGCTGGCCGAGGTCGTTCATTCGCTGCGTCCGGACCTGCAACCGCCCCATGCCGATGCCCGGCTGAACGAAATGCACTTTGGCCAATGGGAAATGCAGCCCTGGAACGCCATTCCCCGCAACGCGTTCGACGCCTGGATGGCCGACTTCCCGCACCACCGCTTCGGCGGCACCGAGAGCACGCAGCAGGTGATCGACCGGGTCGCATCCGCATTGCAGGACCTTCGAGGCAAAGGCCACTCCGAAGCGGTGTGGGTCACCCACGCAGGCGTGATCCGCGCGGTGTCGTACCTCGCGCTGCACGGTAACCGACCGATCCAGGCGGTCAACGAATGGCCGGTGGACGCGCCTGCGCCCGGCGGTCATGTGTGTGTCACTCTCTGACTCCTGCACCGGCCCCGCCACTTGCGGTCACACTGCCGGCATGAAGCGTCCGTTTCCGTTTTCGTTTCCAGTATGGCCGCCCCGTACAGCCCGAACCGCATGAAGGCACTGGCCTTGGGCCTGCTGGTGCTGGCGGCTGGCGTGTATGCCGCCGCCACGCTGCTGGAGCCGCGCCACGCCGCATGGGGCTATGTGGCCGCCGCTGCCGAAGCCGCGATGATCGGCGCCCTGGCCGACTGGTTTGCCGTGGTGGCATTGTTCCGCCACCCGCTGGGGCTGCCCATTCCGCACACCGCCATCATCGTGGCCAACAAGGACCGCCTGGGTGCCCAGCTGGCGCGCTTTCTGGGCGAACACTTCCTCACCGCCGAACACGTGCGGCGCGCGCTGGCCGGCTGGGACATGGCCGGTGCCCTGGGGCAATGGCTGTCGCGCCCCGAACCGGCGCAGCAGGTGGGGCAATGGCTGCAGCGCGCCACGCCTGCGCTCATCGATGTGCTCGCCCAGACCCCTGCGCGCCAATGGGTGGCCCGGCTGGCCCAGCGCATGCTGCGCGAGGCCGATCTGTCCGCCCTGGGCGGCCAGGCGCTGCAGGCCCTCACCGCCCACGGCCACCACCAGCAGTGGCTGGACGGCCTGCTGAACCAGCTGGCCAACTGGTCTGCGCAGGACGCGGTGCAGGAGCGCCTGACCGACGCCATCGCCATCGAGCTCAAGCAGCTCAAGTACGTGGGCCTGGACCAGGTGGCCGCGCGGCTGGCCACCCGCAAGCTGGTGGCTGCGCTCACCCGCACGCTGTCCGACGTGGCCGCCGACCCCGAACACGAACTGCGCCACCGGTTCGACGATTGGATGAAAGCCTCCATCGACCGCCTGCAAACCGACGCGGAATGGCGGGCCCGGGTCGCCGGCTGGCGCGATGCGTGGATGGCCCAGCCCGGCTGGGAAGCGCCTATCGACGCCTGGTGGCACGACTTCCTGCGCACCCTGCGCCAGGACGCCGCCCGCCCCGAGAGTCCGCTGGCCGACCGCATGGCCGCAGTGGTGCAGTCCACCGGCCTGCAACTGGTCAACGACGCGCCACTGCGCGAATGGCTTAACCAGCAGGCCCAGGCCGCGCTGCTGCAATTGCTGGAGGCCAGCCGCGCAACGCTGGTGGCCTTCGTGTCCCAGCGCGTGCAGGCCTGGGACGCGCACGACATGAGCCGCGTGCTGGAACAGAACATCGGCCGCGACCTGCAGTTCATCCGCATCAACGGCACGCTGGTGGGCGCGCTGGTCGGGTTGCTGTTGCACGCCCTCACGCAATGGGCGCTGGGCTTGTCGACGGTGCAGGGCTGGATGCAGCCCTGACGCCTCCCCTTCGGTGGCTCAGGTCTTCGCTCAGGCTTTTGTCTTTGCCTTGAATCCGCAGTAGGCGGACACCGTGCACTGCGGGCACAGCGGCTTGCGCGCCTGGCACACGTAGCGGCCGTGCAGGATCAGCCAGTGGTGCGAGTCCACCGCATAGGCAGGTGGTACCCGCTTCATGAGCTGCAGCTCCACCGCCAGCGGCGTCTTGCCCGGCGCCAGGCCGGTGCGGTTGCTCACGCGGAAGATGTGCGTGTCCACCGCCATGGTGGGCTGGCCGAAGGCCACGTTCAGCACCACGTTGGCGGTCTTGCGGCCGACCCCGGGCAGGGCTTCGAGTTCCTCGCGCGTGCCGGGCACCTCGCCGCCGTGGCGCTCCACCAGCATCTGGCAGGTCTGCATCAGGTGCTTGGCCTTGCTGCGGTACAGGCCGATGGTCTTGATGTAACCCTCCAGCCCTTCCAGCCCCAGGTCCAGGATCTTCTGCGGGGTGTTCGCCACCGGAAACAGCTTGCGCGTGGCCTTGTTCACGCCCACATCGGTGGCCTGCGCCGAGAGCAGCACCGCCGCCAGCAGCTCGAACACGCTGGTGTATTCCAGCTCGGTCTGCGGCTGCGGGTTGGCGGCTTGCAAGGTGGCGAATAGGGCTTCGATGGCGGCGGGTTTCATCATGCGCGGAAGTGTAGGCCCAGCCCTGCAACAAAGCCCGACACGCAGGAATCGTGCGGCGGAATTGGTGACAATGCCGGTTTCCCTCCAACCCCACGGGACACCGCACCGCCATGCCCTTCACCACGCCCTTCGCCGACCGCCTGAACAACGTCGAAACCTCCGCCATCCGCGAACTCTTCAAGCTGCTGGGCAAGCCCGGCATCATCAGCTTCGCCGGCGGCTTCCCCGACAGCGCCCTGGCGAAGCGGTCAACATGGCACTCACCGAAGAACCAGGCGCCACCCTGCAGTACGGCGCCACCGAGGGCTACCAGCCGCTGCGCGAACAGATCGCCGGTTTCATGGCCAGCAAGGGAGCCACCGGCGTGGCGCCGGAAGACCTCATCGTCACCACCGGCAGCCAGCAGGCCCTGGACCTGCTGGGCAAAACGCTCATTTCCCCCGGCGACAAGGTCATCGTTGAAGGCCCCACCTTCCTGGCCACCATCCAGTGCTTCCGCCTGTGCGGCGCCGAGCTCATCACCGCGCCGGTGGACGGCGACGGCGTGGATGCCGACGTGCTGGAAAAGCTGATCGAACAGCACAAGCCCAAGTTCGTCTACCTCATCCCCACCTTCGGCAACCCCAGCGGCGCCATGCTCAGCCTGGCGCGCCGCCAGCGCGTGCTGGACATGGCGGTGAAGCACAACACCCTCATCGTGGAAGACGACCCCTACGGTGACCTGTACTTCGGCGAAGCGCCGCCGCCGAGCCTGCTGGCCCTGAGCGCCAGCGTGCCCGGCAGCCGCGATCTGCTGGTGCACTGCGGGTCGCTCAGCAAGGTGCTCAGCCCTGGTCTGCGCGTGGGCTGGATGGTGGGTCCCGCCGAACTGCTGGCCAAGGCCACCATGTGCAAGCAGTTCAGCGACGCCCACACCAGCACCTTCGCCCAGGCCACCGCCGCGCAGTACCTCAAGGCCGGCCGCATGCCCGCCACCCTGGAGCGGGTGCGGGCGGTCTATGCGGAACGGGCCGCGGCCATGGAC